>DALYJJ010000228.1:0-6854 GCA_031969915.1 Bryobacteraceae bacterium | reverse complement strand
AGAGCCGCCCCAGCCAGCCTGAGGAGTGGTTCGGATTCCAGGCGAAGCCCACGTTGGGCGCGAAGTTATTGAAGTCCGTGTTGAACGCCTGCCGGCCTACCTCCGCCGTCGGATTGTTGTTTCCGCTGAGCGTGCCCGGGGAGAAGAGTCCGCTCGAAGGTCCGAACACGCTGGCCTGGTCGGGCACGGCGGTGATCGCCTTCACGTCGTACATGGGCCCCTGCACTTCCCAGCGCACGCCGTAGTTCAGAGTCAAGCTCGGCTTGATGCGCCAGCGGTCCTGCACGAACGCGCCGCCCATCAGCGAACGCGTCCATGTCCAGTTGTGGAAACCGTCGTATTGGTACGTGTCCGGGTTCACCACGCGCGTGAAGTTGGCCTGGGCGACCCGGCCGATCAGGCTGTTATAGAGCGCGGCGGCGGTGGAATTGCCAAACTCCGTGTTGATCGCGCCGGGCATGTTGGCGGCCGTGAAGAGCAGGCCTGGCACCGGATCTCCGGTGGGCGTTCCGAGTGTGTAGGTAGGGATCGGGAAGACCTCCCCCGTATCCTTCCAGTCCGTGCTTCGGAAGCTGAAGCCCATCGTGTACGTGTGCTTGTTCCGGATCCACGTCATGGTGTCGTACATCGTGGCGATCCAGTGCCGGCCGGTGACGTTCTGCTGGTCGATGTAGGGAACCACGGGTCCGCGCAGCGGTGTGCCCGTGCCGCCGAAGGGCAGCGTCTGGCCGATGCGCAGCGGCCGGTTGTTGAACGTGTAGTGCAGGCCGTTCGGGGCAAACGCGTTGGTGTCGCCGCTATGTTGAATCCCGTAGCGGAATTCGTTGAACACCGTCGGCTTCAAAGTGGATTGGAGTGCCGCGGACCAAACGAAGTAGCCGAGCCGGAAGGGGTTGGTGCGGTTCACGTCGGGTACCGGCAAACGCCGCTCGCCCGCCTGCCACGAATGGTAGTAGTTCCAGGAAAAGGTGATCTGCTGCGACGCGGTTGCGTGGTAGTCGAACCGGGTCGCCGGGAACTGCTGCCAGAGATTGTTCTCCGCGCTCCAGGCGTATTCGTCGGTGTTGAAGTTGTTGTCCGGAACCTGCACGGCGTACTTGGGGATTTCGTTGTTGATGTTCATGATCGCCTGCGAAACCGGGTCGATCGTGTTCCGGAAGCCCCCTGTTCGCGCCAGGTTCAGCACGTTCACCGTCCGCGTCTGATCCGTGGTCCCGTTCACGAGATAGGTGTATTCACCACGCTGCGCCGCCGGCGTCAGCACCGTCACGCGGCGGTCCGCTGTGCGCGGCCCGTAGATGCGCTCGTAGTTGGCGAAGAAGAAGAGCTTGTCCTTCAGATAGCCAAAGGGCACCACCCGGCCGCCGATGTTGCCGCCGTAATCGTGCTGCCGGAAATAGACGCGCTTTCCCGTCGCCGCGTTCGCATTGCGGACCCACGTGTTGGCGTTGAACTGCTCGCTGCGCGGCTCGTAGAAGAGGCTGCCGTGATACTGCGCTCCCCCTCGCCGCGTCACGAACTTGATGTTCGCCCCGCTCTGCGCGCCCGAGTCGGCACCCATTCCACCCGTCTCCACGGAGACTTCTTCCACCGCGCCCAGGCGCACCGGCACGGTCGCGAAGAACACCGTGCCGCCGCTCTTGAAACCGTTCGATGCATTGTTGATCCCATCGACGGTCACATTCACCGCCCCACCCGGCAGATTGTTATAGCGGGTGCTCCCTCCCCCCGGAGGCGAAGCCCCCGGCGCCAGGCGCGCCAACGCCAGCACGTTGCTCCGGTTCAACACCGGCAACTGCGTGATCGTCTCGCGCGACTGCGTCGTCGTCACCAACTGCGCTACCGTCTCCAGCACCGGCGCAGTCCCCTCCACCGTCACCGTTTGCGCTTGCTGGCCGAGTTCCAGTTTCACCGGCACGTCGGTCGTCTGGCTTGTCTGCACACTGATGCCCTTCAGCACCACCGTCGAGAAACCCTGGGCCGTCACCGTCATCTCGTAGCTGCCGTTTGCCAGATCCGGAAACACGAACGTCCCCGACTCGCCCGACTTCGTCTCCTTCACGATTCCGGTCCCTTGGTCCTTCAGTGAGACCTTCGCTCCCGGGACGGCGGCCCCAGTCGGGTCCTGCACGGTCCCCGAAATCACGCCCGTAATACGCAACTGGGCCATCCCCAGCGGCGCGATCAACAACAGCCCGATCACGGCGGCCATCGCCGTCTGAACGAAACTCTGCGTTCTTGACAACCTCATTCGGTCGCTCCTTGTAAGCGCTTTCAATGTGGCCGAGATTCCTTCTTCACCAAAGCGATGTTCGCTAGAAAGCCTATTCCGACGTGCACCCATTGTCAAGATAAATCTATAATCTGTTAATGCCTCTCTCCCCTGGTTTTGCTGACGCTCCACCTCCGCCGCCTTCGGCGCGTTTGACACCTGCGAGCGAAGGATCTACCTTACGGGAATCGCGTACCAACCGGGAGGTGGTTTTGATGTCTTGTTCGAGGCCCCGGCGCGCGCCCGGCGCGCTCACGGCCGCTCTTGCTGTCGCGTTCGCCGGCGCGCTCTGCTGCGCCCCCGCTCTTCGTGCCCAGCCGTCCGAACTTCGCGACCTGACCAGCGAACTCCGGGGAATGGTGGAGAACTACACCGCCGATCGCGGCAGCCTCAACCGGTTCTATAACATCGACCTCTCGGCGGGGCGCCGCCAGCGGATGCAGCGCTTCTATGGCGATTGGCTCCAACTGCTCGAGAAGACCAACTTCGACAAGCTCTCGCAGGATGGCCGGGTCGACTATCTCCTATTCGCCAACCAGCTCCGCTACGAACTCCGCAAACTCGACCTGGAGGCCCAGTCGGCGGCCGAAATCCGTACGCTGATCCCGTTCGCGCAGACCATCATCGATCTGGCGGAGGCGCGCCAGCGGATGGAAAAGCTCGACCCAGCCAAGGCGGCCGCCACGCTGAATGACCTCAACAAGCGGATCCGCGCCGCACGAGAGACCCTGGAGAAATCGCCGCCACCCAAGCGCACGGTCGCCAACGACGCAGCCCAAGCCGCCGAGCGGCTCCGCGCCGCGCTCACCGCCTGGTTCAACTTCTACAACGGCTACGACCCGCTGTTCACCTGGTGGAACGATGCGCCGTTCAAGGAGGTGGACGCCACTTTGAAGTCGTTTGGCGGGTATCTGCGGGAGCGGCTGGCGGGCGTGCGCAACAGTGAAGAGATCATCGGTAGTCCCATCGGCCGCCAGGGTCTGCTGACCGACCTGGCGCGAGAGTGGATCCCGTATACGCCCGAAGAACTCATCGAACTGGCCAACAAAGAGTACGCCTGGTGCGAGAACGAGATGAAGAAGGCGTCACGCGAGTTAGGCTACGGGGACGATTGGCTGAAGGCGCTGGAGTATGTGAAGACCCTGCACGTCGAGCCGGGCAAGCAACCCGAGATGATCAAATTCCTGGCGGACGAAGCGGTTGAGTTTCTTCGCAAGCACGACCTGGTCACCATTCCGCCGGTCGCGCTCGAAACCTGGCGCATGGAAATGATGACGCCGCAGCGCCAGTTGGTGAATCCGTTTTTCACCGGCGGCGAAGTGATCTCGGTCTCCTTCCCGACGGAGTCCATGGCCCACGAACAGAAGCTGATGAGCCTGCGGGGGAACAACATCCACTTCGCGCGCGCCACGGTGTTTCATGAGCTGATCCCGGGTCACCATCTCCAGGGGTACATGCATCAGCGCTACCGGTCCTACCGGAACGCGTTTTCCACTTCATTCTCCGGCGAGGGATTCGCTCTTTACTGGGAAATGCTGCTCTGGGACATGAACTTTCCGAAGACGCCGGAAAACAAGATTGGTATGCTTTTCTGGCGCATGCACCGCTGCGCGCGCATCATCTTCAGCCTGAGCTTCCACCTGGGCAAGATGACGCCTCAGGAGTGCATCGACTTCCTGGTGAACAAAGTGGGCCACGAACGGGACAATGCCACAGCCGAAGTCCGCCGCTCCTTCGCCGGTAACTACAGCCCGCTCTATCAGGCGGCTTACTTACTCGGCGGTCTCCAGATCCGCTCGCTTCACAAGGAACTGGTTCAGTCCGGTAAGATGACCAACCGGCAGTTCCACGATCGCTTCCTGACGGAAGGCCGCATCCCGATCGAACTGCTGCGAGCGGCGATGACCAGCCAGAAACTCACCCGCGACCAGCAGTCCGCCTGGCGCTTCTACGGCATAAACTGACGGAAGGCCGCGATAGCAACGCAACATGCCCCGTGAAATCCATATCGTCGACAGCCACACCGGTGGCGAGCCCACGCGCCTTGTCGTTTCGGGCGGGCCGGACCTGGGCCAGGGCCCTTTGAGCGAACGCCTGGCGCGCTTCCGCGACCATCACGACCGGTTTCGCAGCGCCATTGTGAACGAGCCAAGGGGCAATGACGCCATCGTCGGCGCCCTCCTCACCGATCCTCATGAGCAAGGTTGCTCTGCCGGTGTGATCTTTTTCAATAACGTCGGTTACCTGGGCATGTGCGGGCACGGAACAATCGGCCTGGTCGCCACCCTGGCGTATCTGAAGCGCATGGAACCCGGCGTCCAGCGGCTCGACACCCCGGTGGGGCCGGTCACGGTGGAACTCCTCGAAGACGGCCAGGTGGAGATCGGAAACGTCGCCAGTTATCGCTACCGCAAACAGGTTGAAGTGCAAGTGGAAGGGTACGGCGCGGTCCGGGGCGACATCGCTTGGGGCGGAAATTGGTTCTACTTAGTCGACAAGAGCCCGGTGGCCCTTACTTTGTCGAACCTGGACGCATTGACGGAGTTTACCTGGAAGATCCGCCAGGCCCTTACCGCGAACGGCATCACCGGCAAAGACGGCGGCGAGATCGATCACATCGAGGTCTTCGGATCCTCGTCTCTCGGCCAGTCGAAGAACTTCGTGCTCTGCCCCGGACGCGCCTACGACCGTTCGCCTTGCGGCACGGGCACCAGTGCCAAGCTCGCCTGCCTGTATGAAGACGGCAAACTGAAGGAAGGCGAAGTCTGGCGCCAGGAGAGCATCGTCGGGAGTTACTTCGACGGCCGCGTCGAGATCCGCGGCGGGAGCATTCAACCCTTTGTCAAGGGCTCGGCCTTCGTGAACGCCGAAGCCCGTTTGATCCTGGATGAGAGCGACCCCTTTTGTTGGGGGATTCGCCGGTGAGCAAAACCGCCGACGTGGTGATCGTCGGCGCCGGCATCGTCGGCGCGGCCTGCGCCCGGGAACTCACCCGCGCCGGCCTGCGCGTCACGGTCATTGAGTCCAGGATCCCCGGAGGCGGCGCGACCGCCGCCGGCATGGGCCACATCGTCGTGATGGACGATTCCGAGGCCCAGTTTCAACTGACACGCCTCTCGCAACAGCTATGGGCGGAGGCGCTTCCTGAACTTCCCGCGGGCGTCGAACCGCTCGCCTGCGGGACGCTGTGGGTGGCCGCGGACGAAGAGGAAATGGCGGAGGTGGAACGTAAGCGCGCCTTCTACTCCGCCCGTCAGGTGCCCGTCGAGGTCCTCGATGCGCACCAACTCGCCGGGGCCGAGCCGAATCTGCGTCCCGGCCTCGCCGGCGCGCTCCGGGTTCCCGAGGACAGCGTTGTTTATCCGCCCGTGGCTACGCGGGCCTTCCTGCAGGGGAGCGCCGTCGTTCAAGCCGAAGTGCAGTGCCTGGCGGAGGGCGCCGCCGTGCTGAGCGACGGCAGCCGGATGGAAGGGGATATTGTCGTGAACGCCACCGGCGCCTGGGCGTCGAAGCTCACTCCGGAAGCTCCGGTTCGTCCCCGAAAGGGGCACTTACTGATTACGGACCGTTATCCCGGCTGGGTCCGGCACCAGTTAGTCGAGCTGGGTTACTTGAAAAGCGCGCACGGTTCCAAAGCGGACTCCGTGGCCTTCAACGTTCAGCCCCGCGCCACCGGGCAGGCCCTCATCGGCTCAAGCCGCCAGTTCGGGGCTACGGACCCGAAGATCGAGCCGCACATGCTGCAATGGATGCTGCGCCGCGCCGTCGAGTACATGCCCTCGATTGCCCGGCTGAGCGGTATCCGCGCCTGGACGGGCTTCCGCGCGGCGACTCCCGACAGTCTGCCGCTGATCGGCCCCTATCAAAACTCCAAGCGGATCTATCTGGCTACCGGCCATGAGGGCCTCGGGATCACGACCTGTCTCGGAACGGCGCATGTCCTTGCGGCGCAACTTCTGGGCCGCGCCTCGAAGATCCCTGTGACTCCCTATCTTCCAAGCCGCGAGCACGCCCCCCATGCATAAGACGCTGGCCGCGCAGTTCATGACCGAAGGGCGGGCATTTCGCACCAGCGTTGGCGGTCAGCCCCGCGCGCCCCTCTGCGGCATGGGCGTCTGCTATGAATGCCGCGCGACGGTGGAGGGCGTGCCGCACGTGCGGACCTGTCAGGTCGCGTTGGGCGACCCGCCCCCGGCGCCGCGTTCGGCCAGCGCCGATATCCTGATTGCCGGAGCCGGACCTGCGGGGATCGCCGCCGCGGCCGCCGCCGCCGAATCCGGCCGCAAGGTTACTCTCCTCGACGACAACCCAGCCGCCGGAGGCCAGATCTGGCGCGGCCAGTCGGGCGGCCGCGAGTGGTTCCGCCGACTCGAACTGGCTTCGTTCGATTTTCTTCCCCAAACCCGCATTGTCGGAGGTGAAGGCAATCAGGTGACGGTGGAAACCAACGAAGCGCGCGCCACGGTCTCGTTCAACCAGCTCATCCTGGCCACCGGCGCACGGGAGTTGTTTCTGCCCTTCCCCGGTTGGACGCTCCCGAACGTCACGGGCGCCGGCGGCTTGCAGGCGCCCGTGAGGTTCG
>DALYJJ010000227.1:0-6949 GCA_031969915.1 Bryobacteraceae bacterium | reverse complement strand
ACCGCTCAAGGCCCAGCGGCCCGGCGCGGAAGCGTTGGTGCTGGCGCGGGACGGCACGGTGCTGCTCGGCCCCCCCGCCGCGCGGGGCGAGAAGCGCAAGGTTACGGACGGGGCGCACCTGCTCGCGGGCTTCGCGCTGGCGAACAACGGGCAGGCGGCGGCAGGGCGGTCGGCGCCGAAGGAACCGGGGACGCTGGTGACGTTCAACATGGCGAAGCCGGCGGCGATGACGACGCTGGTGGACGTGAACGCGGACGCGCTGGAGGGGGCGAAGCTGGCGGACGTGGAGGAGATGTGGTTTTCGCCGAAGGACGGGTGGAAGGTGCAGGGCTGGCTGGTGAAGCCGGTGAACTGGGAGGCGGGGAAGAAGTACCCGATGGTGCTGTACATCCACGGCGGGCCGTGGTCGATGTACGACGTCTCGTTCAATTGGGCGTGGCAGAACTTCGCGGCGAACGGGTATGCGGTGCTGTACACGAATCCGCGCGGGTCGACGGGCTACGGGCAGGAGTTCGTGAACGGGATTCAGTATGCCTATCCGGGCAAGGATTACGACGACCTGATGGCGGGCGTGGACGCGGCGCTGGCCAAGGGTTGGATCGACGACCGGAATCTGTTCGTGTGCGGGGGCTCGGGGGGCGGCGTGCTGACGGCGTGGATCGTGGGGCACACGAACCGGTTTCGGGCCGCGGTGTCGATGCGGCCGGTGATCAACTGGCACTCCTTCGTGGGGACGACGGACGGGCCCTCGTGGTACGACCAGTTCCGGAAGTACCCGTGGGAGGATCCGCAGGAGTACGCGGCGCGGTCGCCGCTGACCTACGTGGGGAACGTGACGACACCGACGATGGTGATGACGGGGGAGGCGGACCTGCGCACGCCGATGGGGCAGAGCGAGGAGTATTATCGGGCGCTGAAGATGCTGAAGAAGGAGACGCTGCTGGTGCGGATGCCGGACGAGTATCACGGGTGGCGGCGGCCGTCGCACCGGCTGGCGCAGCAGTTGTACCTGCTGGCGTGGTTTGAGAAGTACCGGATCAAGGACGGGGCGGGGGCTCCGGACGCGCGGGCAACGGGTACGGGCCAGGCGGGTACGGGCCAGGAGTGACGCGTGCGAAGCTGTTGGTGTGGAACTGAACTTCGCCGCCGCGGCCATTAACGTGATCCTGATGGTGCTGCTGACCGCACCGCACGAGTTCGCGCACGCCTGGACGGCGGCGCGGCTGGGAGACGACACGCCCAGGATCGAAGGGCGGGTGACGCTGCATCCCATGGCGCACATCGATTGGCTGGGGACGGTGATCCTGCCGGGAGTGATGTCGTTGTTGGGAGCCGGACTGCTCGGCTGGGGGCGGCCGGTGAACACGAACCCGTACAAGCTGAAATACGGGATCAACGGGATGGTGATGGTGGCGTTAGCGGGGCCGTTCAGCAACGTGTTGTTCGCGCTGGTGCTGGGTTTGGTGGCCGTGGCTGCCTCGTCCTGGATGCCCGCGCTGGCCGAGTTCGCGGTGCGGGGGATTTACCTGAGCCTGTATCTGGCGATCTTCAACATGATGCCGGTGCCGCCGCTGGACGGATCGAAGCTGTTGCTGGCGGCGCGGGCGCCGGTGTTCTTGTACAACGAACTGGCGCGGTTCGGCTTCGTGCTGCTGATCGTCGTGATGTCGACGACGGGGCTGGGGCGCTGGATGTCGGCGGCGAGTTTCGCGGGTGTGCGCGCGATTCTGGGGCTATTCGGCGGCGCGGGAACGGCGTACTGAGCGCGCGCGGCGCGCGGCGGCGGCAACCAGCAGCGCCGCGCCGCAGAGGGTGACCGTGCCGGGTTCCGGAACGGCGGGCTGCGGATCATCGTACGTGATGGTGACGCGGTAGTTGTCGAGGCCCGAAACCGCGGTGCCGGCCAAACAAGAGCCGCCGCCGGACGGGCAGGTGAGAATCAGTAGGCCGCGGTAGCCGAACGTGATCGCCGGGGCATTGGCGGAGAAATCCGGAAGCGTGACGCCGTTGTTGATCTCGCCCCAGTCGTTGGGATTGGTGCTGAAGTTCGAGAAGGTGGTCCAGGCGGTGCTGACGGCGAGGTTGGCGACATTGGCGAGGAAGTAAGTCCGGCCGTTCTGTTGCAGCAGGGGCCGGTAGTTGCCGGCGAGGCTGTTGGGTGGGAGGCCGGTGGTGGAGATCTTGGCGAGGTCGTAGTCGAACTGGATGCCGGTGATGGCGCCGATGGGGAGAAACTCGAGGAGGGGGCTGAAGCTGGCGACGTTGGCCGAGGATTGGCCGCCCGGGCTGATCACGGGCCACTGCAAAGTGAGTTGCCGGTAGGCGCCCGCAGGATTGCCGCCGGTGGCGATCCGGGTATTGGCGGCGGTCATTCCGCCGTTGGCGCCGAGGACGATGGTGGTCCAGTTGGCGTTCTGGAAGTCCGTATCGAAGAGTGTGATGACGCCGGCCGCGAGCGGGGACGTGAGCGAGAGCAACAGCAGTGGGAGCAGAGCGCGCATTGGTCGCCCATGATACCGGGGCGACGCCGGAATTCGCAACCGGCGTTCGCCGAAAATAGTACCATTTGCTCTCGGGGGCGGCTGGCCCTATGATTAGGTTTTCCGGCATTCATGAAGCTTGTTTTAACTGGAGGATTCGATATGAGGGTGACAGCGGCTCTCCTGACCACGGCGGCCCTGCTTGGCCTGAGCGCATGCAGCAAAGAGCGCCATTCGCCGGCAGAACAGTATTACCTGGTGACCGCCAACAAGAAACTGCTCTATTGGAAAGGCGCCGCGGCGGGTCTGGCGGACGTCGCGAAACAACTGGGGGTCCAGGCGGAGATGGTCGGGCCGGACAACTATGCGCCCCAGGAAGAAGTAGCTGCGTTCCGGCGCGCGGTGGCGAAGAACCCGGCCGGGATTCTGGTTTCGGCGGCGGATCCGAACCTGTTGAAGGACGAGATTGACGCCGCGATCGCCAAGGGCATTCCGGTGGTGACCATGGACGCGGACACGCCGGGGAGCAAGCGGCTGACGTTCATCGGGACGAACAACTATCAGGCGGGGCAGATGGGCGGCCGCGTGGCGGTGAAGGCCTTGAGCGGCAAGGGCAACGTGGTGTTCTACACGATGCCGGGGCAGGCGAACCTGGACGAGCGGCTGGACGGGTACAAGAGCATTCTCGCGGAAAGCCCGGGGATCAAGATCCAGCAGGTGGTGGACGTGAAGGGCGACCCGCGGATCGCCTTCGACACGACCAAGGAGTTGATCGCGAAGGAGCCCTCGCCGGATGCGTTTGTGTGCCTGGAGGCATCGTCGTGCGAAGAAGTGGCCGACGTGCTGACGAGGGAGAACAAGACGGGCAAAGTGGTGATCGCCATGGACACGGACGCAGGAACGCTCGAATGGATCAAGAAGGGCGCGATCGTGGCTACCATTGCGCAGAAGCCCTACAGCATGGCGTTCTACGGGGTGAAGGTGCTGGCGGACCTGCATTACTACAAGCCCTCGCCGCTGGGTCAGGACTGGTCGAGGATCTCGCGCGCGCCGGTGCCGCACTTCATCGACACCGGAGCGACGCTCGTGGACAAGAGCAACGTGGAGCAGTTTATCCAGGCTGCGAACGGGCAGTAGAGCGAACTCAGAGCGAGTATTCGAAGCTCAGGAAGAACGTGCGTGCCGGGCGGGGCACGCCGTTCGCGCGCAGCAGCGAGCCGGGGACGAACCATCCCAGGCCCATGCGGGCCTCCACTTTTTCCCTGAACTGCCAGAAGAGAGCGGCGTTGGTTTGTTGGCCGAGCCAGGCGTCGTTGCCGTCCATGGCGATGGGCAGGCCGTCGTCGAGATAGACGCCGTCCTGTCGGTTGGCGCGCCAGTAGGCATGCTCCTCCACGGCGAGTTTCAGCTTCGGATGAAACTGCCAGTCGGCGACAATCGCGAGATCGCGCAGGTTGCGCCAGGCGAACGGATCGAGGATGCCGGCGGAGTTGTAGCCGGCCGGATAGAGATCGTCGAAAGCGGCGCGCCTGCCTTTCGCGCCGGAAGCATGCTTGTAGCCGGCGGTGATGGCCGGGGGACGGTCGCCCCAGGGAACAGTAACGATGGCGTCCCAACTGCCGGCCCAGCCGGCGGCCTCAAGGCTGCCCCAGCGGCCCGTCTGGCGGGCCATTTCCGTCGCGAAAGAGAGCGATTCGCGGAACCGGAACGCGGCCTGCGTGCCCAGGGTTGCGATGTGGCGGCGTGGCAGGAGATCGTCGGCGCGTTTTTCCTTGAGCAGTGCGTAGGGAGCGAGCCGGAGGCGATCGCGGTAAACGAATTTGGCGTGCATGCCGGCGGCGTGATCGGGGCCTAGGAGGCGGTCCCAACGGAGGTGATCCGAGCGGACCGCGGAGCCGGCGAAGAACGAGAACTCGCGGCCGGGGGCGCGGTAGTCCACCGAGGCGGCGTCGAAGGATCGCCCCAGGTTGCACCAGTCCCGGTCGGCGCCCACCAAGCGTTCGTCCTGGAGCGGCAACTCCTGCCGCCCACCGCGAAAACGCCAGCCGCGTTCGGCGGCGCCCCACTGTAGGTACAACTGGTGGACGTCCGAGGTGTTGCCGAACACGGGCCGCGCCGCGGCGCCCCGGAGAGCGCTGGCTTCCGAGTCCTGAAACTCGGCGACGAGGAGGGTGCTGGCGGTGGTCCGGGCGCGGATGGCGAGGCGGACCCGAGTGGCCAGGAACGTGGAGTCGAAGCCGCCGAGTTCGCCGAGGGGGCTGGACGTTTCCAGACGGCCGCGAACGGTCGCGTTGAAACGGATTCGTGGGTCTTGCGCGCTCACGGTGGAGAGGGCAAGCGCCGCCACCGGGAGCAGTTTCGAAGTGGACATAAAGACCTTTACCGCTACTTATCGGTAAAGGTCCGCGTGTCTTGAGCGAGTCTTGCGGCGCTCGGCCGACGCTAGCGCGGGAGGCGATAGAGGAGGAGGCCGTAGCCGACGCCGGCCTCGTCGGCGGAGCGGGCCACCTGGAAGGCGATCAGGCGGCCGTCGGTGGAGACGACGGGATTCGACGCTTTCCAGCCGCCTTCGTAATCGTTGAAGTACGTGAGGCGGGTGAAGTCTTTACCCGCGCCGTCGAGCTTCAGTTTCCAGATATCGATCTGACGGAAGAGGCCGGGGCGGCCGGCGAGGATCGCCTGGCGGTCGGATTCGACGAGCGTGTATTGGCCGTCGGGGAAGATGCCCTCCACTTCGTTGTAGCTGCCGATGGAGGCGGAGAAGTTGACGGTCTGTTTGGTTTCGAGGTCGATGCCTCGGACGCTGGCCTTGCCTTCGCGCTCGTAGCAGGTGAAGGTCATTTTGCGGTCGTTGTCGTAGAAGTCCTGGGCTTCCAGGGTGCAGTCGGGGGAAGGGCTTTCGTGGACCACGCGCTTGCCGGCGAGGCTCCGGGAGGCGGGGTCGACGCTTGCCACGATCAGGCGGGAGGCGCCGCGCGGGAGGTCGGGGTTCTGGCCGCTGGTCTCCGAAAACGAGATGAGCATCGACTTCTTCGAGATGGCGGCGCCTTCGCTCATCTTTTGATTCAGGCGGACGGGTTTCGAGTTCGGTTCCTTGGAGAGGAACCAGAGTTCGTTGTCGCGGCCGCGGCTGGTGCGGATGTCGGTGAAGCGCTCGGCTCCGATGAGGAGGTAGTCTCCGGTGGAGAGGTGCATCACGCGGAGGAAGGCCGCGCCCGGGATGCTACAGGTGAGGCAGCGGATGGCGCGGGTCTTGAGGTCGATCACGAAAGCGTCGCCGAAGCTCTTGGCCATGAAGGCGACCCGCGAGTTGTCGGGGGAGAAGTCGGCGCGTTCGCCGAAGTAAGTCAGCACTTCGATGTTCTTCGGCAGCGCGTCGAGGGGGCTGCCGGGTTTGAGTTTGCTCTGCGCGGGGAGCAGTGCGGCGCACAGGGCGGCGATCAGGACGGGACGGATCATGCCTCGTATTCTATGGGAACTCTGGCACGATGGAAGGATGCTTCGAGTCTCGATCTGTCTGCTCGCGGCGTTGCTCCCGGCGATGCCGGCGGCGGCCGCGGAGTTCACCGCGCAATTGTGGGCGGAGATCGCGCCGGTGTATCGGGAGACGCTCCGGCATCCGTTTCTGACCGGGCTGACGGACGGCACGCTGCCGCGGGACCGCTTTCAGTTCTACCTGCTGCAGGACGGCCAGTATCTGCGGGCCTTCGGGCAGGCGCTGAACCGGCTGGCGGCGAAGGCGCCGCGCGAGGAGTGGTCGTTGACGCTCTCGCGTCATGCGATCGAAGCGATCGAGGCGGAGCGCGAGTTGCACGGGAAGATCCTCGCGTCCTACGGGGCCGGAGCGGCGTCAATGAAAAGCACGGCGATGGCGCCCACGAACTACGCATACACCAACCACCTGATGAACGCGGTGGAGCAGGGGACATTCGCCGAAGGGCTGGCGGCGCTGTTGCCTTGCTACTGGATTTATTGGGAGGTGGGCAAGGAGTTGGTAAAGCGGGGATCGAAAGAGCCGGCGTACCAGAAGTGGATCGATCAATACGCGGGCGACGAGTACGCAAGATCGGTGCAGCAGGTGCTGGCGATGATGAACGCCGAGGCGGAGACGGCGGCAGACGGAGTGCGGGCGTCGGCGCGGCGGCTGTTCGTGCTGTCGGCGCGGTATGAGTACATGTTTTGGGACATGGCGTGGAAGCGGGAAGCGTGGCCACCAACGGAAAAGTAGACCAGCGGCCGCTGAAGACGCTGGAGCGGGTGTTGTCGAAAGCGGGTCTGGGATCGCGCACCGAGGCGGTGGCGTGGATCAAGGGCGGGCGCGTGAGCGTGAACGGGAAGGTGGTGCGCACCGAGGAGCACTGGGTGGATCTGGAGCGGGACCGCGTGGCGCTGGACGGCAAGCCGGTGTCGGTGAAGCTGTCGCAGTGAGGCCCGCCATGCAACGCCGCACCCTGCTGCAGGCGCTGGCG
>DALYJJ010000226.1:0-7015 GCA_031969915.1 Bryobacteraceae bacterium | reverse complement strand
CCTGAAGATTGGCGGGGAGCGAGCCGGCGCGCGACGACGCGATCAACAGGTACCGGCCGTAGTGGAAGTACGTGAGGGCGAGATGCGGATCGGCGCCGCCCTTCTTGACGGCGGCGAGGCGTTCATCGGTGGGCCGTTGCGGCGCGGCGGTATCCAGCTCCAGCGACAGCGCCTTGAACAGACGGCGGTAGTCAGCGGCGTGGGCGGCGGAGAGTTGAGCAAAGGACTGCGTTCGAGCCGCGGCGAGCACCCGCAACGACCGGGCGGCCGGCGCGGGTTCATCGAGACTGGTGGCGGCCGTGAGGAGCAGGGTGGCGGCGCGCGCCCCTTCGACGCGATAGCCGTCGCTCTCCAGGGCGACGCGGCCGCCTTCGGCGAGGCAGGCGAGGTGGGCGGCGAACTCGACACCGTGCGGCTGGGGCTGGCCGGTCATCGCCACCGTGGCGCCGTCCTGTGCGACGGTGGCATCCTTCGGACGGCTGAGCGAGGCGCGGAAGGAGAGGCCTTCGGGGGCGGTGGTTTCGATTCTGATCACCAGCGCGCGGGCGGGAAAGGAGGCGAAGATGGTGCGCGTGCAGGCGGCGCCGCCCACTCTATAGGAAACGCGGGCCACGGCGTCCCCGAGGTCGAGCTCGCGACGGTAATCGGTGAGCGCGCCGGCGTGCGCGAATTCGAGGGTGAGGTCGCCGAGCGTCTGGTAGGAGCCGAAGCTCTCCGTGTTCATCGGCGCCATCATCTTTTCCTGAGCGAGGCGGTTCGCCTCGGCATAGCGGCCTTCGAAGAGCAGCGACCGCACTTGCGGCAGGGCGGCGAGCGTCTCCGGCGGGTTGTCGTCCACCGTGCGGCCGGACCAGAGGCTGTGTTCGTTGAGCTGTATCCGTTCGCGGTGGACGCCGCCGAAGATCATCGCGCCGAGGTGGCCGTTGCCCACCGGGAGCGCTTCATTCCAGCGGGCGGCGGGTTGGCGGTACCAGAGCCGCGGCCCGGAGGAGCCCTGGGCGGCGACGGGGTGAGCCGCGGCGGCGCAGGCGGCGGCGGTAGCGGACTTAAGAGCTTCGCGGCGGGTCATCTTCGTTATGATAAAGAGACGGACGCGTGCCGGGATAGCTCAATCGGTAGAGCACCTGATTTGTAATCAGGGGGTTGTGGGTTCAAGTCCCATTCCCGGCTCCAGTTTCAGCGTTGTCCGCATCCTCCACATCGTGGCACCCCTTCTCGGTGAGTTACGGCCCACATCGTTGACAAAGGGTATTCGGGTATGATTATCGTTGTTTTCGCGCAGGAGTTTGCGGTAAGACATGATGCGATTCGGCCTCTTACTTTCTTCGCTGTTGGCCATGACGGCCGCCGCCATTCCGGCTCTGGCTCAGCCGACGATCTCAGTGCTTCTTCCCAACTCCGCTACGGCCGGGGGGTCGGATTTCCCACTCCTCGTGCTGGGTACGGGAATTCAGCCAGGAGCAGCCGTGAAATGGAACGGCACGCCTCTTTCGGTCACCTCTTGGAGCGCGAATCAGGTTGTGGCCACTGTTACCTCCGCGCTGCTGGCCTCGGTCGGCACCGCAAGTGTGACTGTCGAGAACCCGAATGGCGACGTGTCCGGGGCCGTCGCGTTTCGAATACTAAGCCCGCCGGTCATCCAGAGCCTGGAGCCCAACATCGCGCCGGCCAACACGACCGTGACCCTGACCGTGGCCGGCTCTAACTTCCCCAACAACGCCGTGGTCCTGTTCGGCGGGACCACTTTGTATCCTACGTTCAATAGCCCAACTCTATTGGTCGTCACGGTGCCATCTTCGGCGCTTTCCGCCGTCGGCCTGACAAACGTCCGTGTGGGGTACCCAGGAAGCCCGAGCTCGCAGCCTTCCGCCTTCACTGTCACGGGCTATCCTTCTACAAGCTCCTTGGTTCCCGGTGAGGTTGCCGCCGGCTCTCCGACGACCGTTTTCACGATCAGCGGGACGAACTTCGTCCCCGGGGCAGTGGTATCGATCGGCGGAACACAGCTTACGCCGACAAGTGTCACCTCCACGCAAGTGACGGTCAGCGTACCGTCCAGCTTTCTCGCCTCGCCCGGCACGACTGCTGTCACTGTGATCAATCCTCTCAACTACCAGGGCAGCGTTACCCTCTGGGTGCTCGGCCGGCCATCCATAACTTCGTTGAACCCGAGCGCAGCGGCGGCGGGAACGCAATCCCTCTTCCTAGAAGTCTCCGGATCCAGTTTCGGGAGACAGGCGACAGTGATGTTCCGGGGAACGCAGCTCACGCCCTCGTCCGCCAGTTTCAATTCGCTCTACGTTACTGTGCCTGGAAGTCTGTTAGCCAGCGCGGGCGAGGCGACGGTAACAGTGACAGGGCTCGGCGGGACATCGAACGCCGCAGGGCTCTCGGTGCTCGGCCCGCCGTCCATAACGAGCATCAGCCCCGAAGTGGTAGCGCCAGGGGCGCAATCGCTGAACTTAGTCATCACCGGCTCAAACTTCGTTCCCTCGTCTTCCGTCCTGTTCGGGTCCTCGAACATCAGCACCAATGTGATCAACTCGACCCGGATCTCGGCCTCCGTCTCGTCCTTCCTATTGACCACTGCCGGCACTTACAACGTGACCGTCACTACCGCCGCGGGCACGAGCAACGCCATCCCGTTCCGGGTGCAGAGCCCGTCGGCCATCTCCAGCTTGTCGCCGCAGACGGCGCCAGCCGGCTCGCCGGGGATCCTGCTTACCGTTAACGGGACGGGATTCGGCGCGTCTCCGGTCGTGGAGTTTGGCTCCAGTACGCTGACGCCCGCCACCGCCTCGTCCACACAGGTCACGGTTCAGGTGCCGGCCCCGCTGCTCACTTCGCCCGGAGTGGTTCCGGTGCGAGTGAGGAGCGCGACCTCGACGTCGGATCCGATCTCTTTCACGATCACGCCACCGGGACCGGCGATCAGTTCGCTCACGCCGGCAGAGGTGCAGGCGGGGTCCAGCGGATTCAATTTGACCATCGCCGGCACTGGTTTCACGCAGGGAAGCAGCGTACGGCTGGGGGGCACGCCGGTCACGCCGCTGAGCATCTCCGCCACGCAGATCGTGATCAACGTGCCCTCGGCCTCCGTTTCGAATCCGGGCAACGTCACTGTCACCGTCTCGAACGAACTCGGTGAGGGCACTTCTGTGTTGCGTGTTCTCGGGACGATGGTCATAGGTTCCATCGAGCCGCAGAGCATCGCCGCGGGCACAGACAGCGTGGTCCTCACCGTCAATGGAACTCGCCTACCCGTGCCGGGGACTTTGTACTGGAACGACCAGGCTTTGACACCCGCCACGCAGAGCTCGGAAACGTGGTACGTCGCGGTGCCGCGAAACCTGTTGGCCGCTCCCGGCACAGTGAGCATCCGCGCGCAGAGTCCGAACGGAAGCAGCAGCAATTCGGCGCCGCTCCAGGTGTTGGGCCCGGCCATCACCGGGATCAGTCCCAACTCGGCGAGCGCGGGCTCCAGCGGCGTGACGCTCACGGTCAACGCCGGCAACCTGGTGGCCGCATCCACCGTGCGCTGGAACGGGACGCCGCTCACGACAACGCGAACCGGTTCAGGCACGCTGCAGGCAACCGTGCCGGCATCGCTGCTGACCGCTGCCGGGACCGCGAACGTGACTGTGGCCAACAACGATGCCGCGGTCTCCGGTCCGGCCGTCTTCACGCTGCTGCCTCCGCCGGCGATCGGCGCGCTGTTCCCCAACGCCGCGGGCGTTGGGGCGGCCCCGTTCTGGATGATCGTGGCCGGTAGCGGCTTCGCCGGCGGAAGTACCGTGCGATGGGAAGGGCAGGAGCTTCAAACCACGGTCGACAGCGCCACGCAGTTGCGGGCCTTCGTTACCGCGACGCAGTTAGCGGATCGTGGTTCGTTCCAAGTGACCGTGATCACACCGAGCCGCGTGGTGTCGAATCCATTGACCTTCACGGTGGGCTCGTCGGTGCCGTCGCTCACCGAACTCAGCCCGAAGTCGGCGACGGCGGGTGGCGTGGCGTTCCGTCTGACGCTTCGCGGGACATCGTTCTCGCCACAGGCGACGGTGATGTGGAACGGATCGGGGATCGTGTCGGCGTGGGCCAGCGCGACGGAAATCACCGCGACGGTGCCGGCGAACCTGCTACTCAATCCGACGACCGCGTCGATCTGGGTGGTGAATCCAGGCGGCGGGACGTCCAACATCCAGCCCTTTGCGATCGACCCGCCGGCGGCGGGCACGCCTTCCATCACTTCGACCAGTCCCTTGCCCGCGGGCGAGGTGGCGCAACCGTATTCGTTCGCGTTCCGGGCGACGGGCGGCGCGACTCCTTATCGCGGCTGGGCGGCGATCGCCGGCGCGCTTCCGGCGGGACTGCGGCTTAACGCCGATGGCGTGCTCACGGGCACGCCCACCGTCGCGGGAACCTACCAGTTCACGGTCGAGCTGACCGACGCAACGCCGGTCGCCTGGCGGGGAATGTTCACCCTGGTGATCGATGGCCCGATGCGGATCAGCGAGGCGGGGATCGTCAACGCGGCGAGCGGGCGGGGCGGCATGGTATCGCCGGGCGAGGTGCTGCTGATCTCGGGCAGCGGCCTGGGCCCGGGCGAAATCGCGAACCTTCAAACGGACGAGCGCGGCTACGTGATGACATCGGCGGGCGGCACGCGGGTGCTGTTCGACGGACTGGCGGCGCCGGTCCTGTCGAGTTCGGCGGGGCAGGTGCGCGTTGTGGCGCCCTACGCCCTGGCCGCGAGCACGGTGACGAAGATCCAGGTGCTGTACCAGGGCCGGGGGTCGAATGTCGTGACGCTCCCGGTGACCCCGGTGAAGCCCGGCATTTTCACCGCCGGGCAGGGAGGCCTGGGCCAGGGCGCGATCCGCAACTCGGACGGAACGGAGAACTCGCCGGCGCGTCCGGCGGCGCCGGGGAGCGTCGTTTCCCTCTTCGCCACGGGTGAAGGCCAGACCTCGCCGCTGGGCGTGGACGGCAAGCCCGGCGGCATGCCCGCCGCGGAGCCCGTGGCGCAGCCGGTGATGGTGGTGATCGGCGGGCAACTGGCGCGGGTGTTGTTCGCCGGCGGCGCACCGACGCTGGTGGCGGGGATCATGCAGGTGAACGTGGAGATCCCGGCCGGGATCACTCCCGGCGACGCGCTGCCCGTGGTGCTGCTGGTGGGCGGCGTGCCCACGCAGGCGGGCGTCACGATCGCCGTGCGTTGAGGAGCGCCCGTAAGAGCGCCCGCCACTCCCGAACCTCGCTTCGAACAGGCTGACCTTCGGGAGCAGGCTCATGAGCACGGCCGATCCTCGTTCACGGTTTGGCCGCGGCGGCCTCCTTGGCCCGGTGCCAGATCCACAGCCCGCGCGCCGCAAGGATGGCGGAGAAGACCGAGGTCACGTTGAGAGCGATGAGTGTCCAGACCCAGAAAAGGACTCCGCTCGAGTTGGCGATCCTGCCCCCCACCAGCCCCGGCCCCATCATGTGGACGACCGGCACACCAGACCCGAGGATCGATCCGAGGAGCATGATCACGTACCCGGATCGCCGCTCGGCCAGCACGAGCGTTCCGAAGAGCCAGACGACCAGGATGAGCACGCCAAAGAGGATGGAGAGGCCGCCCGGCGCCATTCCTCGGACGATGTCGTCGGCAAGGTGAAAGGACAGCAAGGGAATCGATAGCAGCGAAGTGACGGTCAACGCAGCGTGATGCTTCGCGCCGAACAGCGTCTTCAGCGGGGCGTTCATCGAGTGGCGCTCCGGCCGCTTAACGTAGCCGGCGGCTCGCGTTCTCCTTCGTCCGGCTCAAACCGGAGAATGTCGCCCGGCTGGCACGAGAGCACCTCACAGATCGCATCGAGCGTCGAGAAGCGGATCGCGCGTGCCTTGCCGGTCTTGAGGATCGACAGGTTGGCGAGCGTGATCCCGATGCGATCCGCCAACTCGGTGAGCGTCATCCGCCGGTTGTGAAGCACATCGTCGAGCTTGACCACGATCGCCATGTCACACCGTACCTTCGAGGTCTTCGCGCATTCCAGTGGCTTCCGCGAACACGCGCGCCAGCACGAACGTGAGGAGCACAGCGAGCCAGCCATTGATCGAAAACCCGGCATTGAAATGAAGGGGGCGCTCGGGAGTCGAAAGAACTTTGGCAATCGCGCCGACGACCAGGCTGAGAAGCTGCAGAGCGAGCAGCGTCCAGGCGATCACCTGCAAACGGTGCGCATTCGCCGCGACAAAGGGGTCGCCTCTGCGAACGGTCTCCACCATGGCGAGCAGCCGTTTGAGGACGACATGATTCAGCGGAATCGAAGCGAGGCCGACCGCCGCGATGACGCGGAGGCCCAGGATCAGCCGCTCTGCCTCCGGCGAGGGAGAGAGCCTGAACGCGGTCATGATCCATTGCGCGTTGGGCATGACGACCAGCAGCACCAGGATCGCGGCGCCGAGCAACCAGTTCAGGACGATGAGGACCCGAAGCACGATGTGCGCGATCGGCAGTGCGGCGGAAGGCGCGGCTGGCCTGGACATGATCAGCACCTCCATGGGGATATTGAAAAATGATAAGCTTCTTATTGTTTTTCGTCAATACCCTTATTCTTTTCCAATAAGCGCCGGTCGCAGCGGAGGTGCTTTGTGGGAACTGGTCGTCGAGATGGAGCGGCGCGGGCACAGGAGGGATCCGGGTCCCGGCGATCAATACGAGCCGGCGCCATGGGCTCCGGTCCCCCGCTGCGTCCGCATTCCCGGTAGAATCCACCAATGCAGAGTTACGCTCGGGGGCCGGAGGCGGCTCTTTGTTCCGACACGATCTACTCGGCGTTTGCGCGGACGGCGGCGCGGTGGCCGGAGGCCGGGGCGCTCTTCGTGCCTCATCAGGAACTGGAGCTGACGTACGCGGGACTGCTTCGCGAGGTCGACCGGACGGCGGGGGCGCTGCAGGCTTTGGGACTGCAGGCGGGGGACCGGGTGGGGATGTGGGCCACCAATTGCGCGGAGTGGCTGTATCTGCAACTGG
>DALYJJ010000225.1:0-7054 GCA_031969915.1 Bryobacteraceae bacterium | reverse complement strand
GGACGAAGCCGAGGCCGGGCGGGGCGTCGGGGGCGGCCTTTTCGAGGGGTTCCTGGGTTTGGAACAGGATCGCCTGGAGCATCTTGGGGACGCTCGATTCGCCGTCGGTGAAGGGGTGGCGTCCGGCGGCGAGCTGATAGAAGAGCACGGCGGCGGAGAACAGGTCAGTGGCGGTGGTGATGGCTTCGCCGCGCATCTGTTCGGGGGCCATGTAGGAGACGGTGCCCACGGACATGCCGGCCTTGGTGAGGTTGGATTCTTCGACGCGGGCGACGCCGTAATCGAGGATGCGGACGTTGCCGGAGTTCTCGAGGAAGACATTCGAGGGCTTGATGTCGCGATGGATGATGCGCTGGCGGTGGAGTTCCTCGAGGCCGGCGCAGATCTGGCCCATGATGGAGAGCTTCTGTTCCCAGGTGAACGTGGCGCCGGCGCGGAAGTGCTTTTCGAGGTCCGAGCCCTCCAGCGCGTCCATCGCCTGAAAGAGCATGCCGGCGGCCTCGCCCGAATCGTGGACCTTCACCAGGTTCGGATGATCGAGGGTGGCGGCGATGCGCGCCTCGCGCAGGAACCGCTCGCGCGTCTCGGCGGTGAGGTTGGCGACGGCCGCGGTCTTCAAGACGAGGATGCGCCCGTCGGCAGCCTTCACCTTGTAGATGGGCTGCGAGCCGCCCGAGAGCTTTTCGAGCAGTTGATAGGGCAGTGGCTTATCCATGATTGCTAACGCGATTTCTAGCCGCCGCCCAGCAGTTGCTGGATGGGCCGGCGATCCTTGTCCGATTCCTTGCTCTTGTTATGGTACTCGTGACACTGCGCGCAGCGGTTGAGCGCGGTTCCACTGTCTCCGTGGCAGGGAGTGCAGTTTTCGAGGCGGGGGACGAGCACGTCGGTGGTGAGCGTGCTTTCGGCGGCGGCGCGGTGGCAGGATTCGCACTGCGCGGCGCGGTGGGCGCGGTGGCTGAACTCGCCGCGTGCGAACCAGGGGGCGGGCTCGGCGCCGGTGTGGCGGCCATCGATGGGGGCGACTTTGGCCACCACGGGAAATTCGCCGTTGCGGCCGGCGTAGCTATGGCAGTAGGTGCACTTTTTATCGAAGAGGAACTGGGCGGATTCCTTTGTGACCAGTTCGAGCCACGCGGCGGCGGAGGAGGCGCCTTCGAGGCCGCGGCCGGCATCGCGCTGAAAGACATCCGGCTCGCGAGCGAGGAGGTCGCGGTAGGCCTGTTCGATGTGGGCGCGGATGGTGAGCGGGTCCTTGGTATGGGGCGCGGGTTTAGAGGCCGCGCCGAGCAGGGCGCGGGCGTCGAAGCCGAGTTCGCGTTCGTGGCACGGGCGGCAGTGCTGCTCGAAGGTCATGGGGAGGAAGCCGCCTGTGGGCGAGTTGCGGTCGGTCGCGTGACAGTCGGAGCACTGCATGGGCATGCGCTTCGGGAGGCGCGTGCCGGCGGGCGCGGGCTGCATGTGTTTGCGGTGGTTGAGGCGCAGCGGACGGCTGTCCTTGCCGTGCCAGGCGGCGGCGGAGAACTCGGGGTGATCGCCGGGGGAGAAGCCGGTGACGGAGAGGCCGGCGAGCTTGACGCCGTTGCCGTGGGCGCGCAGGTTTTCGTGGCAGCGCACGCAGTGGCGGTTGTCGACGTCGGTGAGCATGCCGCTGCCGCGATGTTCGACGTGGCAGGAGGCGCAGCGCTGCTCTTCCTTGAGGGTGGCGGTGTCGATTGACTTGGCGGGGTGCGCGGGGCCGTCGTGGCACTTCTGGCAGTCCTGGTTGCGGATGCCGGCGAAGTTGCCCAGGTGGCAGGACGCGCAGTTGTTCTCAAAGATGACGTGGGCGCGGGTGACGGGACCATTCGAGAACGCCTGGTGGGAGCCGCCGAGGCCGACGACGAGCGGGACGGCCGCGGCGAGGGAGAGCGCCGTGACCAGGAGAGTGATCCTGCTCCGCAGGCTGGAGAAGCGGAGGCGCTTGCGGAAGTAGAAGACGTCGAGGCGCTGGGCGTAGGTCTTGGCCTCGTTCTCGCGCGGCTCGTAGGGGAGGGGCTTGTCTTCTTTCGCCATGTCAGTACCAGAGAGACATCACCGCGTGGACGGTGGTGAGGATGAGCAGCGCGAAGGACAGCGGCACGTGGGCGTAGAGCCAGCCGTGCAGGTATTCGTGGAGGCGCTTCTGGATGGCGAGTTGCCGGCGCTCGTCGCAGATGCTTTCGAGGTCGGCGAGGACGGGATGGGCGTTCTCCGGGACGAGAATGCGGAGGCGGCGGAAATAGGCGGCGAGGGAGGCGGCGTCGCGGAACAGTTGCTGGCAGATGACGGGCGGGTCGGCGGCGAGATACGGGCGGACCTCGCGGAGATAGTGGGTTTTGAGCGCGGCGGCGGATTCTTCGCCGGTGGCCAGTTGGGGCGAGGCCTTGCGCTTGCGGCGTTCGGCTTCCACCTTTTCGGCGGCGCTTTTTTTCTGCGACTCGTCGAAGTAGTACTTGCGGCCGCCGGCCCAGATGCGGTCGGGCTCGGGGTCCTCGACGCCGAGGTCCGCGGTGACGAACTCGACGCGCTCGTCGGCTTCGCGGCGGAGGGATTTGATGACCGAGGGGATCTGATCGTAGAGCGTTTCGCGGGTGACGAGGCGCGTCATGCGGCGGGGCAAGGTTGTCTGGAGGATCATGCCCAGCACGCCGCTCAGGGTGACGATCAGGTAGAGCCACATGATTCCGGCGGCCAGACCCTGGCCCCAGCGGAAGCCGGTGTGAAAGAGCACCAGCGCGGTGGCCAGAACGCCGAGCCAGATGTGGGCGCGGAGCCAGGTCTGGACGCGGCCCGCGGGAGACGCCGGGTACTTCTTACGCAGACTCAGGAGGCACTCGAAAACGAAGACCCCGAAGGCGAGGGAGCCGAAGAGGATGCCCATCGCGGTGCCGCCTCGGGAGCCGCCTGGGGTGAGGGCGGCGTAGACGGCATAGAGGAGGGTGAAGGCGGCGCTGAGGAGAGCGGTCGCGACGCCCCAGCGGCGGTGTTTGGCGTCGACGATCACTGGAGCTGGCCCATGAGGAAGACGCCCTCCACCTGGCCGATGAGGAGCGAGTCGCCGTCGTTGAGTTCGCGTTCGGTCACCGGCTCGCCATTGACGAAGGTGCCGTTGGCGGAGCCGAGGTCCTGGACGACGAAGCGGCCCTCGCGGCTGAAGATGCGGCAGTGGCGGCGAGAGACGCCCTCCTGGGCGTCGAAGAGGTAATCGCAATCGGCGGCGCGTCCGAATACCGTTTCGGGGTGCTTGAGCTGGAGCGTCGAACCGGCCTTTGGGCCGTTGCGGACCTCGAGGCGGGGCACCAGTCCGGTGAGGTTCACGAGGCTGCTTTGGATGACGGTGCGTTCGAGCGCCTGGCGGCCGGTGGGAGCTTCGGCGCCGGTGGTGGCGGTGGTGAGGCGGACGCCGCTGAGGTCGCGGGCGAAGAACGTCTTGGGCTCAATGCGGATGGCGGCGTCGTGCGGGCAGGCGCGGACGCAATTCGGCTCAGGGTACTCGGCGCAGAGATCGCACACGGTGGCTTTGGGCGCCACGGCGATGGAGCCATCCTCGGCGAAGCCGGTGAGGGGCACGATGTTGATCGCGCCGTAGGGGCAGTCGCGGCCGCAGTTGCCGCAGCCGATGCACCAGTCTTCAATGACGATATCGAGGGTCTCCTTGCGGCGGATGGAGCCGACGGGGCACTGGGTCATGCAGAGCGGATCGAGGCAGGCGCGGCAGGCGGTGGCCACCAGGTAGCGATCGAAGCGGAGGCCGTCGCGGAAGAGGCGGCTGACGCCATCGCTGTGGGTGGAGATGCAGGCCTGGACGCATTCGTCGCAGCGCGTGCAGCGGTCCAGGTCCATGAGCAGGAGGTTCTGGCCCTGCATCAGTTCCTGATCGAGGAAGCTCTCCAGCGAGACGAGTTGCACGCGGTTCAGGGTGTTGAGATCGGCGCGGCGGCGAGCGCGGGCGACCTGCTCCACTTCACCGCGGAGGTCGGGGAAGCGGTCGAGCATTTCGAGGAAGTCGTCGCGCTTGATGAGCACGCACTGCGCATAATCCATCGCGGTGACGGTGGTGGTGCGGAGGCCGCGGCGGGCGTCGTCGTCCTGGACTTCGAAGGCGGTTTCGCCGGCCTTGAAGGAATCGCCTGGGCCGGCGAGGAAGGTGGTGTGCGCCTGGTCGCGATAGATGAGCGGGTTCTTGCCGGACGCGAGCTGGCGGACGCGCAGTTTGCCGCCTTCGAGGAGCATCTCAAAATGAACGCGGGAAATCGCGTTATCCCAGGCGAGGGTGAGGACCGAAGATCCCTTGGGCGCGCGGCCGCACTGCACCGGCTCGTCGAAGACGAGCACATCGGCGGCCTGGCCTTTTTCGAGACCCGAGGCGCGGACGCGGAAGCCGCCGGGGAGGATCCCCATCTCGCCGAAGTAGGAGCCGCGCGAGAGGTAGGCGAGCACCATCTCGCCGCCCGCGAACTGCTGGGAGACTTTCACGAAGCCGAGGCGGATGAGGTAGAAGGCGTTGGACGGATCGCCCTGTTGAAAGATCACCTGGCCGGGCTGATAGTCGACGAGATCGACGCTCGAGCGCAGGCGATCGAGGAACTCCGGGCTGAGGGATTGGAAGGCGGGGACGCTGCGGAGGTGGGTGTCGAGCGCGCGGGCGCGGTAGTTGGTGTTGAGTTTGTCCTTGAAGGCGGGCGCGTTGTAGAGGACGTTGTTGAGAATGTTGGGCAACATCTCCAGGACGGTGACGGGCGTCAGGGCGCGCGCGGTGGCGGGGCGGGGATAGAACTTAGCGCGCTTCAGGCGGTCCTGCTTGAGGGCGGCGAGAGCGGACAGCTCGCCGAACAGTTCGCCGGCCTCGATGGTGGAGATCGGGTTGTCGACGGGCAAGTCGATGTTACCGTCGACGGGGATGTGGGTGCGCCTTCGTCCGTTCTTCGCGGCGCTGCGATCGGGCGTGCCCTTGAGATAGCGGAAGAGGTTGCCGAGGCCGCCCATGGAACGGGGCCGCTCGCGGCGTTCGATGGGTGCGAGAAGCGTCCGGTTGAGGGACATCTCGACGCTGCCCTCGAGGAGCAGGAAGGCGGTGGTTCCGTTTTCGCCCTGGCGGAAGACGATCTCGCCGGGCTGGAACTCCTTGCGCGCGACGGCGCCGGGAAACTTGGCCCAAATCTCTTTGCGAATGCCGGCCAGAGCGGGAACGGCGGCGAGTTCCTCCGGCGTAAGCGGCGTACCACCGAGGTCCGCCGAAAGGATGACGTCTTTGGCCATTCAGTTACTGGTCGATGCAGTGTATCTTACTGATCGCGCCATGGGCAACGTTGAAACGTGTGACAACGGACCCGAACACTCAACCTATTGACTTGGTGCGGCAAAGCGACTTACCATTACCGAACCGCGGCACGGGGATCCTTCACTTCTATATGCGTACTCCGGGATTCGTTTTGGTCATGGTGGCGGCGTCCGCCGCGAACGGGCAGCAGTATATTGGGGCGGGCGGTTGCGCCTCGTCGAATTGCCATGGGGGGACGGTGGCGGCCGAGGAGAGCGCAAACCGGATTCAGGGCAACGAATACGCGCTGTGGGCGGTGCCGGACCGGCACTCGAAGGCGAGCAAGGTGCTGAGCGATCCGCGGTCGAAGCGGATGGCGGAGATCCTGCGGATTGCGAATCCGATGACCGACCGGCAATGCACGTCGTGCCACCTGGTGGGATCGCCCGAGCGGGTGACCTCGGACGGGGTGGCGTGCGAGGGCTGCCACGGGCCGGCGGAGAAGTGGCTGGGGCCGCATACGCAGAAGAACTCGCACGCGGCGAGTGTGGCGGCGGGGATGATCGATACGAAGGATCTGGCAGTGCGGGCGCGGACGTGCCTGGGGTGCCACCTGGGCGACAGCCAGCGGGTGGTGACGCATGAGATGATCGCCGCGGGGCACCCGGACCTGGTCTTCGAACTGGACACGTTCACGGCGGCGCAGCCGGCGCATCATCGCGAGCCGAAGGCGGGGGCGGGCAATGCGATGCCGCGGGTGCGGATCTGGGCGGTGGGGCAGGCGGTGGCGTTATCGGAAGGGATGAAGCACCTGGCGCGGCGGGCGGCGGCGCAGTGGCCGGAGTTCGCGGAGATGGAATGCTACCAGTGCCACCACGACCTGCGCGCGGAGAGCTGGCGGATCCAGCGCGGCTATGCGGGGCGCAAGCCGGGTGCACTGCAGGTGAACCTGTCGCGGTGGGACGTGGCGCGCGTGCTGCTGGCGCAGGCCGCGGGCGAGCAGGGCGCGGGCGTGGAGGCGGCGTTCAACGCGTTGGCGAGCCTGGTGGCGGAGCGGCCGTTCGACGGCGCGGGCATTGGCGCGGCGGCGAACCGGGTGGCGCAGCAGGCGGAGGCGATGGCGGCGCGATTTGCCAAACAGGAGTTCACGGGCGCGGCGGCGCGGGGCCTGGTGCGGGCGCTGGCGGCGGATGCGGGGCGGATCGCGGGCTCGGGGGTGCAATCGGCAGAGCAGGCGACGATGGCGCTAGATGCGCTGCTGACGGCGTTGGCCGGGGGTGCGCCGGGCGCACCGGGGGCGGTGGCGCCGCTCTACACCTACCTGGAACATCCGAGCGTCTATCAACCGGCGGAGTTCGCCGACCGTTTCCGCCGCGCGGCTGCGTCCATCAACTGACATGCGCTGCCTGCCGCTGTGCCTGATCGGCCTTCTGGCGGCTGCGCCGCTGGCTGCGCAACGCGCGCAGTTGGGGCGCAAGGGGCGGGTGCGCGAGGGCGGGCCGGCGGTGGTGCGGACGCCCATTCGCAAGCTGCCGCGGCGGATGGCGCCGCCCACAGAGATCGCGATCGGGCCCAGTGCATTGGACCGGTACATGGACCGGCTTCGGGCCGAGCAACCGCCTCCGCGCGGATGGGCGGAGGACCGGCTGCGTCCGCTGGTGCGCGCGGCGGGGCCGGTTGCGCCGGTGGGGCCGCGGGCGTTGGGCGATCCTGTCGACCCGCTGCCGCGGCGGCCGGAGGGCGATCCGCTCGCCGGGCTTCCGCGGGAGTACG
>DALYJJ010000224.1:0-7144 GCA_031969915.1 Bryobacteraceae bacterium | reverse complement strand
CCCAGAATGCTGGGGGACGCGATTCAGCGTTTGCTGTCGGCGCGCGCGGTGGCGGCGGCAGCGATCTAACCAACT
The DNA here is from genome assembly GCA_031969915.1 of Bryobacteraceae bacterium. Taxonomy (GTDB): domain Bacteria; phylum Acidobacteriota; class Terriglobia; order Bryobacterales; family Bryobacteraceae; genus DALYJJ01. The sequence continues at coordinate 7,069 of DALYJJ010000224.1, read as the reverse complement.
CATTCGTCGAGGGCTTCGCCGCGCATTGCCTGCTCCAGGCGCTCGGCGAAGTTCGCGGCGGAGTCTGTCCACAGTTGCCGGCGCTCGGCGGGTAAAGCGTCGTCCAGATCGTGCACGAGTTTGAGCAGGCTACGGACGTTGCCCTCGATCATCCGCCCCCCGCCGGCAGAATCCGGTGAAGGCAGAAAGTGGAGTTCGGGCCCGAGTTCGAATCGGAGTTGGTCGCTGTCGCTGCGCTCGAAGCGCGGGGCGAAGGCGAACAGCGAAACCGGAAGCGGTGCGAGCTTCCATTCGGAGTCCCGCTGCCAAAGGTCCCACCGGGCTTCCACCTCGAAGGCCACGTCCGGGCCGCGATGTTCCTTGAAGAAGTCGAGAACCGGTTGGCCGTCACTGGCGCCGGGGAAGGGCTGTTCGGCAAGCACCGGCTCAGAAAACGAAACTCCCCAGACCCTCCCCACCAGGACCGGCGATAACCGCGAAACGGGAAACAGACCCAACGCGGTCTCAACGTGGCGCAGCAGGTTGGCCTCAGACGCGCCGCGAAGCCAATAAGAAACGAACAGCCTGTCCATCCTTCGATGGTAGTGCGTGGTTCGCTACAATTGTGAGGACGTAACCGAACCCTTGTTGGATTCGCCTTGTACGTGTTCCCTTTTCGGGGATTGGGGAGTCATGACTCGAACCGTATCGATTCTCTTTCTACCCGCCGCTCTGGCGCTGATCGGCTCGTCATGCAATCGCCAGGAGAAGGTGGAGGCGCGGCCGGAGACGGGACCCGTGAAGGTGCAGGCGGTGTCCGTCGGGGCGCGGGACCTTCGCCGTGCGGTGGACTCCGTGGGCACGCTCTTCCCGTATGAAGAGGTGGTGGTGAGCGCCGAGGTGGACGGCCGCGTCGAGCAGGTCAGCGTCGATTTGGGCGACGTTGTGGCGCAGGGCCAGGTGCTGGTTCGGATCGGCGACGAAGAGCAGAAGTATGTCGTGGCCCAGAACGAAGCGCAATTGCGGCAGGCGCTTGAGCGCCTGGGGTTGGCCAATGAGAACGACCAGGTGAAGGACATCCGCGAGACGCCGGAAGTGCGGCGGGCCCAAGCCGACCTGTTTGAGGCCGAGCAGCGCTACAAGCGAGTGCGAGCGCTGGTCGATCAAGGCATCGGTGCTCAGAATGAACTCGATCAGGCCAAGGCGCGGTTCGATGCCATGCGCGCCGGCTATGACGCTACGCTCAACCAGACCCGCAACCTGATCTCCGATGTGCAGCGCTCGCGCGCCGTGCTTGACCTGCAGCGCAAGAAACTGCGCGACACCGTGGTGAAGGCGCCCTTTGCCGCTTCGGTGAAAGAACGGCAGGTGACGGTGGGCCAGTTCGTGCGGCTCAACACGCCGCTCTTCGTCCTGGTGAAGACCGACCCGATCCGGCTTCGCATCGAAGTTCCCGAACGCATGGCGCCCTGGATCCGGACGGGCCAGAGCGCCGAGGTCTCCGTCGAGGCGTTCGCGGGACGGACGTTTGCGGGCAAGGTGTGGCGCATCTCTCCCACCGTGGACCAGTCGAAGCGCACCTTCATCGTGGAGACGCTGATTGAGAATCCGCGAGGCGACTTGAAGCCCGGCTCCTATGCGCGGGCGCGGCTCCAGACGGAGAAGGTGGAGCGCGTGGTGCTGGTGCCGCGCCGCGCAGTGAACTACGTGTTCGGCTCCAACAAGACGTACGTGGTCTCCTCGGGGGTGATCGAGGCCCGCGACGTGAAACTGGGGGATCCCTACGACGAGAGCGTTGAGATCCTGGAGGGTGTGAAGGAAGGCGAGCAGATCGCCGTCAGCCAGTTGAACCGCCTGGATACCGGCGTGAAGGTCTCGATTGCCGCACAGTAGGTAACGTGCCGCGGATCTGGAGAGCGTTGCTGGTAGGGGCCCTCGCGGCCGCCTGGCCCTTGGCTTGTCCCGCCGCGACTCGCCTGATCGTCACCGTCGCCGATCAGAAGACCGGCAAGCCCATCACCGATTTGAAGGCGGCCGATTTCACGGTGCTCGACGGCTCGTCGCCCCGGACCGTCGAATCGGCCCAGTATGTGTCCGAACCCGTCGACGTCATGCTGCTGCTCGACACGAGCCTGATCGGAGGCATGGTCCAACCGGCGGCGGCGGAAATGATCGCGCAGCTCGGGGAGAAGGAGCAGATGGCGGTGGTCTCCTTTGCCTCCTCCGCCGACCTGGTGCAGGACTTCACTGCAAGCAAAGAATTGCTCCGGCGGGCGCTCGGACAGGTGAAGTATGGGAACAGCCCGAACCTGTTGGATGCGCTGTACGCAGCCATCGATGGCGGGTTCGAAAACGCGACGCTCCGCCGCGTCATCCTGTTGCTCACCGCCGGTGTAGACGGACCGAGCCGCGTCTCCGAACGCGAAGTGCTGCGGTTGGCGCGGCGCGGCGGCGTGTCCATCTTTCCGGTGTACGTGATGGGCTACGGGCGGTCGCTGTTCGAGTCGCTGGCCCGGCAGACCGGAGGCGCGACCTTCAACTTGCGCGATCTCGGCAAGACCAGGGAGCCGATCGGGCCCAAGGTATTCGAAGTGTTGCGCGGGCACTACAAGGTGGCGGTCGAAGGGAATCTGGAGATCGGCGACAAGCTCAGGGTCGAAGTGAAATCGCCCTCCGGGGCGAAGCGCAATGTCTCGGCGTTGGCGCTGGAGTAGGGAACGTCCCCGCCGCTAACTAACGGCCGTTCTCGAACGGGAGCACCGCGAAGCGGAACGCGTACTTCAGCAGCAGACGGGCGGTGGGAACCCGGCCCTGCGTCACCTGTTTCAGGGCTCGCCGAGTGGCGCCGCGGGCGCGCCTTCGGCAGATGCGAAAGGCCTCGCTCCGAGGCAGGTCGCCCGGGTAGGCGCGGAAGTTGTCCCGGACGATGCCATAGGCCTCCACCACGTCCTGGGCTGAGCGAAGGTTCCCGGTGCTCGCCTGCCCTTCGTGGAGACGGATGTCAACTAACGGGTATTCCCAGTACACGAACAACACTTCCCGAATCGCACGCAACAGCCATTCGTAGTCGCCACAATGGGGAAGATCGGTCCGGAAGGGCATGGACTGATAGAGCTGTTTTCGTGTGAACGAGCCGCTGATGGTCCACATGCATCCCTGGGCCAACGTCCCACGCCACGACGCCGGGCCCGGAGCGATCGGTTCCTCACGCCCCGTCTTCGGTCCCGGCTCGACCAAAGCGCCCGCGCCATCGACACAATCCATTCCTGCCCAGATCGCCTGCGCTGCCGGATACTGTTCGGATAGCCGCACCATTTCCCGCAGGTACTCCGGTTTCAGCCGGTCGTCCTGCATGATGATCGAGATCCAGGGGGAATCCGCCTCCGGAATCGTGCGCACCAAGGTTCCGTAGAGCCCCAGGTTCGCGCTGTTGCGGACGAATCGGATTCTCGCATCGCGGTAGGCGCTGACGATGGCCTCCGGCCGGTCCGAACTGCAATCGTCCACGATCAGCAGCGTCCAGTCGGAGACCGATTGCGCCAGCACGCTGTCTATCGCTTCTCGCAGATAGCGGGTTCCGTTGTAGACCGGCAGGACGAAGGTGGCCTGGCTCATTGTCTTCAACAAAGATATCGGCGGAGGGCCGCCGCTACTTCACCAGCGCGCCCGCTTCTGCCTCGCCCGCTACCGTCACCGCATCGAACCGGCGCCCGGCGTAGAGTGCCAGCACCGCCCACAATCCGATCACCACCAGCGCCAGGACGGAGAGCAGGCGGATCGGAAACGCGCCCAGCACCAGAGCCATCAGGATCGCCGCGCCTTTGCCGAAGCGCTGCACGAACATGTTGGTGAAGGCGCGCGCCTTGTACTTCACGTCTTCGCCGGCGGGTACGTACAGCGTTTCGCGCGCCGTCTGGTTCATCGAGTAAGAGAAACCGCTGTCGGAAATGTAAAGTAGCGCGGCGGCGGTGAGTACGGGCACGGTCATGTAAATGCCCGCCGAGAGGGCCATCGCCACGGGCAGCACCAGCAGCGCCGTTTTCAGTCCGAACCGCCGCATCACGAACGAGACCAGGAACAACTGCACCACCACGCTCAACAGCCCGCCGAACGTGAACACCTGGCCGAAAAAGGCCTGCGTGCCGCTCGCTCCTTCCACCGCCTCGCTGGCCCGCGAAAACTGGTAGTCGAAGATCTGGGACACGATCTCGTAAAGGAAAACAATCGCGGTGATCGCCATCAGATACCGCGAGCCCGCCACCAGCCGCGCGCCTTCGATGGCCGGATTGCCGCCGCCGGGGGCCGCCGCCTTCGCGAGGCCGCTGCGGCGGCCGATCGCGGCTTCCGGCGATCGCGCGAGTTGCTCCGTGCGCCAGACGATCAGCGCCACCAGCGCCGTCAGGGCCGCGCACAGGATCAGGAGGTTCTGCGTGCCCCAGGGACGAACTAACTGCCAAACCGCGAAATTGCCCACGAATCCGCCCAGTACGCCGCCTCCGCCGATGAGGCCGTACAGGCGCTTGGCCTGTTCGGTGGCGGTCATCTCATTCAAGTAGGCCCAGAAGGTGGTGACCCACAGCGTCGACCAGGCGTCGCCGAACAGGTAAAACGCCCAGTTGCCCAGGTGCGTGCCGGGGTGCTGGCTGAAGATCCAGGAGAAAGCCAGCAGCGCGCCGGCAAACACGGCGCACAGAACGCCGATGGTCCGCCGGCTTCCGAGCCGGCTGTAGAGAGCGGTGAACAGAATCACCAGCAGAGCCGCCACCGCGATGTTGCCCAGCTTCGCGTAGAGTTCCGTTTTGGCGCCCAGCGCTTCGACGAACAACCCCTTCTTTAGGGGGCGCAGCACCTGGAAAACCAGAATCAGGATGAACCACAGGGAGAAGAAGAGCACGCTCGGCTCCACCTCGCCCTTGCGAATGTCGGCGAACTGCCGGATCCAACGTCCCACGGCGCCTCCCTTGCTCCGAGCCGCGGGCCGGACCACAGGTCCCGCGCGTCAAACGATTCTACCCGGCTTCGGTAGGTGGGTGCGCGGGCTCAGAACGAAGCGCCGGCCTCGCGGAGATCCTGGGCAATCTCCTGGTGGTTGGCGTCCAGGCTCAGGCGCAGCGCCGTCTTGCCGTTCTCCGCCCGGGCATTCGGCTCGGCGCCCTTGGCCAGCAGCAGACGCAGGGTGTCCCGCTGGCCGGTTTGCGCGGCCATCATGAGCGGCGTCATCCCGTTGAGGTGGCGTGCGTTCACGTCGGCGCCTTTTTCAAGAAGAAACGCGATCACTGGACGCCCCGCCTCTGCGCCCGCGATCGCGTGACTCAACAAGGGAATGCCGTGCGCGCCCCGCGTTGCCGCGAAGCCCGGCTGGCGCGCTCCGGCGCGGACCGTCTCCAGGTCTCCGAGCATCGCCGCGGCGAAGAGATTCAGCCGCGCCCCTTGTTCCAGCAGAAACAGGGCCATTTCGCGGCTGCCAGTGTGCGCGGCCGCCTCGAGCGCGTTCTCCCAATCGCCGCCGCCCCAGTCCCAGGAGGCGTTCAGCAGCGCTGGCTGGCGCGCGATCAGTTCCTTCATCGGCTCGATCTTGCGCTGGTGGGCCTTTGTCACGAACTCCAGCACCAGGCCATCGTCCAGGCGCGCCGGACGTGGCGCGCTTTGCGCCCTGACCATGGCCGGGGCGGCGAGGAGCGTGAGTCCGAAAGAGCGGCGGTGCATGCCCCGATTGGACGCGGCCGCTGCCATTTCGTCCCGGATGTTTACTTCTTCTCCAGACGCACCGTGGACTTCACGTCCTTCCGGATCTCCGCCTCCCGGAACAGAACCGGCCGCCATTGTTTTTTCGAGAACAGCTCGGTCTGATCGCGAAAGTGCGGCGATTCCGGATCTCCCGACTGTCCGTAGGTCAGGAAGGCCTTCGCGGCCGGCCCCGCGGCGGTGTACTCCAGCACCATCAGGAAGCTTGAGCCGTGTGTCACCGGGTAGCCCTTCGCCGTCAGCCACACCGATCCCTTCACGGGCGGCAGCGACTCGGTGGGCTCGAGAGTCGTCTCATTGCGCGCCGGGACCATCATGTTCATCACGCCCTCCAGCCCGTGCCCGCCGTGGATGGGAATCCGCTGCCCGGGCTTGTTGGCGTACTGCACATCCCCGAGCGGCGTGTCGAGCGCGATCTTCAGCGAGGTCAGCAGCCGGACGGCGCGCGCCAGATGGGTGAGCGCCAGTTCGCCGGACGCAAGCTGCCGCGGCGTGCGCACGGGGTCGGCTTTGTCGAACGGCGCCGAGAACAGGCGCGTTCCCGTGGTGGCGTCGGCGCCGCTGTAGGACAGAAAGTACTCCCGGAACAGCATCGCGCCGCGGCTGTCGAGGTCGTACCGCCCGTTCCATTTCCCGAGCACCGCACAGGCGGTGGAGAGGTCGATCTCCTGCGAATCGAGCATCACTACCGGCTTGGCCTGGCACCGCTCCAGCAATTCCGGCAACACCAACTCCGCGGCGTGGCTGCGGTTGCTGAGAATCGCGCTCGCCAGTTCGTCCAGCGTGAAGCGGCCGTCGCCGCCCGCGGGGCGGTCGGGCGACAGATTCGAGAGGGTCAGATCGTTGTTGCGCGTGCGCAGCGAGCGGGCTCCCAGGCGGCCGTGCAGGGGGGAGTAGGTGCCTTCCAGGAGCGCTTTCGAATTCGCCATCCAGTAACTGTCGTTGGCGTTGAAGACGTAGTCGGTGCGCGCCAACTGCGGCATTCTTGCAAACGGCACCAGACCCGGTTCACGCGCCCCTTCGGCCGCCGCCCATTCGAACTTCGAATCGCTGCCGGGGAACAGATACTGGCCGCGTTCGAACATCCCCTTGGCCCACTCGTCGCCGCCCCGCCAGGCCTCCCAGGCCTTCCACGCTTCTTCGCTCAGGTTGGGCGTGGACGACGTGTCGGCGTACCAGGCGATGCCCTCGCGGCTCGTGGAAATCGTGTTCACCCAGGGCATTCCCTGGTACGTCGCGTGCGCCGCCTGGAACTCTTTCATGGAACGCGCCCGGGCCATCGCCAGCCACTGCCGCGCGGCATGGTTGTTGTTCTCATTCGCGTCCTTCGCGCACAGCGCCCGGC
>DALYJJ010000223.1:0-7207 GCA_031969915.1 Bryobacteraceae bacterium | reverse complement strand
GTATCGAGGTAGTAGCCGTCGAGTTGCGTGGTTCCGAGGACCACGAGTTGGGCGGGCTGTCCTTGCGGGCGGTAGACGATGGGCGTGGCCCATCCGATGGTGGCGGACCGGCGTTCGGTCTTCCACTTGAGCTTGCCGGTGGTCCGGTCGACGGCGATCATGGCGGCGCCGGGCTGTTGATCGAGGACGAGGATGACGGAATCGCCGGAGAGGATGGGCGAGTTGGACATTCCGTAGAAGTTCTTGAACGGGCCGAGGGGCATCCGCCATCGCTCGCTGCCGTCGGTGTTGAACGCGGCGAGGCCGAAGTCGGCGAAGAAGACGTACACGCCTGTTGGGTCGGCTGCCGGGGAGGGGGAAGCGGGGTCGTTGGCGGGATAGGTTTTGTGGGCATGGGTGCGGGGGAGGGGCCGGCGCCAGACTTCTTTCCCGCTCTGCGCGTCGAGGCTGATGGTGAGGAGCCGGCCGCCATCGGTCGCGGTGACGTAGACGCGGCCGCCGGCCACGACGGGGGACGATTGGCCATAGGGCACGGCGGCTTTCCAGGCGACGTTGGCGGCGGGGCCGAAGGCCACGGGATAGCCGGCGCCCTCACCGACGCCGGAGCCGTTGGGCCCGCGGAACTGGGGCCAGGAACCGGTTTGCGCCGAGGCCAAGGCGGCAAAGGCGAGCAGTGAAGCCAGTCGAACCATAATCACGTCCTCCGATGGTAGCCATTGTAGGCGGAACGGGCGGGCGTGTACGATGTGCGGTATGCGGCGAAGACGATTTTTGCAGTCGGCGGCGGGCGCGGGGGTAGCGGGGCTGGCGGGCTCGCGGAGCGTGAAGGCAGCGGAGGCGGAGATCGAGTTGCGGCCGGAGAACGCGGGCGCGACGATCGACCCCCACGTGTACGGGCACTTCATCGAGCACCTGGGCGGGGTGATCTACGACGGCATCTGGGTGGGGCGGGAGTCGCGGATCCCGAACATCAACGGATTGCGGCGCAGCTTTGTGGAAGACATGAAGCGCATCGCGGCGCCGAACCTGCGGTGGCCGGGGGGCTGTTTTGCGGACGGCTATCACTGGCGCGACGGGATCGGGCCGGCGGGGCGGCGTTCGCGGACGTACAACTACTGGGAAGCGCAGATGCCGAAGGGCACGAACGCGACGGAAACGAATCAGTTCGGCACGCACGAGTTCATGGGGCTGTGCCGGTTGTTGGGGGCGGAGCCGTACCTGGCGGCGAACGTGGGCTCGGCGACACCGCAGGAGTTTTACGACTGGGTGAGCTACTGCAATGCGCCGGCGGGCTCGCTGAGCCTGGCGGCGGAGCGCGCGGCCAACGGAGACAAGGAGCCGTTCAACGTCCGCTTCTGGGGGGTGGGCAATGAGAGCTGGGGCTGCGGGGGCAATATGAAGCCCGAGGAATATGCCACCGAGTACCGCAAGTTCATCGCCCAGGTGCCGGCGTACACGAAGCCGTTTCTGGTGGCGGTGGGGCCGCGCGGCCACTCGGCGGACATGGACATGGGGTGGACCACGGGCTTTTTCGAGGGGCTCCGCGGCGCGCGGGGGCGCATTCCGAACGGGTACGCGCTGCACTACTACACGGATTTCCGGCCCACGGCGGTGAAGGCGGAGACGGTGGATGCGCGCTCGTGGTACGCGGTGCTGCACAAGGGCGCGTTGATCGATCAGGTGATCGAGCGGCACTGGGAGGCGATGGGCAAGGTGGATACGCAGCGCCAGTGCCGGTTTGTGATCGACGAGTGGGGGAATTGGTACAACGCGGCGAGCCGTCCGCTGGCTCCGCGTTACCTGCTGAGCCAGGCGATGACGCTGCGCGACGCGGTGCACGCGGCGATGACCTTCGACATCTTCCACCGGCATGCGGAGAAGATCGCGATGGCCAACATCGCGCAGACCATCAACTGCCTCCATTCGCTGTTCCTGGCGCAGGAAGACCGGTATGTGCGCACGCCGGTCTACCATGTTTTCGACATGTACCGGGGGCACATGGGGGGGCGGCTGGTTCCGATGACGGTACGCGCGGAGGAGTTGGTGGCGCCGCTGCTGGAAGGCACGGGGCGGCTGGCGAGCGTGGCGGGATCGGCTTCGCTGCGCGACGGGGTGCTGACGGTGAGTCTGACGAATCCGGGGGACGCGGCGCTGCCGGTGCGGCTGCGCTTTGCGGGGGCGATGCGGCCGACGGAGGCGCGGGCGGCGACGCTGACGCACGAGGCTCGGGACGCGGCGAATACGTTTGCCGCTCCCGATGAGGTGAAGCCGGCGGCGGTGGCGGCCCAGGTGGCGGGCGGCGCGGTGACGGTGACGCTGCCGAGGCAGTCGGTTTCGGTGTTGACGATCCGGGCGCAGTGAAGGGGGGCCTGGGATGATCGACTTCGAGGGACGGACGGCGGTGGTGACGGGTGGCGCGAATGGAATCGGGAAGGCGTGCGCGGAGGTGCTGCGGGAGTGCGGCGCGCGGGTGGTGGTGTTCGACCGGGAGGGGGAGCATCCGGTCGATGTCACCGACGCCGCGGCGGTGGAGCGCGCGTTCGGTGCGTTGGAGGGGGCGCCCGACGTGGTGGTGGCCAACGCGGGGATGGTGGCGCCGATGAAGCTGCTGGAGACCAGCGACGAGTGCTGGCGGCGCACGATGGAGGTGAATCTGACGGGGGCGTTCCATACGATTCGCGCGGCCGCGCGGCGCATGGCGGGGGCGCGCCGCGGCGCGCTGGTGGTGACGGCGTCGACGAACTCCTTCGATGGCGAAGGGGACCTGACCGCTTACAACGCGAGCAAGGCGGGCCTGCTGGGGATGGTGCGCACGGCCGCCAACGAACTGGGGGTTTACGGCGTGCGGATCAACGCCGTTTGTCCGGGCCTGATCCGCACGCGCCTGACGGCCGGGCACTTCGCCGATTCCGCGCTGATGAGGGAGTACTTTCGGCACATTCCGTTGGGGCGCGGCGGGGAAGCGGTGGAGGTTGCCCGGGCGGTGGCCTTTCTGGCGTCCGACGCGGCTTCGTTCATTACGGGCACGACGCTGGTGGTGGACGGGGGCCAGATGGCGACGAAGTACGGGCCTTGGAGCGAAGCGACGGCGCGCTTCGAGGGGGACCGCTGGGTGTTGGGGTAGGGGGGCGGGCGTCGCGGGCGCGCCGCGGTGGTTAGTAGTTCTGCTGGGGGCGTTCGTAGGGGGCCTTGAGGTACTTGGCGGCCTCCTCCTGGGCTCCCTGGGTGTTGTCCTTGGTGCGCAGGGCAAGCTGATATTCGTTGCGGGCGCGGTCGCGCTGCCCGGTGACGTCGAAGATTTTGCCCAGGTTGATGCGCGCCCAGACCTCGGTCCATTTGGGCTCGAGATCTCCGTTGAGGGCCTCGCGGAAGGCGTTGGCCGCGGACTGGTAGTTGTTCTGGAGGAAGAAGACTTCGCCCACGCGATAGTGCGCGAGGGAGCTGTTGCGGTTGACGTCGAGGGCCTTCTGATACTCCTTGAGCGACTCGCCGAACTCACCGATCTCGGCGAACTGCTCGCCGCGGCGGATGGCCACGGCGACGCGAATCGAATCGCTGAAGCGAAGGACGCGGTTGGCGGGGTCGATGCTGATCACCTTGGGCTTGCCGAAGGTCTCGACGATGAACTCCGAGGAGGTGCCGACGACCTCGACGCGCTTGTCTTCGGGGTTGCCCTCGGTCTCGATCTTCAGGTCGACGGGCATGCGAAAGGTATCCAGATCCTGGCTGATCTTGCCCATCACGCGGAAGCCCTTGGCGGTGCGGAAGACGGTGTAATCCATCTTGAATTCGGGCGCGCCGTTGGACTCCACCCACTGAATGAAGAACCAGCCGAGATTCTGGCCGACGACGCTCTCGGTGACCTTGCGAAAATCTTCCGTGCCGACCGGTTTCCAGGCGAACTGCTCCGGGACGGCCTTCATGATCTTTTTGAAGTTGTCGTCGCCGACCACGGCGCGGAGCATATGGAGGGTGGCGGCGCCCTTGCCACCGGCGAGGGCGACGAGTTCGGGAGAGTAGTCCTCGAGGCGCGCGGCCTGGCTCATGGGGGGGGATTCGACGGTGAGGGCCTCGACGTAGGTATCGCGAATTTCGCTCTCCATGGCAGCGGGTCCGTCGTTGGCTTCGATGTAGAGCAGCTCGGCGTACCGCGCCGGGCCGAAGGTGAGCCATTGATGATTGCGCGTGACGGGCGAGACGAGGGTGCCCCACCATTGCCGCGCGATCTGGTTGGTGAGTACGCGCGTGTTGACGGTGCTGCCGATGGTGCGGGAGGACAGGAAGATCATGCCCGGCGCGGAATATCCGGACGGGCCGTTGGCGTCCACTTCGACCAGGGTCAAGCCCGCCTGTGGGGGGAGGCCGAAGATCCCGGTGAGAAAGGCCATGATCTTGGCGGTGGCTTCGCCGTAGGCGGGCGCGAGGGCTTTGCCGCCGGTGAACCAGATTTCGCTGTTGACCCCGGAATTACGGCTGATCGCGGGCTCGCCCTGGACCACGGCGATGCTTCCGGGAAAGGTGGGCTGGGTGGTTTTGAAGACGTAGGTGGTTGCGCCCGCGGCGCCGGCCTCGGTGGTCGCCAGGCCGGAGGAGACGACCTTGAAGCCCTGGGGCACGGTGAGGCGGAACTCGGCCGTGTACCGGTCGATGAGGTAATCGTTGACGGGGAACCAGCGCGCGGGGTAGAGGAGGTAGGCGCGATCGGCGCCGATGGCGGCGAACTTCAGGCCATAGACGGGAGACTCCTCGTCGCCGGTCAGGCGCCCGTCATAGGTGAAGGCGGCCTTCTGCTCGGCGCCTTTGCGGAGGGCTTCGTTGAAGCTGAGGGTGACGGTGAAATCCTGCTGGTTGCGGGAAGCGGGCACCTGGCGTCCCGCGGCGTCGACCACGCGCGAAACGCTGAGGGCGTTGTTCAGTTCGAACGCGGTGGAGGTGACGTTGTCGTCGACCGCGCTGAAGGACACTTCCGCGGTCGCCTGGAGGGTCCGGGCCGCGGGGTTAATCTGCGCGTTCACCACGTAGTGCTGAACATCCACGCGCGAGCGCCGCGCCTGCGTCTGCCCAGCCATCACGGCCGGCAGCACCGCCGCCAGCGCGCCCATCGCCATCCATCGTCGTAGCATTCGTCTTCGCACCTTTACCGCAGCATCCCCTCGACAATATCGGCGGCGCGCTCGATCGGATCACCGTCCGACGAGAGCCGTGCCGCAACCTCGGCCAAATCCCGTTTCATCCGGCGGCGTTCCTCGCCATCGTGAAGCAGCCGCGCGGCCTCCGCCGCGAGGCGTTCCCCGGTCATCTGATGCTGCATCAGTTCGGGCACGATCTTGCGCCCGGCGACCAGGTTCACCATGGAGTAGAACGGCACATCCACCAAAAATCTTCCCAACCACCAACTCACCGCCGTGACGCGGTAGAAGGTTACCATCGGAGCGCCCAGCAGGGCGGCCTCCATGGTGACCGTTCCGCTCGCCGCCAGCGCCACGTCGCAATGCGCCAGCAGATCCCAGGTCTCGCCCTCCACCAGGCGCACCGGAGCATCGCGCAGCAACTCGCGCCACTCCGCTTGCGCGTACACGGCCTTGGGACTGCCTAGTACGAACGTGGCGGCCTTTGCGCCGTCCATCCGCGCCACCGCATCGCGCAACGCCGGAAGGTGACGGCGGATTTCGCCGCGGCGGCTTCCGGGCAACACTGCTACCAGGGGCCGGTCCGCGGCCAGGCCATGCCGTTTGAAGAACTCCTGGCGGGTGGCCGCCGGCCGCACCGACCCGGCCAGCGGGTGGCCCAGGTAGTCGGCGGCGACACCGTTGTCCCGGAAGAACTTCTCTTCAAAAGGAAAGATGCACAACAGGCGGTCCACGTTTCGACGGAGCGTTTTGAGGCGCCCTTTTCGCCAGGCCCACACCTGCGGCGCGACGAGGTAGACGACGGGCACGCCGGCCCGCTTGAGCCTGGCGGCCACGCGGAGGTGGAAGTCAGGGCTGTCGGTGAGCACGGCGAGGGCCGGCCTGCGCTGCCTGGCCGTGCGGCACAACTTCCGGAACTCCCCGTAAATACGCGGGATATGCGCCAGCACCTCGACCAGCCCGACTACGGCCAGGCTGCGGGCATCCACCACCGGCTCCACGCCCGCCGCCTGCATCCTGGCGCCGGCGCAGCCGAAGAACTGGGCCTGCGGGAAGCGCGCGCGCAGCCTTTCGACGAGTTGCGCGGCATAGAGGTCGCCGGACGCTTCGCCTGCGGAAACAAGAATGTGCGGGGACACGGGCCTTGGTTCTAGTGTATCGTCTTGGTGGATCGTCTCGCCCACGCGGCCTTCGATGGTGCCTGGCTGGCGTTGGAGCCGATCTGCTGGCTCGAGTCTCACACTTGTCCGGCTTTCGCCCTGGCTCCATTACCGCGACCCAAGGGCGTTGCGGAAATCTAGAATTGCCGCTGTCATCGGCCCGGCGAACCCGGCCACGGACCCAACCTGAGGTTGACTCACGAGGTGGGTGGCAAGACGGTCAAGGAGAGCTTTGCGACACCGGCGGCGCACCGCAGGTGTCCACCTCCTGAGAATCTCCGCCTAGTCCTTCCGGCCGCCGCCCTCATGACCGGATTGGAGAAGGGTTTCGATAAGCCTGATCAAATCCAAACGATTCTCCTCAACTGCAACAAAATGACGGTAGAGTTCAGGGGTCAAGTCCGGCGTGATCGAGGCACGGTGTTGGTCGAATTGCTTGTATCGTTCAAAGAAGGACTGCGACAGGCGATCTCTGATTTGCAGCAGTTCGCTGCGAGGCTTTCTGCGCATCGCCTTCACATTCACTGTGTAACCCGCAACGTCGGCAAAGTAGAGGTCGAAAGCCGTGTGGAGGTCCATTGTATTCTCCGGGCGAATCTTCTTGATATCTGCCGATGGAAATTGCCCCCAACAATATCCAGGCAGTCGATTACGTATCGCCTTCTCAAGGTCAAGGTGCACGCTCATTGGTTTATCAGCCCGTATGAAACGATCTTCTTGTCTTGATCGAGAATCTTGTACTTACCGTTCTTCATACTGCGGGTTTGCCATCCTCCAGAGCTGTTGAGCAGCCGGACTTGTAACAATCGCTCCACCGGCACCGCCGACGACGGTACCCACCCCAGCGCCGATCGCCGTTCCCGGGGCTCATCGCCACGTTCCCGCGGCCGTCATACCCCCAATTGGCGTCCGTCACCC
>DALYJJ010000222.1:0-7211 GCA_031969915.1 Bryobacteraceae bacterium | reverse complement strand
CCGTCTCGCGCAGGGCCCGGTACACGCGGCCGCGCCCTCCGGCGCCCGCCGGACGGTCCACTCGAAACGGGCCGATGCGCTCGGGAACCGGCCCAGCGGGCGCGGGCCGGCGAACCGCGCGCTCCTCCTCGCCGGAGGCCTCCAGCAGCGCGAGCACTTCCGCGCGAAGCGCCTCGTCGGGCTCCAAAGCAGCCAAGCCTGCCTGCCGTTCGGGCACGGGCCACGAAGAAGCGGCGTGGAAGAGTTCCTGCACGCGCTGCCATCGGGGGTCCACCGGCATTTTCATAGCATCCCGCATCAAGCGGGTTAGCGACAATCCGGGCTGCTGTGTGTCACTACAATCTGTGTCACTACAATGAGACGGTGGACGAGCAGATCACCAGGTCGCTCGCGGATTGGGCCGCCGGCGATCGCACTGCGCTGGACCGGCTGGCGCCCGCCGTCTACCCGCAGTTGCGCGAACTGGCGGGCGCGCTTTTGCGGCGCGAGCGGCCCGGCCACACCTTGCAGGCCACGGCGCTGGTGAGCGAGCTGTTCCTGAAGCTGATCGGCCAGCGCGATCCGCGCTTCGAGAACCGCCAGCACTTCTACAATGCCTGCGCCAAACTCATGCGCCTGGCGTTGATCGATCACGCGCGGGGCGTGAATCGCGACAAGCGGGGCAGCGGCCAGCCGCCCGTACCGCTGCATGAGGAAATGGCCTGGCTGGACGCCGCCGGGCCGGAGATGATCGACTTCGATCGCTTGCTCGATGAGCTCTCCGCCCGAGACCCGGAACAGGTGGGCATGCTCGAGGCGCGCTACCTGCTGGGCTGCACGGCCGAGGAGACGGCGGAGCTGTACGGAACGTCCAAGGCGACCGTTGATCGCAAGATGCGCGTCGCCCGCGCCTGGCTCTACCAGAAGCTCAAGGGCGCCGGATGACTCGATTCCCTCCGCCGCGAATGCGGTAGGGTAACCATCATGGACCGTCGAACGTTCCTTCGCGTTTCCTCAATCGCCGCGGGCGGGTCCTCGCGCGTGCTGGCCGAAACCCCCATGCCCATGGCCACGCTCGGGCGCAGCGGGCTTCGGGTCTCGAAGCTCACCGTGGGCGGATACCACATGGCCGTGAAGGGTGAGGCCGAGGCCGTGCGGATCATCCACCGGGCCATCGATCTGGGCGTCAACTTCTTCGACAGCGCGCACCATTATCACAAAGGGTTGAGCGACGAGATCTACGGACGGGCCCTGGCCGGCGGGCGCCGGCAAAAGGTGCTGCTGATGTCCAAGGCGCAGTTGCGCACCGGCGCGGCGGCCCGGAAGCAGTTGGAAGAAACGCTCGTCCGGATGAAAACCGAGTACCTTGACCTCTGGCAATGCCACGAAGTGAGCACTCAGCAAGAGGTGGACCAGATCCTGGCGCCCGGCGGGGCGCTCGAGGCCTTCGTCAGCGCGAAGAAGGAAGGCAAAGCCCGCCACATCGGCTTTACCGGCCATCGCGACCCGGCGGTCCACCGGAGATTGCTCGAAGCCTACGAAGGCTGGGAGACTGTGCAGATGCCGGTGAACCTGATCGACCCGCACTACCTCAGCTTCACGGCCGCCGTGCTGCCCGCCGTTCGCGCCAAGGGCCTGGGGTTGCTGGCCATGAAGACCAACGCCATGGGCAACATCGCCAAGAACGGCATCGCGACCGTGGCCGAGTGCCTTCGCTATGCGTGGTCGCAGGATGTGGACACGGTGGTGAGCGGCGTGGAGACGGTGGCGCAACTCGAAGAGAACGTCCTGGCGGCCAAGACGTTCCGCGCCATGTCGAAAGACGAGATCTCGGCGGTGCTCGAGCGAACCGGTAAGGGCAAGGTCGGGTCGCAGATCGAACAGTACA
Organism: Bryobacteraceae bacterium; assembly: GCA_031969915.1. Taxonomy (GTDB): domain Bacteria; phylum Acidobacteriota; class Terriglobia; order Bryobacterales; family Bryobacteraceae; genus DALYJJ01. The sequence goes on along the minus strand of DALYJJ010000222.1, from coordinate 5,344 downwards.
AGAGGGCCAATGTTTAACGCGTTGACGGTGGTTGCGGAGTTGGTGGCGAAGCCCGGCAGGGAATCGGAGCTGCGCGAACAGTTGCTCGGGTTGATCGAACCGACCCGCAAGGAGGATGGGTGTCTGCAGTACGACCTCCACGAGCACACCTCCGACCAAGGGCGCTTCGTCTTCTATGAGAACTGGACGTCGGAGGAGGCGCTCGCCAGGCACGCCGCCTCGCCGCACTTGCAGGCGCTCGGGAAGGTGGCGCCGGACTTGCTCGCCGAGCCCGCGCGGATTCTCACCTACCGGCGGCTGGCGTAGGCGCGGCCCGTCAGGCCATCTCGCTCACCCAAAGCACCGTCTGGTGAACCATCAGTTCCTCGTCGAGCGAGGCGGTGAGCGGGCGTTCGCCGCGAATCGCGGCCGCGAGTTCCTGGAAGTCGCCCACGTAGCGCTGGTACGTGTGCAGGACGATCTTCTGTATCCCCTTATGGTATGGGCCCGCCGCCTGCGCGAGATCGATCTCGAGCGACGGCGGCTCGATGGGCCGCACCACCGCGTTGCCGTTCGCGCCGAAGATTTCGAGCGTCCGATGCGCGTTGGCGTTGGGCTGGAGCGTGGACGCCTGGATGATGGCGAGCGCCGACTTGTATTCCAGGATGGCCACGGTGTTGTCCTTCATGCCGTCCTCGAACGGCCCATGGCTGCGCAGCACGGACTGCACCTTCAAGGGCCTGCCCATCAGACGCACCACGATGTCCATCAGGTGGCTGCCTTGTTCGAACATCTGCCCGCCGGGAAACAGACCCCATTCTTCGCGGCGCTCGGGATCGTTCACCAGCGTGTTCATCATGCCCCGAACCAGGTAAACCTCGCCGAGCCATCCCTTGCGCGCCGCTTCCATCGCCAAACGAACCGCCGGATTGTAGCGCCACATGTAGCCGGACTGCACCAGCCGCTTCCGCGCCCGCGCCGCGGCATCCAGCTTCTTCAGCCCGGCCGCGGTGTGCGCCATCGGCTTCTCGACGTGCACGTGCTTGCCCGCTTCCACCGCCGCCAGCGCATCCGATTCGTGCCGCGCGACGGCCGATTCGACGGCAATGGCCTGAATACTCTTGTCGTTCAAAACCTGGTCGCGAGAAAGACGCGGCACGCCGGGAGTCTGAATCACGCGATCCTCTTCGTGCACGCCCACCAGTTCCCAATCGGGCGATGAACCGGCGATGCGGATCTTGTCCGCGGCGTGCGAATGCGACGCCCCGAGAAACGCGATGCGAATGGGAGGGCGCTGCTGCGCCTGGGCCGCCGCGGCGCCGGCGAGTGTTCCGAGAAATGCCCCACGAGTCATGCGAGTGTGCCCATCTTACCCGAGCGGAAGTCCTCGAAGGCCTGGGCGATCTCCTCTTTCGAATTCATCACGAACGGCCCGTAGCGGACCACCGGCTCGTCCAACGGCTGACCGGCGAGAAACAACAGGTTCACCGGCACGTCGCCTGCGTTCGCAAGCTCCACGGCGTCGCCGTCGTGCGCGTACGCCGTCATTCGGCCTTCTTCCACCGAGTACACCAAGGCGTTCTGCGATGCCGGGGCGGCCTGCTGGAACGTTGCTCCAGGGGCGAGCGTGAAGTGAATGTAGGCGATGGGGGAGCGCGTTTCCACGGCGCCCCGGACGCCCATCGCTTCGCCCGCCACCACGCGCGCTTCCACTCCCTCCCGAATCACGCGAGGAATCCGCTCCGCTTTCCACTCCTGATAGTGGGGCGCCGTCATCTTGTCGCGGCGCGGCAGGTTCACCCAGATCTGAAACCCTTCGAGCACGCCGCCATCGCGAACCATTTCCGCCGCCGGCATCTCGGCGTGCACCAGGCCGGAGCCGGCGGTCATCCACTGCACGTCTCCCGGACCCAGCCGCCCGTGATTGCCGAACGAATCGCGGTGCTCCATCGCTCCCCGCAGCAGGTAGGTCACGGTTTCGAAGCCGCGATGCGGGTGCTCGGGGAACCCGCGCGCTTCGCCGGGCGAGAATGCGAGCGGACCCAGGTGGTCGAACAGCAGGAACGGGTCGACGTGTGCAATGCGGTGCGTGGGGAACGCCCGCCGCACTTGTACCCCGCCGCCCTCGGTCACCTTCTGCACGGGGACGGACTCGAGAATCGATCGCATGGCCATACGAAGTTTACTTTCGCACGCCGCGCCGCCTGCGCTAGCTTGAGAACCGAGACAGTCTTTACGAACCCCGACACCCTGGGACCCGCCGGCCGCTATTCAGAGCCATTCAGCGCCATCTGACACGAGAACGCGCCAGGGTGTGATTGAACCAGCGGTGTCCCGGCCGAAAGGGGCGGGAATGAGGCGGCGGCCGCCTCATTCCGCCTTATTCCGCCCTATTTGTGCTGGGTGTCTCGCACGATGAACCACGTGGCGCCCCGCCCCCGGCCGCGCAATCCGATCAACCCCAACCTCTTCAAGTGCAGAAGATCGTCCCGGAAAGTTCGAATCGCGACCGTGGGGCCGGCCATCGAGCGCAGTTCGCCAAAAGTGACGTCCTGCCTGGAAGCTAACGTCTGCAAGATCCGGCGCTGGCGGATCGTGAGGTCGTGGCCAACACGGTGCGGCGCAATGTACGCACTGGGTAAGAACCGCACCCCAAGCGCCCCGGCCTGCTCGATGAACTCCGGCTCGGGATGCCCAGCCTGAACGCACAACTCTACGATCTTCTGCGTACCTCGGCCCCAGCGCTCAACCAGCCCACGCCGATAAAACGCTTCGGCGACCAGCGGATTCCGCGGCCTGGATGGATGGTCGCGCTTCAGATCGTCGACACTCAATCCGAACGGCAGCGTGCCATCGCTCCAGATCTCAAGCCGATCATCGTAGATTGCGAGGCTCACCGCGCTGCCCGTGATCGAGTAGTCGCGGTGGCAGAACGCGTTCACCAATGCCTCGCGAAGCGCGATCGGCGGGAACAGCGGTGCGTCGGCCCGCTCGAACACGCCGGGTTCGATCCGCCCGGCCACCGGCAGATGCCGGGTGAGAAACTGCATTGCGTCTTCCAGCAGTTGCAGCGCGTGGCCATGGAGTTGCCGTTGATCGAGGAAAGCCGTCTTGTCGTTTCCGCGGAAGCGGGCCATCCTTAGTTGGCACTGAGGATAATCCGGCAGCATCCGACGCCCAAACACGACAACGGCGGCATTGAGCACGTGGTCGCGAACACGAAGTCCGAGCCGGTCGAGCACATCAGCGGTATCCGCGGACAAAGAAGCCGCCATTCGACCGGCAGCCGCGCCCAGCTTCAGTGTTCTCAGGATCTCGTCCTGATCCAGTTCCTCCAATGTCACTGCCGCTGGCAGATTCTCCCACCGCTGCTTAGCGTGGGCTCGCTCCAGGAGAAGACGCTGGTAGGTTTCTTGCGGCATCACCGACGTGGTTGATCCGACGCGCTCATGGGACCGTCCGTCGACCTGGGCAATGTCCCGCAAAGTCCCATCGGCGACGGCCTGGCCGATGATCTTCTTGTCCGGTGACACGCCGACCAGAACGAGGCCGCCGTGGCCGTTCAGAAAGGCGCAAAGCGTCTCCGCAGCGCGGGTCAGTTGTCCGGTGCTCTTTTTGAACTCCACGGAGTCGGATTCGCCGCGGCGGACGAGGACTTCGAGTTCTGTGATCGTCATTCGGCTTTGGCTCCCGGGCCGTCAACCCGATGCTCGGTCGCCGCGAGGAGTGGCTGTGCTTATACAATTCACATGGCGGTGGCTCTCGGTGCCGAACGCCGCGGGAGTTCCCGACAGGTTGCGAAAATCGGCGGCCGAGATGGAGAATCCGCGTTTCGAGGAGAAGGCGATGCGATGGAACGATGCCGCCGAAGATCTCGTAAAGAATATTGCGGGGTGGGCGCCGCGGGCCGAACGCGAGGCCGTGATCGAACGGCTGACGCAGGCCGCCGAGCGCCGCGCCGAGGAAGAAGGGTTGAACCGTGTAGGCGTCGAAGTAGTGATCGCCGCGTGGGTGGAGACCACGCCCGCGGCGCTGCGGTCCGACCTCGCACGGCGGATGGAAAGCCTGGGGCTTGATTCCGCGGCCTACGCGCATCTGCTGGGAGGTGATTCGTGAAGCTGGCTCCGATGACCGCGGCGTGGCTCGCCCTCGCTGCGCACGGCGCATTCGCGCAGGAGTACCTGGTCACCACCGGGTGGCTGGCGCAGCGCTTGAACGATCCGAACCTCGTGCTGTTGCACGTAGGCGGGCCGAAGGACTACGACGCGGGCCACATACCCGGCGCGCGGCTGATCGGGGTCGGCGACATTGCGGTCAGCGAGGATGCGGGGTTGAAGGTGCAACTGCCGGACGTCGAAGCGCTGCGAGCCGCATTCGGCAAGCTCGGCGTCGGCGACGCTTCGCGGATTGTGATCTATCCCGGCCAGAGCGCCATGCAGTCCGCCACGCGCGTCTGGTTCACACTCGACTACCTGGGTCTTTCGGAGCGGACCTCGATCCTGGACGGCGGGCTCGCCGCGTGGCAGGCCGAGGGACGCCCCGTCACCAAGGACGTCCCCGAGGTGAAGGCCGCGGTCTTCACGGCGAGGCCCCGCCCGGACCGGATCGCCGACGCCTCCTGGATCCAAAGCCGCCTCAACGACCCGAAGGTCCAGTTAGTGGACGCGCGCACCGAAGAGTTCTACACCGGCGCCACGCCGGGGTTCCAGGCAGCCCGTCCGGGCCGTATCCCCGGATCGCGCAGCGTGACGTTCTCGACCTTGCTCGAGAACGGAAAATTCAAGAGCAAAGAGCAGCTCAAGGCCGTGCTCAAGGGCGAGGGCAAGCAGACGGTCAGCTACTGCCATATCGGCATGCAGGCCACCGTACCCTACTTCGCCGCACGCTTGGCCGGCCTGGACGTCAAGCTCTACGACGGATCGTTCGAAGACTGGAGCCGGCGCAGCGAACTGCCGGTGGAGACGGGGAAATGAACTTCGAAAAGCAGTTCGAAGAGATCAAAGTGAAGGCGAACGAGCTGGTGGAGGAGGTGCGCAGGCTCCTTCAGGAAGGCAACGTGCGCCGCGTCATCATCAAGGACACCTCGGGCAACACCTTCATGGAAGTGCCGCTGAACATCGCGGCCATCGGCGTGATCGCAGTGCCCGTGCTGGCGGCCATCGGAGCGCTGGCCGCGCTCGCGGCGGACTTCACGATCGTCGTCGAACGCGCCGTGAAGGCGGGCGCCGCGGCCCCGGAAGCCGCCCCAACGGAAGCCCAAGCCGAACCCGCACCTACCGCGCCGTAAGGGGCCACAGCGGGCGCCAGTAGATGTTCCGGTACGCCACGGGCCCGTGGTCGCCCTGCAGCATTAACGGGTTCGTGG
>DALYJJ010000221.1:0-7381 GCA_031969915.1 Bryobacteraceae bacterium | reverse complement strand
TCACTCTTTTTCCACTGCCAGATCTCGGCCTCGAGCGATTCGCTGAGCGACTCGTCGGCGTCAAGTGAAAGGATCCAGTCGTGAGAGGCCTCGCGCGAGGCGGCGTTTTTCTGTTCGGCGAAACCCCTCCATGGGATCTCAACCGCGCGCGCGCCGAGCTTCTGGGCGATTTCGATGGTCCGGTCCGTGGAGCCGCTGTCGATGACCACGATCTCGTCGCAGCAGCGCAGGCTTTCGATGGCCCGCGCGATGTTCCGCTCTTCGTTGAAGGCGATGATCGTGGCCGAGATCTTCATCGTCCCGCCCCGAGCGCGTGGTAGAGCACCGGCTCCGGTATGAAGCACAGGACGAACAGGGCTGCCGCGAGCATGCCCAGACGCGTCCGGCCGGGGCCGATCGGCGTATCGTCAACGATCGAGAAGTGGCGCCGCGCGAAAATCAGGAAGAGCGCTCCCCACACCGCCCACGGCCAGTACAGCAGACCGAGAGGGATCAGCGCCAGGCACACCAGCGTGGAGACCAGAAGGTGCCGGCGCGCGAAGAACGCGTAGAGGATGTGGCCGCCGTCGAGTTGGCCGATGGGCAGCAGGTTCAGCGAGGTGGCGAGCAGTCCCACCCAGGCGGCCCGCGCGACCGGGTGCAGGTAGATGTCGCCCGGCGGGACGCCGGGAAAAATCGCCCACTCCAGAATCCGCAGCAGCAGCGGCGAACCGAACGCCATGTCGCCCTGCTGCCCGATGCCGGGAATGATTTTTGAGAGGCTCATCCCGATGCCGAGCGCGGGCAGCAGCACCAGAAACCCGGCCAGTGGACCGGCGAATCCGACGTCGAACAACACGCGGCGCGAATAGATCGGGGAGCGGAACCGGATGAACGCGCCGAAGGTGCCGATGAACGTGGGCGCGGGCAGAAAGTAGGGAAGGCTGGCGTCAATCCGGTAGTAGACGCAGGCCAGATAGTGGCCGAACTCGTGCGCCAGGAGGATCGTCATGAGCGTCATCGAGTAGGGCAAACCGCCCAGCAGCAGGCCGGGCTCGGCGAGAACACGGCTGAAAATCGCGATGTCCGCTTCCAGGTCGAAGGCGGGCAGGTTCTGCTCGAAGTTGAAAGCGATCCGCGCGCCGAGCACGGTGGTGGTCAGCAGGGTCGCCAGGAACAGGAGCCAGTGCAGCCAGTAGCGATGGCGCGCGCCCGGCGCGGCCCAGGGAATTGGCGCGGGAATGTCGATGCCAGTCTCCACGGGGCGGCGGGTGCCGATTACTGCAGCGTCTGCAGTTCCTTGCCGGGCTTGAATCGAACCGCCTTGCCGGGCGGGATTGCCACCTCCGCGCCGGTGCGAGGATTGCGCCCGATTCCCGTCTTACGGGGGCGGACGTTGAAGATGCCGAAGCCGCGCAGCTCAATCCGCTCGCTGCGCCCCAGGGCCTTTTTCATCGTCTCGAAAACGGTCTCGACCGCCATTTCGGCTTTCGTTTTCGTAATGCCGGTCCGGTTCACGACTTCGTTGATGATATCCAGCTTAATCAAGGCATCCTCCCGGTGAATATAGTTGGCCGCAGGCTGGCAGGTACCGGCCGGAGCGCCCCAGAGAAAAGCAAACCTCATGATAGGATTGAAGTTAGAAGCTTGTCAAGAGCGCCAACACGATGACGAGTTCCCTCCTCGACCCGCTTTCCTTCCGCCGCGCCTGTGCGCGGTTCGCTACGGGCATCGCGATCGCCGGCGTGGTGGCCCCCGACGGCACGCCCCAGGGGCTCACCGTCAACTCCTTCACCTCCGTCTCCGCCGATCCACCGCTGGTGTTGGTCTGCATCGATCACGAGTGCAGTCTGGCCGGCCATTTCCGCCGGGCGGCCCGATTCAGTATCAGCGTGCTCAGTGAAGCGCAACGCGAGTTGTCGGTCCGCTTTTCGCAGCGAGCCGAAAACCGCTTCGAGGGCGTGGACTGGACCCCGGGAGCGGGCGGCGTGCCGCTGCTGGCCGGTTGTCTCGCCACCTTCGACTGCAAGACGGTCCGGACCATGGACGCCGGCGATCACGTGGTTCTGTTCGGCGAAGTGAACGCCGCGACCGCCGCGGACGGGCGGCCGCTGCTCTATTTCGACAGCCGGTACCGCCTGCTGGGGGACGCGTAGGCCCACGCGCAGCGCTTTGATAAAATCGGGTGGGATGGCTGGAATCGGGCCGGCGCGCCGCCGGCGGATTTTTGCTGGAAACCTTCGCAAAGGGCGTTTATACTACGTTTTCGATCTCAAGAGACGGCACTGGGAGACCGATCTGAAACGTTATGACGGACAGGGGCGAGTTCGATCCTCTCACCATCCAACGCGAGGCGGCGATGTTCTACGGCCTGTTCCTGCGCGGGCATTCGGCGGATGCGTTGCGCCGCGATATCGATGTGCCCAAGGACCTGCTCGACAAGTGGCTGAATACTCCGCGCTACGAAACGAACTTCCGCGAATCCCTCCGGCGCCTGTACGCCTACCGCAAACAGGTCCTCGCCGTCTTCGATGAACTGGTGACCAGCGAGCGCGTGAAGAGCCGGCTGCAGTAGCAACCGCGCCGGAGAAAGACAGACATGAGTTCCGAATCCGTGAATCGGCAGCAAGCGCTCGTCGAGCGCCTGATGGGAGCCTGCGGGGGCGCTTATTCGCCCGAAGTGCGCCGACGGTACTTCATCACCGGCCCGCAGTGGGCCGCCGCATACGAGGGCCACGCCCTGTTCCACGCTCCGACGCGCCGCCCGGTGGGCTTTGAGGAGGTCATTCGCAAGTACGCCCAGATCGGCGTCGGCCATTGGACCACTCACGATACCGACGTGATTCCCACCGATGCGCTGATGACGGACCGGCAGGACGAAATCGTCGCCCGCATCAAATCGGCGCTCCAGGAAAACGGCCTGGCGTGTTCGATGGTCACCACGGAGACGTTCCACCACGCCGTGTGGGCGGCCAGCCCTGCGTCGGAATCGCCCGAGGTGCGGGAGTACGCCAAGCGCCGGTTGCGAAATACCGTGGCCATCGGCCATGAACTCGGCGCGCAGTTCGCGGTCTACTGGCCGGGGTCGCTCGGCTACCTGGTGCAGGGGGCGATCGACGAGATCCAGACCTTGCGCTGGTACGCCGAAGGCCTGAACGCGGCGTGCGAGGCGGATATCGAGACCGCAAAGAAGCTGGGGCGGCCGACCCTCAAGCACTGCATGGAGGCCAAGCCCTTCGAGCCGCAGGCGGAGATCCTGCTGCCCACCAGCGACGCCATGCTGGCGTTCATCGGCAGCGGCCTGCTGACCCATCCGGAAATGGTCGGGCTGAATCCCGAGTACCTGCACGAGCTCATGTGGGGTGCGGCGCCAAGGGCCGCCCTGGCGCGCGCGCTCGTGGCGGGCAAGCTGTGGCACTTCGACATCAACGACGGGTACCGCCTGAAGCACGATGTCGACATCGCCATCGGCCTGGTGAATCCGCTCGACTGGCTCAACGTCCTCGTGCTCCTGCGCAGTTACGACTATCGCGGACCGTTCAACCTGGACTACAAACCGCCGCGCACCACCAGCGAGCACGGCGTCTTCGCGGTCAGCTTCCCGACGGCTGTCGACCGTTTTATTACGCTCTGGGAGATGGCCGGCGAAGTCGTCGCCGACCCGGTGGTGAAGGAAGCCACCGAAGCGCTCAAGAAGGGCGGAGGCGCGCCGGCGGGATCGAGCGCGGCGGAGATCGTGGCGGCAAACCGCGAGTTGTTCTCTTTGCACGAACTGATCGCGCACCGCATCTTCCAGATCCTCGTCGGCCAGCACCGCGGCCGCGTCTTCTCGCTTTAGATCATGGGCCTTGGGCGCCTGCTCATCGCCGCGGGTGCGATTTTGTTGATCGCGGGCCTGATCGTCACGTTTGGCGAGCGGTTGCCCTTGAGGCTCGGCCGCCTGCCCGGAGACATCGTCATCCGCGGTAAGAATACGGTCTTCTACTTCCCCCTGATGACCGGCTTGGTGGTGAGCGTGGTGTTGTCGCTGGTGCTGTGGCTGGCCGGGCGTCGCGGCTGATCCTACCTGAGCAAGCCCATCTTTTCGATTGGCCAGTAGACGAACACCGCCTTGCCGTAGATGTACCGGCGCGGCACCGGCCCCCAGGCGCGGCTGTCGTTGGACGAACTCCGGTGGTCGCCGAGCACAAAGTATTGGTCCGGCGGCACCGTGGTTGGGGGCATGGACTGCCGGTCGCGGTACTCTTCGGGCACATACGCTTCTTCGAGCGCCCGTCCGTTCACCGATACCAGACCGTCTTCGATTTCGATGACGTCCCCCGGCACGCCGATGACACGCTTGATGTACGACTTCGAAGTATCCTGCGGAAACCAGAACACCACCATGTCGCCCCGCTCGACATCGCCCAGGCCAAACCGGTAGATGAACTTGTTGATGAAGATCCGCTCCTGGTCGGTCAGCGCGGGCATCATGCTGGTGCCCTCCACTTTCACCGGCTGGTACAGGAACAGGATCACCACTACGGCGAGAACCACGGAGACGATCAAGTCGCGAAACCACGCCATGGTGGCGGCCAGCATAGGCTTTGCAGGCGGCGCCGCCGCGGGGGTGTGATCTTCCATCTCGGGACCCAGTAGACTCGGTTCTAGCACGTGGCGCGCGGTTCCGGCAACAGGCGCCGCGCCCGCATCGTGTTGGACGAACCGCCGGCCAGAAGGTTTCGCCTCTACCGGATCAGCGCGGGCAGTGTGGCGAGGGGCGCCGAACCGTGCTCCAGGGCGCGCCGGTGGAACTCCGCCCGTTCGAGCTGCGGGAACTGCTCGCGCAGCCGCCGCCAGCCGCGCCATCCGGCGAAATAGGTGGGGAGTTGGCAAGAGGAGAGCTTGGCTCGCCGCAGTTTCGCCGAAGCCTCCTCCGATTCCTGGAACGTCTGCTTTGTGATCAGGTCCAGGGCCTCCTGATCGGTCATGCCCATGGTGTGCAGCCGGATATCCAGGATCGCGTTTGAGACCGCGCGAAGTTGTTGCTTCAGAAACGTGAGGCGCAGTTCCGGCGAGTGATCGACGTAACCCTGGTCGAGCATCATCTCCGTGGCGTATACGGCCCAGCCTTCAACATACGGCCCGTCGTAGAAGACGCCGCGCAGCAGGCGCCGGGCGGCCGGCTGGACGTTGTTGGCGTATTCGGACTGGACGTAGTGCCCGGGCATCGCCTCGTGAATGGTGAGCAGCTTCAGGCCGAAGTAGTTGTACTCGCGGAGCGTGGACGCCGCGCGCCGCGGGTCCTTCGCCAGCGGGGTCAACCAGTAGAAGGCTCCGAGGCGCGGCTCGAGCGGCGGCGCGGGGCTGAATCCGCCGACGGCGTAAATGCCGCGCATGAATTCAGGTGTTTCAATCACCTGCAGATTGTCGCGAGGGGGCAGGGGGAGCAGGTTCTTGCGGCGGACGTAGTCGCGCGCCTCGGCCAGATCGCGCCGCGCATCGCTGAAGTACGTCTCCGGGGCGGCGCGCCGCTGGGCGATTCTGTCGAGCGTCTCGCCCACGATCAGGTTCAGGTCAACCGGATCGCGGTGCGTTGGGTACCATCGGGCGTGGAGTGGCAGGCTGATGCGCCACATCTCCCTGCGCATTTCGCGGAGTTGCTCCTCGGCGTCCTTCAACAACTGTTCCGGAGTCTGCTCCGGCGACAAAATGAGCGCGAACTTGCGGGCATAGAGGTCCGGTCCGAGCCGCCAGTCGCGGGTCTTTGCCCGCAGATCCTTGTCGAGGAACGTCTGGAAACCGCCAAGGGCAGCCAGGGCGGGCCCGGCGGCCTCGTCGTAGGCCGGGCGCAGCGCTACGGGAACGGCGTCGCGCAGCGTCTTGTCCACCAGGGCGATGTTGCCGGCGTTCTCGTCCATCGCCACGGTGGTCCAGATCTCCGGAGCTTCGGCGAGGTTTGTCTTGGCCTGCTCCAGAAACGCGGGCACGCGGCGCAGGCGCTGGACGATGTGCTCGAAACGTTGCTCCTTCGCGGCGTACTCCACCACGAACGGCGTGTAGAGCGCGTTGCCGATCAGTTCGACATAGAGCGTCGGGTTGTGCCGCCCGTTGCGGATGGCGTCGAGCTCCAGCATCGCCAGGCGGGCTTGCGCGCGCATGATGGCCGCGTCCGCAGCTTCCTCGGGCGGCAGTTGTTGCTCCGTGAGGCCGCTGAGGCGGCGGTCCACGTCGCGATAAAAGGCTCGCTGGCGCTCCAGGCCGCCGGCGCTGAAGTCATCCAACAGAACGTCGAGCGATTGCCCGCGGTGCTCGTGGTACCCCGCCGCGGTGGCGGCGACGGGAGAGAAAGAGAGCGTGGTCTCGACGAACTCCTGGGTCAACCCGCCGAGGTCGGGCTTGGGCCGGGCGCATCCGGCCAGCAACAGCAGTGCCGGTAGGGCGCTGCGCAGGCGCCGGTTCACGGGTCTCTCCGGATGACGAAGTCGGTTTCGAAAAGCTGGTAGGACGTGCGCGTCATGCCCAGGCGAGAGTAGGTGTCCTGCGCGGCGCCGTTCTCCGCCTCCACGTAGAGCCGCAGGCCGCAGACCCCTTCCGTCGTTCGGGCCAGCGTTTCCACGTGCCGGTAGAGGGCGCGAAACACGCCGCTGCCCCGGTGATCGGCTCGCACGTACACGCTCTGAATCCACCAGAAGACGCCGTTGCGCCAGTCGCTCCATTCGTAGGTGAGCATGAGCTGGCCCACCACCTCTCCACTCACTTCGGCCACATAGTAGACGCCCTTGGTGCGGTCGCGAACCACCGCCTCGACGCCCGCCAGGATGCGCTCCGGGGGCAGGTGAACGTGCTCGGTTTCAAGGGCCATGGCCGTGTTGAACTGCGCAATGGTATGGCAGTCTCCGGCGCTTGCCTGACGGATGGTCATGAAACGCCGATTGTAGCGGAATCCTGCTACGCTGATGGGAACAATTCCGGCCCGGCAGCGGCACAGCACGAAGAACAGACCATGATGAAACTCCTCGCCCTGAATCGCGGCGAAATCGCCATCCGTATCTTTAGAGCGGCCACCGAACTTGGCCTGCGGACCGTCGCCGTCTATTCCAAGGAAGACCGCCTCTCGCTGCATCGGTTCAAGGCGGACGAGGCGTACGAGATCGGCGCCGGCAAGGGCCCGGTGCAGGCGTACCTGGACATTGAGGGCATCGTCGCGCTGGCCAAGGAAGTGGGAGTAGGCGCGATTCATCCCGGCTACGGGTTTCTGTCGGAGAACCCCGGCCTTGCGAAGGCGTGCGAAGAGGCGGGGATCCTCTTCGTGGGACCGGCTCGCGAGCACCTGGAGATGCTCGGCGACAAAACGGCCGCCCGGCGACTGGCCCAGCGGGCGGGGATTCCCGTGGTGCCGGGCACCGAGGAGCCGGTGACG
>DALYJJ010000220.1:0-7384 GCA_031969915.1 Bryobacteraceae bacterium | reverse complement strand
GATTGCCAATAGCCCATCCCCAACAGTCCCGCCAGGGAGAGCCCGCCCGCCCACAGCAGCGTCCGAAGCATCACCGCGGGCCACCGTTCCTTCGTATGCCGCGAAGCCGCGTGAGAACCGCCGCCGCCGCGTAGCCGCCCAGCCCCAGCAGGCTTCCGATCCCCGTCGTCACCACGCCCAGCGAGAGCCACCCCGCATCGTGCCCCGGAAGGACCACCAACGCCGCCAATTGCCCCGACCAGAAACCAAGATAGGCCGCCACCGGCCGCCCCGGCCACAGCACCCCAATCAGGATCCCGCACAGCGGCAACACGCCCGCATAGAGCGGCATCTCCACATCCCAGGGCTCCGCCCGCCCGAACAGCGGCCGCGACAGCGCCCACAGCAGGAAACTCGCCGCCAGGGCCGGCGGCAGCGGCCCCATTCGTGCCCACGCCGTCATGGAACTCTCCTCCTGTCCTGACGGACGAGCCCAAGGCGCCTCAGGTTCACACGCCTTTCCGCAGGCACCCGAGATACGAGTCCATGCCGTGATCGCCGACGGATTCCACCACGTTGCGCCCCTTCAACTCATCCATGTGCCGCGCTTCTTCGAGCGCCCGCTTGAGCGCGAAGATCGCCTCCTGGGCCGCCGACATCTCGCGGATCGCGCAATCCTCGGTGAACAGGTAGCTGTGGCCCGCGTGCCGGTACCCCAGTGCCGCCGGCGGCACGCGGGGCACAATGTCCCGGTCGTTCACATAGCGGAAGTACCGCCCCGCCAACGCCACGTCCATCGCGTCCCGGAAATCGTGGTTGCCCACTCGCGGCTGCCCGTAGGTGTAGAGCCCTTGCACCGGCTGCCCGTCCACAATCGCCCACCGCGCCGCCGCCAGCACTGCCAGCGCTCCGCCCAGGCTGTGCCCCGCCACCCATAACGGCCTCGGCCCTCCCAGCTTCGGCTTGACCTCGCTCGCCCATACCTTGTCCAGCGCCGCGGCAAACCCGCGGTGGACCTTCCCCGGCAGACCGGCTGCGTCCGCCACCGGCCGTGCCTTCAGGTTGATCCCCCAGTCTTCGAGCGAATTCGTCCCCGTGAACACCAGTAGCACGAACGCCGCGTCGCTCGCCACGAAGCCGCTCACTCCGCTCACGTCGAACCCTGCCACGGCCGCGGCGCCGAAGCCGTTTCGCTGCAACCACCCGGCAATCGTCGCCGGCTCATACGCCGCCTTCGACGCCTCACCGAGAAACAATCCGTTACCGTGCGTATGCGTTCCCGCCTTCGGATCGAACGACATGGTCCTGCTCCTCCTGACTAAGTAGCGGTGGCCCACTCAGATGCCATCGCATATTTGCATATGTTAGCATCCTAAATCGCACACAGTCGCAAAGATTCCACACTATCGCACCAAAGAATCCGGTTTCTCCCCGCTCAGCCCCACTAGCGCCGCGTTCACTGCTTTACTGCTGTGTCCCGCCACAATCAAGGGCAAACTTTTCAGATACCGGGATCTATCGGTGTCTGGGAACGCCGCCCGTCCAAAACTGGAGAGAACTTAATGAGCACCACGCCTCTGGAGCCGCGAGTGTCCGCTGGGATTGTTCAGATCCAGACCGATTCGGTCGAGGAGATCATTCAAAAGCGGTTGGCCGAAGAACGCGCTCGTCTCGAGCGCGAAGCCGGCCTCGCTGCACAAAAAGAAGTCCACCACTTCAAGCGCCCTTCCGAACGTACCTTCAAGGCCCAGGAACGCGCCCATACCACCCTCCTGTTCGGCGGCCTTACCTGGAAACATGAAAAGTTAGTGCAGGGCGCCCTCGAAGGCCTCGGCTACCTCGCCGAGCCCCTCCCCACCCCCAACGTCTCCGCCTTCCAGCTCGGCAAGGAGTACGGCAATAACGGCCAGTGCAACCCCACCTACTTCACCGTCGGCAACCTCGTCCAATATCTTCAGTTCCTCGAATCACAGGGTCTTTCTAAGCAAGACATTATTGACAAGTACGTCTTCTTTACCGCCGGCGCCTGCGGCCCGTGCCGCTTCGGGATGTACGAATCCGAGTACCGCCTCGCCCTCCGCAACTCCGGCTTCGACGGCTTCCGCGTTCTCCTCTTCCAGCAGGGCGGGGGATTGAATCAGGCCGACGCCGAGGCCGGCCTGGAGATGAACCTCGACTTCTTCCTCGGCATCCTCAACGCCCTCAACTGCGGCGACATCATCAACGAGGTGGCCTACGCCATCCGTCCGTTCGAAGCCGAAGCCGGCCACACTGACCGCGTCCTCGACGAAGTCATGGACTACATGCGCGAGGCGTTCAAGACCAAGCAGCCTTGGTCGGTCGGCGACAAACTCCCCGGCTTCCTCAACGGTTTCAAGGACAACGTTGAGTACGTCGGCAAGTTCGTCGATCAGCTTTCCTCTGACGGGCTCAACAAGTCCCTCGAACACTGCCGCGACCGCTTCGACTCCATCGAGATCGACCGCCTCCGCCCCAAACCCATCGTCAAGATCACCGGCGAATTCTGGGCCCAGACCACCGAGGGCGACGGGAACTTCAATATGTTCCGCTTCCTCGAACGCGAAGGCGCGCAGGTGCTGGTGGAACCCATCGGCACCTGGATCATGTACATGATCCACCAGGTCATCCAGAAGTATAAGGACCTCAAGGGCCTCAACGAAGGCGCCGTTCTCCCGCCCATCTGGCGCCTGGATAAGCGCCTCCCGATCGAATTCAACTTCCGCAACAAGGTGGCAAAACTGAAGCTCGCCGAAGCCATCTTCGCCCGCGAATACCACCGCATCGTCGACGCCCTCGGCGGCATCGCCCACCACCTCGCCGACCAGTACGAACTCCAGCGCGCCGGACACCCCTACTACAACTCGCGTTCGGGCGGCGGCGAAGGCCACCTCGAAATCGCCAAGAACATTTACTACTCGAACAAGGACCTCGCCCACATGGTCCTCTCCCTCAAGCCCTTCGGCTGCATGCCCTCCACGCAGTCCGACGGCGCCCAGGCCGCCGTGGTCAGCCACTACAAGGACATCATCTACCTCCCCATCGAAACCTCCGGCGAAGGCGAAATCAACGCCCACAGCCGTGTGCAGATGGCCCTCGGCGAAGCGAAGAACAAGGCGAAGAACGAGTTCGCCGAGGCGCTCGACAAGAACGGCCTCACGCTCGAGGAATGCCGCGCCTGGGTCGAGCAGCACCCCGAGTCGAAGCGCCCGCTCTACCACGTGCCCCACACCAAGGGCGTCGTCGGCGCCGCCGCCAACTTCGTCTACCACATCAAACAGCGCATGGAGGCCGGCCGCTAATGCGAAATTTCCTGATCGGCATGGACATCGGCTCGACGACCGTGAAGGCCGTCGTGGCCGACGCAGGCACCGACCAGATTTTGTGGCAGGATTACCAGCGCCACGACATCGCTCGAATTCCTCAAGCGTTTTGAAACCGAGATCGACGATTTCTCCATCGACCGCTCGCGCCTGTTCGTCACCGGCTCCGGCGGCTCGAACGTCGGCCGCTTCCTCGGCGCCAAGTTCGTCCAGGAAGTCAACGCCGTTTCGCTCGCCGTCGAGAAACTCTACCCCGAGTGCGGCAGCGTCATCGAACTCGGCGGCCAGGACGCCAAGATCATCATCTTCAAAGAGGACCCCGAAACCGGGCGCAAGAAGAAGATCCCCTCGATGAACGACAAGTGCGCGGGCGGCACCGGCGCGGTCATCGACAAGATCAACGCCAAGCTCCGCATTCCTGCCGACGAGCTCTGCAACATGGGCTACAAAGGGCTGAAGCTGCATCCCGTCGCCGGCAAGTGCGGGGTCTTCGCCGAGACCGACATCAATGGCCTGCAGAAGGCCGGCGTGCCCCCCGACGAACTCATGGCCTCGCTCTTCGAAGCCATCGTCATGCAGAACCTCTCCGTGCTCACCCGCGGCAACACGCTCCGCCCGCACGTCCTTCTGCTCGGCGGACCCAACTGCTACATCGCGGGCATGCGCGACTGCTGGAAGTACAACATCCCCAAGATCTGGGAAGAGCGCAACTTCCCCCTCCCCGAGGGCGTCGATCCCGAGACCCTCATTCGCACCCCCGACAACGCCCAGTACTTCGCCGCCATCGGCGCCATCGAGTTCGGCAAAACCGAGGACGCGGAAGTCGGCCGCTACGCCGGCTACGAGAAGCTCGAGTGGTACATCAACGTCGGCCGCGAAGAAGAGAAGCGCAAGAAGGGCGGCGGCGGCGGACTCGCCAAGAACGACGTCGAACTCGCGGCGTTCAAGCAGAAGTACATGCACAAGAAGTTCGTGCCCGCTGCTTTCCAGCCCGGTACGATCGTCGACGGCTTCATCGGCCTCGACGGCGGCTCCACGTCCACCAAGGCCGTTCTCATCTCCAAGGACAAAGAGCGCCGCATCCTCGCCAAGGCGTATCAGCTCTCAAAAGGCAATCCCATCGAAGACACGATGGAGATCCTCATGAAGCTCGAACAGCAGGTCACCGATCAGGGCGCCACGCTCCGCGTCCTCGGCGTCGGAACCACCGGCTATGCCAAGGACATCCTTCGCGATGTGATCGGCGCCGACGCGGCCGTGGTCGAAACCGTCGCTCACACCCAGGCCGGCCTGCACTTCTACAACGACGTTGACGTCATCTGCGACATCGGCGGCCAGGACATCAAGATCATCATCCTGAAGAACGGCCGCGTCAAGGACTTCAAACTCAACACCCAGTGCTCGGCGGGCAACGGCTACTTCCTCCAGTCCACCTCTCAGGGCTTCGGCGTCCCCGTCGAACAGTTCGCCGACGTCGCCTTCGGCGCCACCGGCTACCCCAGCTTCGGCTATGGTTGCGCCGTCTTCATGCAGAGCGACATCGTCGACTTCCAGCGCCAGGGCTGGAAGCCCGAAGAGATCATGGCGGGCCTCTGCAACGTGCTGCCCAAGAACGTGTGGCTGTACGTCTCCCAGATTCCCAACCTCTCCGCCATCGGCTCCAAGTTCCTGCTCCAGGGCGGCACCCAGTACAACCTCGCCGCCGTGAAGTCGCAGGTCGATTTCATCGAGTCCCGCTTCAAGGGCAAGGACACACCGGCCCAGGTCATCGTTCACGAACATTGCGGCGAGGCCGGCGCCATCGGTGCCGCGCTCGAAGCCGGACGCCTGTGGGACCACGGCCGCGAGTCGACGTTCATCGGCCTCTACGCCGTCCAGCAGATCTCCTACAAGACCACGCGCGAAGAGGCCACCCGCTGCTACTTCTGCAAGAACAAGTGCCTCCGCACCTTCATTGACGTCAAGACCACCAACCTCAACGAGAACGCCTACCGGCCCGCCAAGTCCAAGGTTCCGCTCGAAGCCGGTTCCCAGCGCCTGATCATCGCGACCTGCGAAAAAGGCACCGTCGAAGACATCAACGAAATGCGGAACATCAAGGGCAACCTCGACAAGATGAAGGCCGCCAACCCGAACTTCGTCGAAGTCGCCGCCCGCGCCGTCTTCCGCGTCCCCGACGCCCCGAACGTCTCCGACCCCGCGCCCAAACTGCGCCTCACGGCCTCGCAGAAGAAGCGCGCCGCGCTCCTCGATCGCCGCGCAAAACTGCGCTTCGGCATTCCGCGCGTCCTCAACATGTACTCCATGACGCCGCTGTTCACCGGCTATCTCGCCTCCCTCGGCGTCAAGGCGGAGAACATCGTCTTCTCCGATTACACCAACGAAACGCTCTACAAAGAGGGCGGCAAACGGGGCGCGATCGACCCTTGCTTCCCTTCCAAGCTCGGCATCCCGCACGTCCACAACCTGCTCTACGTCCATCACGCGAAGAAGCCGCTCGACTACATCTTCTTCCCGATGATCGATTGCCTCACCAGCGACCTGCACAGCATCCAGGCCAGCCGTAGCTGCCCCACCGTGGCGACCACGCCGGAGGCCGTCAAGGCCGCGTTCAAGAAGGAAGGCGACCTCTTCGCCGAGAAGAACGTCCAGTTCCTCGATACCTTCGTCAATCCGTCCAAGCCCGATCTCTTCGAGCGCCAGATGTTCGAAGAGTTCCGTGACGTCCTCGGCCTCACTCCCGAAGAAAACGCCCGCGCCGTCGCCGAGGGTTACCGCGCCCTGGACGTCTTCAACAACGTGACCATGCGCGGCGCCGCCCGCGAGGTCCTCGAAGAGCTCGAGCGGGAAAACCGCATCGGCGTGGTGGTCCTCGGCCGCCCGTATCACAACGACCCCGGCGTCAACCACGAGATCCTCGAGGAGTTCCAGAAACTCGGCTACCCTGTCTTCACCCAGGACTGCCTCCCCATCGACGACGACATCGTGTGGAAGCTCTTCGGCGACGAAGTCCGCCGCGGCGAGATCCCGCATCCCATGGCCGTCACCGACGTGTGGAAGAACTCCTACAGCGAAAACACGACCCGCAAAATCTGGGCCGCCAAGTACGTCGCCAGACATCCGAACCTGGTGGCCTTGGAGCTCAGCAGCTTCAAATGCGGCCACGACGCGCCGATTTACACCGTGGTGGAAGAGATCGTCGAACACAGCGGCACGCCGTATTTCTGCTTCAAGGACATCGACGAGAACAAGCCCACCGGCTCCATCAAAATCCGCGTCGAGACCATCGGCTACTTCCTCAAGCGCTACCGCGAAGACATGGTGGAGAACAAGGAGCGCCGCACCTCCGTCGACCAGCAGCTCGCCGACTTCGAAGCCCGCCTCCGCCTCCAGCTCTTAAAGGAGAAGTTCGGCGCGGCCTTGGAAGACGAGATGGTCACCAGCACCATGAACGCCGGCCATCTGCCGACGATCCACGTCCCCCTGGGCCAACTGGCGGCCTCGCGCCCCCCTCAGCCCATGGCCCACGCCAACGGCGACTAACAAAAACCGGGGACGGACGAGACGTTCCCCGGTTTTTCCCGGTTCTCAACGGCGCGTAGCCGGCCGGCCCGCCGCCGGCGCCTCATCCATGCCCAGCTCGCGGAAGAGAAACGCCGCCTGGTCGGCGATGAGGTCCACCTGCTCGGAGAGCGGCATGCCCGGCGAATGGCCGAACTGCGTGTCGTATCGCAGCAGCATCGGCCGGTCGCTCTGGTTCGCCGCCTGCAGCAGCGCGGCCATCTTTCGTGCGTGCAGCGGATCCACGCGCGTGTCCGCATCGCCCGTGTAAATCATCGTCGCCGGATACTTCGCTCCCCGCTTCACGTTGTGATACGGCGAATACCGGCGCAGGTATGCGAACTGCTTCGCGTCGTCCGCGCTGCCGTACTCGGTGGCCCACATCCGGCCCCATCCGAACTTGTGATACCGCAGCATGTCGAGCAGCGGCACCCCGCACAGCACCGCGCGGAACAACTCCGGCCGCTGCGTCAAGGCCGCCCCCACCAGCAGCCCGCCATTCG
>DALYJJ010000219.1:0-7452 GCA_031969915.1 Bryobacteraceae bacterium | reverse complement strand
TGTTGTGCCGCGCCATCGCCCCGAGCAGCGTGCTCTTGCCCACGCCGCTTCCGCCGAACAGCCCGATGCGCTGCCCTTTGCCAATGGGGAGAAGGCCGTCGATCGCGCGTACGCCCGTCACTAGCGGCTCGGTGATGTGTTCGCGCTCCAACGGGCCGGGCGGCTGCCGGTACAGGTCATAGCGCGCCGCGGCGGCAATCTCCGGACCGCCGTCGATCGGATTGCCGAAGCCGTCGAGAACCCGGCCCAGCAGTCCCGGTCCCACCGCCACCCGCGCCTCTTCCGCCTGCGTTTCGACGACGTCGCCCAGTTGGAGACCGTCGGTTTCCTCGAGCGGCATCGAAAGAACGCGCCCGTTACGGAAGCCGATCACCTGCGTCCGGATCCGCCGCCCCGCCGAGGTGCGAATCGAACAGAAGTCGCCCGCCGCCGCGGCCGGTCCCTGCGATTCGACCAGCAGGCCGGTCAGTTCGGTGACCGCGCCCGACCAGCGGGCGGGGCTGCAGTGCGCCAGGAAATCGTGAAACGGCGCCGTGTCCCAATGGTTCATGACGACCTCCGCAGAATGTCGGAGAAGCCTTGTTCGATCTGTTGGAGCTGGGTTTCAACCGACGCGTCGAGTTGGCCACGCACAGTGTCGAACAGGATCGCCCCCCGCTCCAGCCCCGGGTCGGCCTCCATGCGGACCGTGGAGGGCGCTCCGATTCGCTCCAGGTGCGCCCGCAGGGTCTGGACATCCTCCGGGTGGACGCGCACCGCATGGACCTCGCGCAGGCTGATCTTCTCGAGCGCCACCTTCACCAGACCGAGAATCGCCTCCGGATCGACGTGCAGTTCCCGCTGCAGAATCCGGCGCGCGACGGCGAGGGAAAGCCGCACCAGGTCCTGCTCGGATTGCCGCCGGTACCGCTCCCGATAGCTGGCCGTCTCCGCGATGGAGTGGGCCAGGCGTTCGTAGAGGGCCGCCAGCTTCCCTTCGGCCTGGCGCGCCCCCAACGCTTCTCCCTCCCGCCGGCCGCGCTGGTATTCCATCTCCGCCTGGCGCGCCCACTGGGCTTCCTGCGCCGCGTTCGCTCCGCCCTGGGCGCCTCCGTCATGGGACGCCGGCCGCGGCGCGGGCCGTTCCGGCGCCTGCTCCGGATCGCCGACGTAGCTCCATTCGAAGGCGCGCGCCGCGTCGGCGGACCCGCCCCGCCGCACTCTAGACGACATACTGCTCGCCCACGGCGCCCTTCATGCTGATCACCCCTTCGCTTTCCAGTTGGCGGACCACCGCGATGATCTGCTGCTGTGCCGCCTCTACTTCTTTGATCTTTACCGGCCCCAGCGCGTCCATGTCTTCGCGCAGCATCTCCGCGCCGCGCTGCGACATGCATTGCAGGAAGTGGTTCCGCAACTGGTCGCTGGTCCCCTTCAGCGCCACCGTCAGCAGCTTGCGATCGACCCGTGAAAGGACTTCCTTGAGTCCTGTCGGGTCGATCAGGAGCAGGTCTTCGAACACGAACATCAGGTGGCGAATGGTTTCGGCGAGATTCGGATCCGCCTGGTCGATGGTGTCCAGTAGCTCCTTGCTCGTCGAGGAATCCATCCGGTTGAACACTTCGGCGACGGCGCGCACGCCGCCGTAGGATTCGCGGCTCAACTCGCCCAGGGCCTTCAGCTTCTGATCGATGATGCCGGCGATCTTTGAGATGATGTCCGGCGAGATCTGGTCGAGGCTGGCCATGCGCAGCGCTACGTCGGCGCGCAGTTCCGGCGGCAGCGAGAAGAGAAGGTTTGCGGCTTGCGAGGCATTCAAGTGCGACAGCACCAGCGCGATCGTCTGCGGGTGCTCGGCGTGGATGAACTTGGCGAGCTGTTGCGGATCGGCCTTCTGCAGCGCGTCGAAGCTCGCCGTTTCGCTTCCGAGTTGCTTCACCAACCGGTCGAGAACCCGCTTCCCGTGCTCCGGCCCGAAGGCCCCGATCAGAATCTTCTTGGCGTAGTCGAGGCCCCCCTTGAGCACGTAATCGTGCGCCATCGACATCTGGTAGAACTCGTCGAGGATCGCCTCGGCTTGTTCGTTCGTAAAGGTGGGCAGCTTGGCGACTTCGCGGCTGATCAGGTCTACTTCGTCGTCCGCCAGTTCCTTGATCACCTCGGCAGCCAACTGGTCGCCCAGCGTGACAATCAGGATAGCCGCCTTCCGAAGGCCGCTGATCTTCTCTACTTGCGCCTTGGCGTTGGCGATCATCGGTCATCCTCCTCCGCCAGCCACGACCGCACGACGTGGGCCATCGCGGTGCGGTCTTTCTTGGCTTGCTCGCCAATGTGCTTCTTCAGGATTTCCGACTTCATCGTCATCGGCGTGGCAGAGTTCAGACTAGCCAGAATCTCCTGTTCCTGCTTCTCCTGCAGCGCCCTCTGGCGCGCCAGGGTCGCTTCGATCTGGTTGCCAAACTCATTCACCGGCGGCTCGAGTTCCATTCCCTTCCGGCCGCCTTCCACCGCCGGACCTGCCGCCGCCCTCGCCTTCTTCCGTTTCCGGCTCCGCAGGATCAGGAACGCCAGGCCGCCGATCATCACCACAAAGGTCGCTCCGGCGACGCCGAGCAGCACCGGCAGCGGCGTCTGCTTCAGTGCGTTCTCCAGCCACGGGGGCAGGGCAAAGGTCTGGGTCACCGGGGCGGCCGGCAGCGCCTCCGGCGGCGGCCCGTTCAGCGTGGACTCGAACGGCAGGGTCTCCACCAGAATCGAATCGCCGCGATCCGCCTGTAAACCCACCACCCCCGACAGAACGTCCCGGATGACCTTCAGCCGTTCCGGCGCGGGCGGCGTCACCACCCGCTTCGTCTGCTTGCCGGAACCTTCCCACCGAACATCGTGATCCACCAGAACGGCGATCGAAATCCGTTTCACTCCGCCCTGCGGCAGCCGGAGACGTTTCACGAAGCGGCTCGACTGATAGCTGATGTTCTCGGTGCGGCGCAGCACAGCCGAACCGGTCGCCGCCGCCGGGCGCACCGCGGGCCGCGGCAGGTTCGACGCCGTCCCCGGCACTCCGGCGGCCAGCGCCGCTCCGCTCGACTCCTCCGTCTTCTGCGAGTTCGTCATCACGGACCGCGCCGGGTCGTAGCTCTCTTCACTCGTCTCCCCGCTCGTGAAATCGCACTCCACCGACGCCCCCGCGCGATAGCGATCCGCGCCCAGCAGCGGCTCGAGCGTCGAGTGAATCTTCAGCAGCAGGTCCTTCTCCAGGCTTTGGCGGTACTCCAGACCCGCTTCCGACGAGTCGCCCCCCTCGCCCGGCAGCGAGCGCTGCGGCTTGCTCAGCAGGTTCCCATTCATGTCCAGGACGCTCACCGCCTCCGGCTGCAAGCCTTCCACCGCACTCGCCACCAGGTGGCGGATGGCGGTCACATTCCCCGCCGCCAGTTTCACACCCGGCCGCAGCTTCACCAGAACGCTCGCCTTCGCCGCCTGCCTCGTTTCCAGGAACACCGACTGCTTCGGAAATGTGACATGAACCCGCGCCGACTCCACTTCGCTGATCGACCGTACCGAGCGCTCCAACTCCCCTTCCACCGCCCGCCGGAAGTTCACCTGCTCCCCGAAATCCGTGGTCCCGAAGTTGGCGCCGTCGAATAGCTCAAACCCGATCCGCCCCGTCTTCGGCAATCCCGCCGCGGCGATTTGGAGCCGCACTTCGGCCACTCGGGCCGAGGGGACCAGAATCGTACTCCCGCCGTCGGAAACCCGATACTCGGTGTTCGTTTCCTTGAGCTTGGCGACAATCGACCCCGCGTCGTCGGCCGCCAGCCCGCGGTACATCGGCTGAAAATCGCGCTCCCTATTCCACCCGGCCAAGGAGTACAGCCCGCCCGCCACAACCACCGCGGCGATGAGCAGGGAGATCTTCTGCTTCCCCGTCAGCCGCTCCCAGAGTTGGCGCATTTGGCTCATGGCGTACCGGTGCTATTCCGCAGCTAGAGCTGCATCCTCATAACTTCCTGGTAGGCGTTCACGACCTTGTTTCTCACCTGGAGAAACAGTTCGAGGGAAAGCTCCGCGCGCTGTGCCGCCAGGATCGTCGAATGCACATCGTCGGACTCGCCGGAGAGAAATCGGTCCACTGACTTGGCGGCGTCTTTCTGAAAGGCGTCCACCCGCTGCACCGCGTCCTGCAGCACGTCTTTGAACGCCGGACCGCCCGGCTTGCTCAGGGCCGCCGGTTGGGCCAAAGCCGGGAGCGAACCGCCGTTGATGAGAGTGATCGGGGAGGGCATGGCGTATCTCCTAGCGCAACAGGTCGATCGACTTCTGAATCATGTCTTTGATCGCGCCGATCGCCGCCACGTTCGCGTGGTACCCTCGCGTCGCGCCCATCAGGTCCACCATGTCTTCCACCGGGTTCGCGGCTGGAAACAGCACGTACCCTTGGGCGTCCGCATCCGGGTGCCCCGGAACGTAGCGCTTCTCCGGCGGACGCATGTCTTCCACCACCTCCGCCACTCCCACGCCCATGGTTCCGGTCCCCATTTCGGTCTGAAACACCGCCGAAAACGGCGACGCCTGCGCCTCGGCCCGGAAGATCGCATCCTTGCGACGGTACGGACCGCCCTCGGGCGTCCGCGTGGTCTCGGCGTTGGCGATATTTTCCACCAGCAGTTCCGCGCGCGAGCGCTGCGCCGACATGCCGGAGGAACTCACCGAAAGCAGGGAAAACAAACTCATTTGGCCTCCTGAATCGCAGCCCGCACCATCCGAACTTGGGAACGCATCAACTGCGAACCGAGGCTGAACCGCAGCGCATTCTCCGCCAGCAGGCGGGATTCCCGGTCCAGGCTCACATTGTTGCCGTCGTTCTTCGCCGCCAGGCCCACCGGCTCAACGGTCCGTGGCGACACGCCGTTCATCGCACTCATGAACTCAAACTGAAAGTCGATGTCCCGAGTCTTGTAGCCGGGCGTGTTCGCGTTGGCGATATTCGAAGCCACCAGGTTCTGCCGGCGCGCCAGCAGATCCATGTAATGCTCAATGCGGTTGGCGATGGGGTCGAACATACGCCCGGGTAATTGCACTTGGCGTGCCAGCCCAAGAAATGCTCAAAACCACCCGCCGATGTGCCGATATGGCTATACGGGTCCCCCGCCAACTGCTAGAAAAACGGCGGTCCCGGCGAAATCTCGCCGTTCCCTTCCCCGCTCTCACCCCTCAGGAGTACATGGTCGGGTACGCGCGTTTCATTTCGGATGCCGTTTCCACCGCCGTCCCGATTTGAATCAACGGCCCCTGCCCGATCCCCGGACACCACTCCCCCGTCCGCTGCCACTCCCGCCTCCGCTCCACCAACTCCGGCCAGAACGGAAACAGCCGGCACTGCGCCGGCTTGTTCGGATGGATCTGGCAGCCGCCTTCTTTCAGGAAGTGGCATTGCGCGCCTCGCGGCTTGCGCAGGCGCAACAGGTGCCGGGTCCGGTAGACGTACCGTTCCTCGAACGCCGCCCGCGTCATGCCCAGGTGCGCGGCGGCCCGCGCGAGGTCCGCTTCCGTCAGATACACGAACCCCTTCACCTCACAACACTTCGTGCAACCCGGCTGGCAGGTGAATCGTAAGCCGTCCATTTCGTTCGAGAGTAGCGCAAATCCGTTTGCCCGGCGCTCTCGTACCTCTCACGTGCCTGCTTCGATCTACTTCCTTGTCTTCTGGGGTCTGCTGTCGCGGCAGGAGCTGCCGCTGCCCGCGGTCCACACGTCCATCACTATTAACGCCTCTCCCGTCGAACCCGCCATCGACTACCGCAACCACGAGGTCTTCGCCCAGACCCTCTTCTCCCGCGACGACCAACTCTTCCACCAGTTGAACGCGGGCATCAACGCCGGTCAGCACGAAGGCGGCGGCAAGTCCATTGAGGTGCGCCGCTTCGGCTTCAATCTCGATCACGGCGGCGTCAACGGCGGCCTCAAAGTACTCGTCGACAACGTCCAGCAGAACCAGACCACCCAGGGTCACGGGCAAGGCTATCTGGGCTCGCTCAAAAGCCTCACTCCCGAACTCGTCGAGGAGGCCCAGATCATCAACGGACCCTTCAGCGCCGAGTACGGCGACTTCAGCGGCCTCGGTGTCGTCCATATCCGGCTGCGGGAGTCCCTGCCCGACGTGCTCACCCTGCGCTTGCAGGGCGGCTCCTTCAACACCCAGCGCGGCTTCCTGGGATTCAGCCCCAACTGGCGAAACGTGGACGCCTTCGTCGCCTACGAGGGGTCGCACAGCGACGGCCCCTTCGTGAAGCCTTTGAACTACCGCCGCGATAACCTCACCGCCAACTTCACGCGGCGCCTTTCCCCGAAGCGCAGCTTCGCCCTCAAGATGAACGGCGGTCTGAACAGCTTCGATTCCTCCGGCCAGATCCCCTTGGAAGAGGTCGCCGCCGGCCGGCTCCACCGGTTCGGTTTTCTCGATCCCGGCGAGGGCGGCATCGTGCGCGCCGCTACCCTCGCCGGCTACTTCCGCCAGGAAGACGCGGCCGGCGGCGTGTGGAAAGCCGACGCCTTCGCCACGCGCTCCCTGTTCGATCTCTTTTCGAACTTCACTTTCTTCCTGAACGATCCCGAAAACGGCGACGCGATTCAGCAGCACGATTCCCGCCTCCAGTACGGGAGTAACATGCAGTATCTTCGACCCCACCGGCTCTTCGGCGCCCAAAGCTATCTCACCGCCGGCGGTAACTTCCACGACAATCACATTAATGTAGGACTCTATCCCCGGATCGGCCGCGCACCCACCGGAGTTACCACGCGCGCCAACGCCCGCGTCGCCAACGGCGGCCTGTACGCCCAGGAGACCGCCAGCCTCCTCGCCGGCCGCCTGATTCTCGGCGCCGGCCTGCGCTATGACGCTTTTTCCTTCGACGTGCGCGATCGCGTCGATCCCTCCCAAAGCGCCGCCGAATCGAGCGGCCGCCTCCAGCCCAAGCTCAGCGCGGCGTATTCACCTCTCGCCCGCCTCCCCCTCACCGTGCACGCCAACTACGGACGCGGCATTTCCTCCATCGACGCCCGCAGCATACTCTCCCGCCGGGGCGGAACCAAGATCGCCACCACGGACTTCTCCCAACTCGGCGTCTCCACTCGCTTCCGCCGCCTTGCCCTGGCCCTCGACGCCTTTTTCATCGATCGCTCCAACGAGTTGGTCTACGTCGCCGACGACGGCTCGCTCGAGTTTCTCGGCCCTTCCCGCGCTTACGGCTGGGAGGGAAAAACGTCTTTCATGATCACCCGCAGCCTCAGCGTGTCGGGCGGCGTAACCAGCGTCGGCAACGCCTTCTACCGCGGCACAAATCCCCGCGTCTACGTGGACCGCGCCCCGCGCCTGGTGGCCAACGCCGGCCTCACCCTGGCCCAGTGGAAAGGTTGGAGCGGGATTCGATGTAATTCTGGGTCTCCAGGTACTGGCGGTTCGTCACGTTATCG
>DALYJJ010000218.1:0-7496 GCA_031969915.1 Bryobacteraceae bacterium | reverse complement strand
CGGCGAGCAGGATCAACTGTTCGGTTCGGTCACCGCGAAGGATGTCGCGGATCTGATCAAGGACGAGTAATCCGGCCCGCGGCCTTCCCGCCGCGGTCCGCGTTCCATTTTTTCCGTTAGTCTGACGCAAGCGCCGGGTCTTTCCGGCGCTTTTTTTCTGCCCGCTTCAGCCGAAGTACGGCGCGGCCAGTTCCGGCTGCTTCTCGAGCGTCTCCCGCCACAGCCGCCGCGCTTCTTCTTCCTGCCCCAGATCGTGCAGCGCATGGCCCAGGTTCACGCTCGCTTCGACGAACTCGGGCCGGATCTCGAGCGACGCCCGGTATCCCGCCACCGCCTCTTCCAGGTGTCCCGCGTTGTGTTCGAGCAGCGCCACGTTGTAGGCCAGCTCCGGCGAAACGTCGCCCAGTGCCAGCAGCTTCTCGCGTGCGTGCCGGGCCGCTTCCCAGTCGCCCTGTTCCACCGCCACGGCCGCCAGCGCCCGCACCGCCCCTTCCGATTCCGGCTGCGAGGCCGCCGCCTTTTCCAGAGCCTGGCGGGCCTTCGCCCACTCGCCCTGCTTCGCATAAGCGATGCCCAGGTTCTGCAACGCTTCCGCCCAAAGGGCCTTTCTCGCCACGCAGGCCTCAAAGGCCTCCACCGCCCCCGGCAGTTCTCCTCGATCGAGTAACAGGCAGCCCAGCCGGAACCAGGCTTCTTCGCGCTCCGGCTCGCGGTCCAGCAGTTCCCGGTAGAGCGCCTCCGCCCCCGCCGCGTCGCCCCGCTGCTCGGTGAGCACCGCCAGGTTCCAGCGCGGCACCGCCCACCCCGGCGCGCTCTCCCGCAGCTTCTGATAGGCGTTCCAGGCGCCGTCCAGGTCGCCCTGCTCCTGCAGCACCAGCGCCAACGCTCCCTGCGCCTCCGCAAACTCCGGCTGCACGATCAGCGCTTGCCCGTACGCCTGCATCGCCTGCGGCAACTGCCCCTGCCGGTGGTTGGCCACGCCCAGGTTGTACCACGCCTCCGGCTGTTTCGGATTCGTCTCCACCAACTGCGCGCAATACCGCGCCGCCACCGCGTAGTCCTCGCGAATCAAAGCCGACGAGGCCAGCCCTTCCAGCGCCGTCCGCGACTGCGGCCGCAGCTTCTGCAGTTTCTCCGCGTACTCGCGCGCCAGTTCCCCATCCGCCAGCCCGACGCCCGCCGCCACCGCGTTCCCCAACAGCTCCTCGGACTTCGGGTTGTCCTTCAGCAGCTCTTCGTAAATGTCCAACGCCTCGTTGAACCGCTTCAGCAGGTGAAGTCCCACGCCCTTGCCAAACCGCGCTCCCGCATGGTCCGGCTGGATCGCCAGCGCTTGCTCGAACGCCGCCAGGGCCTGCTCGGTCTGCCCCAGGTAGAGCCGCGCAATGCCCAGCCCGGCATGGCTCGACACCCGCCCCGGCTCTTTGTCCACGGAGATCGCAAACGCCTCCGCCGCCTCCGGCCAACGCCGCAGCCGCGCCAGGCACGCCCCGGCGTTAAACGCCGACACCGCCGCGCTCTCTCCCGCCGCCAATGCCCTCTGGTAGCAGGCCAGCGCTTCTTCGTACTTCTGCATCTCGAAGTGGATGTGGCCCTGCGCGCTGAACAACTCGTCCTGCTGCTGGCCCGCTTCCAGGCCCGCCGACAGCTCCTTCAACGCCTCCTGCGCGCGCCCCTCCATGTGCAGCGCCACCGCCTTGCCGAGACTCGGCGCCGCCGCCGGCGTCTTCTCCACGCCCGGCTCCGCCGCCTCTCCCCGCAACAACGCCTCCACAAGGTCGTTGTCGATGTACCATGCCACCTGGTTCGTCTTGTCGCTCATTGCACGCTCGCGCCCTTCAGAAAGGAAAGTTGCACCTGAGCGATCCGCGCCCGCTCTTCGCGCGTGTTCAGAAATCCGAACCCGCCCGTCTTGAGCTTGGTGTCGCTCCACTCGTTCACCGCCGTCCCCTGCACATACGTGATCAGCCGCGGCCCCTTGGCATCCACCCGGACCTTGATCTTCATCCCGGGCCGCACCTTCGCGGCCAGCGGCAGCTCAAAGCGGTCCGTCTCCTCGCCGCCGATCACCGCATAGCGCACAAAGGTCGCGCCCGTAGCGTCCCCCGGCCGCGACGCCCGGATCTTCATCGCGTAATAGTTCTTTGGATCCGCATACCGGATCACCCAGCCGAGGCTCTTCGCCTCCAACTCGCCCTCAAACTCCATGCGGTAATCCGACAGCGCCAGCGACGGCCGGTACAACGAGAACTGAATCCCCGTCTCCCGCGCCTTCGTCCCCTGCGGCGACTCCACGAACCATGCCACGCCCCCCATCGCCACCGGCGCCGGAACCGCCGTGTCCATCGGCTGCGGCCGTTTCACCGATCCCGGCTTGAATACGAAATACCCGCCGCACAGTAGCGCCCCCAGAATCACCACGCCGACCCAGGCGGCCACCGGTATGCGGCTGAAGAACCCTCCCGTCTCCACCGGTAAGACCAGCGTCCCCGGCTCCGCCGTCAACGGCGGCGCAACCGCCGGCGCGGGCCGCTCTGCGGGCGTGGGTGCCTTTGGGGGAGCGGGCGCCGCTTCCGCCGGCACCGCTACCGCCGCCGGTGGCTCAGCCACCCTCACCGTCACCGCCGGCCGCAAGGCCGTCGCTTCCAGTTCCTCGCGTTCGGGAACCCGCTTGGCCCGGACCGGGCCCGCCGCCGGAGCCGCTCCGGGCGGTGCCAGCGTGATCCTCCGCCGTAAGGGCAGCGCCGTATGGCGCGGCACATGCAACCGCAGCGCCGCCGGCGGCACACTGCGCACCGTGCGCTCGGCTCTCGCCGCCAGGCGCGCCGCGCGCGTCTGTGTGCGCGCGATCCCCGCCCGCCGAGGCCGCGCCCCAGCCTCCGCCGGAGCTTCTTCCTTCGCTTCTTCCACCGCTGCGGCAGTCTCTTCCGCTACCACCTCCGGCGCCGTCCCCAGGTCCTGTTCGATCCACAGGGCCGTGTACTCACTGTCCCGGATCGCCTCCATCGCCAGCGCGCAAGCGGCCGGCCAGTCCGGCCGGAACCCCTGGGTCCGCGTCTCCCATCGCACCGCCACAGGCCGCGCCCGCCGGGGCGCCGCCGCCTCCGGCGCCTCCACCGGCAGCGCCTCGTCGCTTTCCTCGTCCGGCTCGATCAGCTCGTGCTGAATGCGCAGCGCCTCGCCCAGAGCCCGTATCGACTCCCCAACCACCGGCGCGCCAGCCGCACCGGCAACCGGCATCAAAGGCCCCGCCGCCACCGCCACCGCCGATCCGCCGCCGTCCTCGCCCGAAGGCGTCTCTTCCCGCAACGCTTTCTTCAGCAATTTGTCCAAGCCGCGCAAGTCATACCGTTCCCGATACTCGAGGCGGTGTGCATCGCAGCAGAACTCTCCCTCTCCCGCCACTCTGCTCAGGAGCGGCAGCGGCTTTCCACATTGCCTGCACGCGGCCACCGCAAACCTCCTCGCGAATCCTTCGTGACAGGCACCCGTTCCGGGCCTGTCCTCCCTCACCCTTAATCGGAGGGTCAGCGGTTTTTCATTAGTACCTAAGGAAATCTCTCAGAGACCGCAAGCGCATACAATTCTGGTTAGAAAGAAGGTCCCATGACGCCTCGTCTCCTCCTCGCCATGCTCCTGGCAGCCCCGCTCGCGCTTCCCCAAGTCCCCGTCTTCGACGGCCTCGAAACCGGCCTCCACAACCTCTTCCGGATCTCCAACGCCGAGACCCGCTCCATCAGCCCGGAGAATTTCACCGGCGAAAAAGGGCGCGGCGGCATGGCCACCGAAGGCACCGGCAAGAACGCCGCCCGCAACCTCGGCCAGGGCTGGAAGGTCAGCCCCAGCGTCCGCATCAAGCCCGGCGAGACCTTCACCCTCGCCGACATCAAAGGCTCCGGCGCCGTCCAACATATCTGGATGACCCCCACCGGCAACTGGCGCTGGTCCATCCTCCGCATCTACTGGGACGACGAGAAAACCCCCTCCGTCGAAGTCCCCGTCGGCGACTTCTTCGGCATGGGCTGGGGCCGCTACGCCCCCCTCAATTCCCTCGCCGTCACCGTCAACCCCGGCTCCGCCTTCAATAGCTATTGGCTCATGCCCTTCCGCCAACGCGCCCGCATCACCATGGAGAACCTCGACGAGAAGGAAATGGTCCTCTATTACCAGATCGACTACACCCTCACCCAGGTTCCCGCCGACGCCGCCTACTTCCACGCCCAGTTCCGCCGCGTCAATCCGCTCCCCTTCAAATCGGTCTACACGCTCATCGACGGCGTCAAAGGCGCCGGCCAGTACGTCGGAACCTACCTGGCCTGGGGCGTCCGCAATAGCGGCTGGTGGGGCGAAGGCGAAATCAAGTTCTACCTCGACGGCGACCGCGACTATCCCACCATCGCCGGCACCGGCACCGAAGATTACTTCTGCGGCTCCTACAATTTCGAAAACCGGCAAACCCGCCAGTATCAGGAGTTCAGCACCGCTTACGCCGGCCTCCACCAGGTGCTCAAGCCCGACGGCGTCTACCAGTCCCAGCAGCGCTTCGCCATGTACCGCTGGCACATCGTCGACCCCATCCGCTTCAAGCAGGATCTGCGCGTCACCATCCAGGCCCTCGGCTGGAAGGCGAATGTCCCCGGCGAGTATCTTCCCCTACAGGACGACATCGCCTCCGTCGTCTTCTGGTATCAGCGCGAACCGCACGGCGCCTTCCCGCCGCTCCCGGACCGCGACGCTCTCGCCGTCAACTGAACTCATCGCTGTCCAACGCCGCCTGCAGCTCGGCCTGATCCGCGTAGATCGTGGTCGCAGGGTACTCTCTCGGGAACCGATCGATGTGGCCATGCCAGACCAGGTGAACGATCGCGTAGCCGCCGGCAGCGAGCGACACAACCACATCGTCCTGGCTGGAGTGGCGTCCGATGATTCTCGCCCCCAACCCCCACAGCGGGTGTTGGGGCCCGACTTCCGCAGCCAGTTCCCGTTCCAGACCGGCGCGCTCGCTCTCCTCCCGAACTTCGCGCCATGGCTCGTTCCATTGAATTGCGTTCACGGCGGTTCCTTGTCTCTCCAGTCTACTGGCAGCCAGCCCAAGCCCGCGCCTCAACGCCCTGAGGCTTTCGCCGGACCTCCGTCGTCAGGCTCTCCCCAACGGCCCCCCGCCTAAAGGAGAAACGCTTAGCCGCCGATCTAAGGGTGTGTTCGTTTGCCGTTATCGGCTCCCCGTTCCCCGGAGGTTCCATGTCTAAACTGGAAGAAGTCATTAAGCAGCTCGAGCAACTCAAAGCTGCCGTGCCCGAAGTCCGCGGCGTCCTGCTCGCCTCGGTCGAAGGCCTCGCCATCGCCCATCAGTTGGCCCCGGGCATTGACCCGCAACGGCTCGCCGCCATGGCCGCCGCCGCGTGCAGCCTCGGCCGCCGCCTCACCGACAGCCTCGCCATCGGTGGGATGCACGAGATCAACGTCGCCGCCGCCGACGGACACCTGTTCGTCTACTCCGCCGGCTCCAAGGCCGTTCTCGCCGTGCTCGGCCCGACGTTCGCCAACGCCGGCCTCATTCACCTGGAGGCGCGGGACACCGCCCGCCAGATCGGCGAGATCTTCGATGGCCGGATCCCCGCCGCGGCCTAGCGCCCGGCGGCCGCCGCCCTAGTCGATACTCTTGTCCGCCGCGTAGCACAGCGGCCCGATGGCGCACTCCCCGCAGCGCGGCTTCCGCGCTACGCAGATCTGCCGCCCGAAGTGGATCACCTGGTGCGAAAACAGGATCCACTTCTCCTTCGGCACCGCCTTCATCAGGTCCCGCTCGATCTTCACCGGATCGTCTTCCTTGGTCAGGTCGAGCCGCTGTGAAATCCGCTGCACGTGCGTGTCCACCACCACGCCCGACGCAATCCCGAACGCCGTCCCCAACACCACGTTCGCCGTCTTCCGCGCCGCCCCCGGCACGGTCAGCAGTCGATCCATCTCGGCCGGAACCTCGCCCCCGAACTCCCCCAGGATCTTCCGCGCCGCGCCCACAATTGACTTCGCCTTGTTGTTGAAGAAACCCGTGGAGCGGATATCCTGCGCCAGTTCCTCCGGCGAAACCGCCGCGAAATCCTCAATGGTCGGGTACTTGGCGAACAGCCCCGGCGTCACCAGGTTCACCCGCTGGTCCGTGCACTGCGCGCTCAGGATCGTCGCCACCAGCAACTCCCATGCGCTGCCATGATGGAGCGCGCAGGTCACGTTCGGGTAGAGCCTGTCCAGGTGCGCCAGAATCGCCCCCAGCCGCTCCCGCCGCTCCGCCTGCGTGCGCGGCTTCTTCGCCTTCCCCGCCGTCACGGCTCGGCCTTGATCTCCACTTCGCCCCGGATGAACTGCCAGTCCGGCATCTCATAGGCCCGCAGCTTCGCCTTCACCGGCACCGTGATCTCTTTCGATTCGTACGGCCCCAGCGACGGGAGTTCCATCGCCGCCGTGGTCAGCGGCTCTTCGTCCGGCTTCGACCCCACCCGCGACAGCCGGATCACCACCGGAATGCTCGACATGTCGGCCGAGGAGTGGTTCACGATCACGAACTTCGCCTTCAGCCCCTTCTCTTCGATCAACCGGATCCCGGCAATGTCCAGGTGCCGCGCGTACGGATGCTTCGAAACCACGGTGCTCACCGGCCCTTCCGGAGCCGCCACCGCCTCCGTCGACGCCTTGCCATTCTTCGCCGAAGCCGTCTGCCGCGAAGGCAGCAGGAAGAAATAAGCGCCCGCGGCCAGTAGCCCGATCACCACCACCGTGCCCAGCACCACCGCCCACTCCGGAATATGGCGCCGCGGATAACCGTGCGGCGGCGGCGGATACCCCTGCGGCGGAGCCTGCGCGTAGCCGCCCTGGGCAGGAGCATACGGCGGCGGAGGCGCGGGAGCAGCCGCCTGCGGAGCATACGCCGGCGCTGGCGCGGGAGCAGCCGCCTGCGGAGCATACGCCGGCGCCTGTGACGGTGGCGGATACCCCTGGGGCGGCGCGGGCCCCGCCGCGGGCGCCGCCGCGGCCGCGCTCTGGTTCGCCGCGCAATTCGGGCAATCGGTGTACGAAGGCGGCACGTCACGGCCACACTTTGGGCAGATCCAGGAGAACATCGCTACCTCACTCTACCGCATCAGATGCGCCCCGCCGCCGCCTCGTTGCCTGAAGGTATCATCGGCTCCATGGACTTCCTCCGCCGGGCCCCCGGCGCGCCCTCCCGCCTGGCCCTCTTCCCCGGCGCCTTCAATCCCCCCACCATCGCCCACCTCGGCCTCGCCCAAGCCGCCCTCGCCTGCGCCGCCGAAGTCCTCTTCGTGCTCCCCCGCGCCTTCCCTCACAAAACGTACCGGGAAGGCCCTTCCTTCGAACAGCGCCTCCCCCTCCTCCTCGCCGCCACCGCGGCCGAGCCCCGCTTCTCCATCGCCTCCGCCCCCGCCGGACTCTTCATCGACATCGCCCGCGCGAGCTTCCTGGGCGAGGTCGTCGACGGC
>DALYJJ010000217.1:0-7543 GCA_031969915.1 Bryobacteraceae bacterium | reverse complement strand
ATCAATGAATTATGGGTTGTTCTGCGCAGGATAGGTGGGAGGCTTTGAACCCGGGTTTTCGGACTCGGGGGAGCCAACGGTGAGATACCACCCTGAACAATCTGTGATTCTAACCTACTTCCGTAATCCGGAAGAGGGACATTGGTAGGCGGGTAGTTTGACTGGGGCGGTCGCCTCCTAAACGGTAACGGAGGCGCTCGAAGCTTGGTTCACGCCGTTTGGAAATCGGCGTTCGAGTGCAAAGGCATAAACCAGGTTGACTGCGAGACCAACAAGTCAAGCAGGTGGGAAACCAGGACTTAGTGATCCGGTGGTTCTGCATGGAAGGGCCATCGCTCAACGGATAAAAGGTACGCCGGGGATAACAGGCTGATCGGAGTCAAGAGTTCACATCGACGCTCCGGTTTGGCACCTCGATGTCGGCTCATCGCATCCTGGGGGTGTAGAAGCTCCCAAGGGTTAGGCTGTTCGCCTATTAAAGCGGTACGTGAGCTGGGTTCAGAACGTCGCGAGACAGTTCGGTCCCTATCTGTGGTGGGCGTAGGAGATTTGAGGGGGCCTGGCCGTAGTACGAGAGGACCCGGCTGGACGAACCTCTTGTGATCCAGTTGTCGCGCCAGCGGCACCGCTGGGTAGCGAAGTTCGGTAAGGATAAGCGCTGAACGCATATAAGTGCGAAACCTTCCCCAAGATGAGATCTCCCAAGCGAAAGCTATCAAGGGCCCTGGAAGACTACCAGGTTGATAGGGCAGGTGTGCAAGTTGGAGTAATCCTCTAAGCTGACTGCTACTAATAGCCCGTTCGGCTTGACCATAAAATGAACTGTAGATACAGTTTCTTCCCGCAAGCGGCTTGAAGTCAGCCCGTCAATCATTCAATACCTCAGGTTCCGCTCACGGGGATACTCCCCAAGAGCAAACGACCTTTGGGTGACTGTAGCGAGGGGGTTCCACCCGTTCCCATCCCGAACACGGAAGTTAAGCCCTTCAGCCCCGATGGTACTGCACGGGCGACCGTGTGGGAGAGTAGGACGTTGCCCGATTAACAAGAGAGCCCGCCGGTTTCAAACCCGGCGGGCTCTTTGCTTTTGCGCGCCACCTTCGGCCTGCTGCGGGCGCCCATTTCCGCCGATAATAGAAGTCTCATGTGCGGAATCGTTGGCTACATCGGCAAGCGCGAAGCGGCGCCCATTATCCTCGACGGCCTCCGCCGTCTCGAATACCGCGGCTATGACTCGGCCGGCCTGGCCGTGCTGGACGGGGGCGACGCCCTGGTGGTGCGCCGGGCCGAGGGCAAGCTGAGGAACCTCGAAGAGGCCGTCCGCCTCGCTCCAGTGGAGGGCGATTATGGGATCGGCCACACCCGCTGGGCCACGCACGGCCGCCCGACCGAAGAGAACGCCCACCCGCACCGGGATTGCAAGGGCGATATTGTCGTGGTCCACAACGGCATCGTGGAAAACTACCTGGCCCTCAAGCACCAGCTCGAAGGGGAAGGCCACCTGTTCGTCACCGAAACCGACACCGAGATCATCGCGCATCTGATTGAGAAGCACTTCGAGGGCAACCTTGAGGATGCCGTGCGGGCGGCGGTCCGCCAGTTGGCGGGCGTGTTTGCGTTGGGCGTGATTTCCCGGCTCGACCCGCACAAGATCGTGGCGGCCCGGTCCGGTCCGCCGGCGGTCATCGGGTTGGGGGACAACGAGTATTTTCTTGCGAGCGACGTCCCGGCCATTTTGAGCCACACGCGGGACATGTTCTTTCTGAACGACGGCGACCTGGCGGTGCTGACGCCGGAGGGCGTCCATCTCACCGACTTTAACGGCCGCCCGATCAAGCGCCAGGTCTCGCACATTCTGTGGGATCCGATCATGGCCGAGAAGGGCGGCTACAAGCACTTCATGCTTAAGGAAGTGTTCGAGCAGCCGCGTTCCATCCGGGACACGATGCTCGGGCGCGTGGGGCAGGAGTCGGGCCGGATCTTCCTGGACGAAATCGACATTCCGCAGAAGCAGTTGCGCGCGTTCCAGCAGGTGCGGATCATCGCCTGCGGGACGAGCTGGCACGCGGCCCTGGCGGGCAAGTTCATGATCGAGAAGCTGGCGCGCATTCCGGTGGAGGTGGATTACGGCAGCGAGTTCCGCTACCGCGACCCGATTGTGGGGCCGGAAACGCTGACCGTGGTCATTTCGCAGTCGGGCGAAACGGCTGACACGCTGGCCGCCCAGCGCGAAGCGAAACAAAAAGGCTCCAAAACAATCGCCATCTGTAATGTTGTGGGCTCGATGATTACCCGCGAGGCCGCCGGCACTCTGCTGACGCACGCCGGCCCGGAGATCGGCGTCGCCAGCACCAAGGCGTTCACCTGCCAGCTCACGGCGCTCTTCCTGCTGGCCATGTACCTGGGCCAGGTCCGCGACACGATGCCGGTGGAAACCGGGCAGGCCCTGGTGCAGGAACTTCTGCGGATCCCCGGCAAGTTGGAGCACGTCCTTTCGAACGAAGCGATCTATGAGGATCTGACCAGGAAGCTGTTCCGGGCGACGGACTTCCTCTATCTCGGCCGCGGGGTCCATTTCCCGATCGCCCTGGAAGGCGCTCTGAAGCTCAAGGAAATCTCCTACATTCACGCCGAAGGCTACCCGGCGGGGGAGATGAAGCACGGGCCGAATGCGCTGATCGACGAGAATCTTCCCGTCGTGGTGCTGGCCGCCTACGAGCCCGGCAACGACGCCAGCCGCCTGCTGTACGAAAAGACGCTCTCCAACATCCAGGAGGTCAAGGCCCGCGGCGGCAAGGTGGTGGCGGTGGCCATCGAAGGGGACGAGGAAGTGACGCGGTCGGCGGACGCGGTGATTCCCATCCCGCCCACCAGGGAACTGCTGCTGCCGATCCTGGAGATTGTGCCGCTGCAGTTGCTGGCTTACCACATTGCCGTTCGCCGCGGCTGCGACGTGGACCAGCCGCGCAATCTGGCCAAGAGCGTCACCGTGGAATGATCAACGCCGCTCATCGCCTCACCGTCGCGACCGGCGGGAAAGGCCTGTACGAGTTCACCGGGGAGGTGGAGCGCTGGCTGGCGGCGCTCCGCATCAAGACCGGGTTGCTCACGGTCTTCGTCCAGCACACCTCGGCCTCGCTCGTGATTCAGGAGAACGCCGACCCCGACGTCCAGACGGACCTCAAGCGCTTCTTCGAGAGAGTGGCGCCGGAAGACCCCCGGCACTACGTCCATTCGGCGGAAGGCCCGGACGATATGCCCGCGCACATCCGTTCGGCGCTCACCCAGACCAGCCTTTCGATTCCCGTCGCGGGCGGGACCCTCGCGCTGGGCACGTGGCAGGGCATCTACCTTTTCGAGCACCGCTCCGGCCCGCATCGCCGCAGCGTCGTGTTGCAGGCCTTCGGCGAGTGAGGCCGGCTCACCGCTACCTGGTCTTTCATAAGCCCTACGGCGTGCTTTCTCAATTCACCGGCGGCGCGCCCACGCTCGCCTCCTACATCTCCGTTCCGGACGTGTATCCAGTGGGACGACTCGATCGGGACAGCGAAGGACTGATGCTGCTCTCGAGCGACGGGCCGCTGCAGCACCGTCTCTCCGATCCCCGCTTCGAGCACCCACGCACCTATTGGGCGCAAGTGGAGGGCCTTCCCACGGACGCGGCGGTGGCGGCGCTTCGGCGCGGAGGCCTGGCGATCGAGGACTACCGCACTCGCCCCGCCCAGGCGCGCCTGCTGGCGGCAGAGCCCGAAGTGCCGCCGCGGACTCCGCCCATCCGTTACCGCAAGAACATCCCAACGGCGTGGCTGGAACTGGTGCTGACCGAGGGCCGCAACCGGCAGGTGCGCCGGATGACGGCGGCGGTGGGCTTTCCGACACTCCGCCTGGTTCGCGCCGCCATCGGGGGCCTGCGCCTGGGCACGCTCGCTCCCGGGGTGTGGCGCGACCTGACGGCGGAGGAATTGCAGACGCTGAGATATCATTAGCGCATGAGCATCTCCCGGCGCCAGTTCCTTGAGACCGCAGCCCTCACCGCCGCGACGGCCCACGCCGCCCCGGCCATGCCCACCCGTCCGCTCGGCCGCACCGGCCGGAACGTCTCGATTGTCGCGTTCGGCTCCGGGAGCCGTTGGCTCTCCTATCCCACCGAGGAAGCGGCGATCGAAGCGATGAACCGCGCCCTGGCGCTGGGAGTGACTTACATCGACACCGCCTTTGACTACGGCAAGGGAGTGAGTGAGACACGAGTCGGCAAGGTGCTGAAGGCGCGGGGCGGCGCGAAGGGTCTGTGGATCGCCACCAAGGTGCCGAACCGCAAGGGCGACGATGCCCGCCGGACCATCGAAGGGAGCCTCACGCGCCTTGGCCTCACGTCGGTGGACCTGGTCCACATCCACAGCCTCACCGATGAGAAGGACCTGGCCGCGATTGAAGCGCCGGACGGCGTGTTGAAGGCGCTCTACAAACTAAGGGACGAGAAAGTGGTGCGCCACATCGGCGTATCCAGCCACACCGATCCCATGGTGCTGAAGACCGCGCTCGAGCGCCACGACTTCGATTGCACCCAGATGGCGCTGAACGCGGCCCGCGTCGGGATGCCGGTGGCCGAGAAGATCAAGGAACCGCGCAAGGCGGACGGCTTCGAGACCCTCGCCCTGCCGGTGGCCAACCGCAAGAAGATGGGCCTGATCGCGATGAAGATCTTCGGGCAGGAAGCGCTGAACGGGAAGGCGAGCGTCGATCAACTCATCCGCTACGCGCTCTCCCTGCCGGTCTCCGCCGCCGTGCTGGGCATGCCCAAGCCGGAGCACATTGAGGAGAACATCACCGTGGCGAAGGCCTTCAAGCCGCTATCGCGCGGTGAGATGGACGCGTTGGCGAACACGCTGCTGCCGCAGAAGGCGTCGATGGACCGCTACTTCGCCCATCACGTGGATGGCTGAACCGCCCGGCGGCCGGACCGCGCGCTACAACCCCATCACCTGGAAGCCCGCGTCCACGTAGAGCACGTTTCCCGTGACGCCGCGGCCGAGATGGCTGGCCAGGAAGACGGCCGCGTCGGCCACCTCGGCGGGCTCGCAGTTCCGCCGCAACGGGGCCTTTTCCGCGACGCCGTCGAGCACCTTGGAGAAATCCTTGATTCCTCGCGCGGAGGCGGTTTTCACGGGACCCGCCGAGATTGCGTTCACGCGGATGTTCTGGGGGCCCAGGTCGGCGGCGAGATACCGGACGGCCGCTTCCAGCGCCGCCTTCGCCACGCCCATCACGTTGTAGTTGGGAACCACGCGCACCGAGCCCAGGTACGTGAGGGTCATCAGCGCCCCGCCTTCCTTCATCAGCGGCGCGGTGGCGCGCGCCACGGCCACCAGGGAATAGGCGCTCACCTCTTGCGCCAGCAGGTAGCCGGAACGCGAGGTCTCAACGAAAGGCCGGCCCAGGTCCTCGCGATTCGCGAAGGCGATCGAATGGACCACGATATCGAGTTTCTCGCCCTCCGTTCGCAACACCTCCGAGAGCCGCTGCAGGTCCTCTTCCTGGGTTACGTCGCACGACACGACGCGGGATGCCGACAATTCCACGGCCAGTTGCACCACGGTTTCCCGCTGGCGCTCGCCCTGGTAGGTGAGGATCAGGTTCGCGCCTTCGCGGCGAAACGCCTGCGCGATGGCGTAGGCGAGACTCCACTTATTGGCCACGCCAAGGACGAGGGCGGTTTTGCCCTCGAGAAGAAGAGGCATAAACGGCCAGTGTAGCAAGGCGGCGCGGGCCATCGGCTACACTGAAAGTTCTTTCCTTGGACCTCGCAACCCCGTTGACGTATGTGAAAGGCGTGGGCCCGGGGCGGGCCGCGATGCTCGCCGCCAAGGGCCTCGAAACCGTGGAAGACCTCCTTGGCTACGCGCCCTTCCGCTACGAAGACCGGAGCAACGTGAAGCCCATCGGCCAACTGGCGCCGGGCGAAATGGCCACCGTGATCGTCGAGGTCTCGTCATCCAAGCTGAGTGGTTTTCGCCGCCGCAACCTGGGTCTCTTCGAGGCGCGCTTTCGAGACGGCTCGGGAACCGCTCTGCTCGGGAAGTGGTTCCACGGCGGCTACCTGCAGGACATCCTCGTTCCTGGTGTCCGCGCCGCTCTCTATGGCAAGGTCGAGTTTGACAGCTACAGCGGGGAACTCGGGATGATGCATCCGGAGTTCGAGATCCTCACCGAGGACGAAGAGGATTCCGGTCTTCACACCGGCCGCATCGTTCCCATCTACGAAGCCGCGGGCAAAGTGAATACGCGCCTGCTGCGCGTGATCGTGCACCGCGTGCTGGGCTCGGCGCGCCCGATGGAGGACGCTCTGCCGGAGGAGGTGCGGCGCCGCCTGAAGCTCCCGGAACTCTGGCCCGCGCTCCAGCGCCTGCATTTTCCCGCTCCCGATGACGACCTTCGCCTGTTAAACTCCTTCCGCTCTCCGGCGCAGTTCCGGATGATCTTCGACGAGTTCTTCTGGCTGGAGTGCGGACTCACTTTGAAGAAGCGGAAGGCGAAGCTGGAGCGCGGCATTCAGTTCCAACTCACCGATCGGGTCCGCGACCAGATCAAGAAGATGTTGCCCTTCAAGCCGACGGGTGCGCAGAAGCGGGTGCTGGCGGAGATCGCCCAGGACATGGCGAGCGAGCGCCCGATGAACCGCCTGCTGCAAGGCGACGTTGGGAGCGGAAAGACGCTGGTGGCCGCCGAGGCGGCGATCATCGCCATCGAGAACGGCTACCAGGTCGCCGTGCTCGCGCCCACGGAGATCCTCTCCTCGCAGCACTACATCTACTTCAAGAACTTGTTCGGCAAGCTGGGCTACGCCATCGCGCCCCTGGTGGGGTCTCTCTCGGCGCGGGAGAAAGACAAGATCAAGGCCCTCATCCGCCAAGGCCTGGTTCCGGTCGCCATCGGCACGCACGCGCTGCTCGAAGAAGACGTCGCGTTCGCCAAGCTCGGCCTGGCGATCGTCGACGAACAGCATCGCTTCGGCGTGATGCAACGGCTGAAGCTCTTTGAGAAGGCCGGGCAGCGGCCGGACGTTCTGGTGATGACCGCCACGCCCATCCCGCGCACGCTGGCCCTGACCATCTACGGCGACCTGGATACGTCGGTGATCGACGAACTGCCGCCGGGACGCCGTCCGGTCGCCACGAAGCACTTCAGCGAAGATCGCATCGAACAGGTGTGGAGCCTGTTGAAGCAGCAGATCGACGCCGGGCATCAAGCCTACGTGGTCTATCCGGTGATCGAGGAGTCGGAAACGCAGGCCATGAAGGCCGCGGCGAAGATGCACGAGCACCTGGCCAAGTACGTTTTTCCGCGGTACGCCGTTGGGCTGCTGCACGGGCGGCTGCCGACGGCGGAGAAGGAATCCGTGATGGATCGCTTCAAGCGCGGTGAAATCCACATCCTGGTGTCGACCACGGTCATCGAAGTCGGCGTAGACGTGCCGAACGCGAGCGTGATGGTGATCGAGCAGGCGGAACGTTTCGGCCTGGCGCAGTTGCACCAGTTGCGCGGG
>DALYJJ010000216.1:0-7562 GCA_031969915.1 Bryobacteraceae bacterium | reverse complement strand
CGCCATTTCGGCGAAGGCGCCGAACCGCAGGTAGCGTTTCAAGCCCGCGCGCTCCATCTTCTTCCAGCCGATCCGCGTCAGGTTGCCGGTGACGAGTCCCGAAAGTATTCCGACACGCCCCAGGCGCGCCAGGGCCAGACGCGCGCCCGGACAAACCTTGGCGCTCAGGTCCGGGCAGCGGCGGACGTATAGACGCTGGGCCGCGGCCACAATCCGGGGCATCAGCCGGCGGATGGCGCTCTCGGAAACCCTGGCGTCGCGCAACATCCAGGCGATGATGTCGCCGTCGAGCATGCCCTGCACGGGGATGTGATCGGTGGTGGTGGTGTGGCCGGTGATGGAGCGCACGGCATCGATCAGCGCGTCGCGATGATGCGGCCCGGCGCGGCGGACCAACGTTCCGTCGATGTCGAAGAGAACCAATGCCCGCTTCATGTGCGCGTGACTGCGGTCACCGACTTGGCTGCCATCCTCTTTCATCATGACCGTGGAGGCGAGGATGATTCAACTGCTGATGGAAGAGCACGGGGAGATCGAGCGGATGCTCGACGCCCTGGAAACAAGGGTCGCCGAACTGGGGCGAGGTGAGTTCCCGACCGCGTTTTTCACGGAGGCCCTGGATTTCTTCCGCGACTTCGCGGACGGCCGGCACCACCAAAAAGAAGAAGATGTGCTGTTTCCGCGCATGATCGCAGCGGGCCTGCCGAGCCCGGGCGGTCCGGTGGACTGCATGTTGAAGGACCACCAGGCCGGCCGCGCTCACGTCGCGGCGATGAGAGCCAGCCTGGCCGCCGCCGGGGCCGGAGACAGCGAAGCGATCGAAACAGTGCGGTCGCGCGCCACCGCTTACATCGGCATGTTGCGGGATCACATCTGGAAGGAAGACAACATTCTCTTCCCGATGGCCGAGCAACTGGTGGGACGGGAGGAGTTGGAACTCGCTCTGTCGCGATAAAGTAGGGGCGGTATGACCCGCCGCACGTTCCTGTCGGCCGCCGCGCTGCCGCTGCTAGCGCAGTCACGCCGCAAGCCAAACATCGTCCTGATCCTGGCCGACGATCTCGGCTGGGGCGATCTGGGCTGCTATGGCCAGAAGGAAATCCAGACGCCGCACCTGGACCGCATGGCGGCCGAGGGGATGCGCTTCACGCAGAGCTACGCGGGAAGCACGGTGTGCGCGCCCTCGCGCGGCTGCCTGATGACCGGCATGCACACCGGTCACGCCCGCGTGCGCGGCAATTCGCCTCGGGACACTCACCTGCGTCCCCAGGACGTCACGGTTACGGAGTTGTTGAAGAAGGTCGGCTATCGTACGGGCCTCTTCGGCAAGTGGTCACTGGGTGGCCTGAGCACCACCGGCTACCCCACGCGGCGCGGCTTCGACGAATGGTTCGGGTACTTCAGCCAACTGCACGCGCACAATTACTATCCCGAGCACCTGCTGGAAGGCGACCGCGAGTACCTGGTGACGGGCAACTTCGGCGCCAAGAAGACCGCCTACGCGCACGACCTCTTCGCCGAGCGCGGCCAGCAGTTTCTGGAGAAGAAGCAGGAGCCGTTCTTCCTGCATCTTTGCTACACAATTCCCCACGCGAACAACGAAGTGGGCCGCGACACGG
The DNA here is from genome assembly GCA_031969915.1 of Bryobacteraceae bacterium. Lineage (GTDB taxonomy): Bacteria > Acidobacteriota > Terriglobia > Bryobacterales > Bryobacteraceae > DALYJJ01. The sequence goes on along the minus strand of DALYJJ010000216.1, from coordinate 5,943 downwards.
GAAACGGCATGGAAGTGCCCGGCGACGAGCCCTACACGGGCAAAGCCTGGCCGCAGCAGGAGCGCAACTTCGCCGCGATGATCACCCGCATGGACCGCGACGTGGGCCGCCTGCTCGACACACTGCGCAAGAACGGGCAGGCGGACAACACGCTGGTGCTGTTCACCAGCGACAACGGGCCGCATCGCGAAGGCGGCCACGATCCCGAGTTCTTCCGTAGCTCCGGGCCGCTTCGCGGCATCAAACGCGACCTGTACGAGGGCGGCATCCGCGTGCCGGGGCTGGCGTGGTGGCCGGGGCGCGTGGCGCCGGGCGCGGTAAGCGATCATCCGTGGGCGTTCTGGGATTTCCTGCCGGCGGCGTGTGAACTGGCCGGCGTTGCCGCTCCCAGGAACATCGACGGGCTCTCCTTTGCACCCGCGTTGTTCGGCAAGCCGGCGCCGCGGCACGAGTACTTCTACTGGGAGTTCCACGAGCGGGGCTTCAAGCAAGCGGTGCGAATGGGCGATTGGAAGGGCGTGCGGCTCGGAAGGAAGAAGCCGGTCGAGTTGTACGATCTCGCGAAGGACGTGGGAGAGAGCACGAATGTCGCGGCGCAGCACCCGGAGGTAGTGAAGAAGATCGAGGGGATTCTCGCCACGGCGCGAACGGAGTCGGATCTGTTCCCCGTTCGCGAGACGGAGTGAGCGTGCGCGCCCGTTAGAGCGGCCGGATCCGGATGTCTTTGAACTCCACGGCGGCATCTTCGCGGTGGATCTGCAAGCCGATGCGGCCGGGCTTCAGGGCGTCACCCGAAAGGCGGTGGTACTCGGCCACCGTTTCTCCATCCAGACGCACCGCACAGCGCGCGCCTTCGACGCGAATCTGCATCAGAAACCAGCGCCCGTCGTACTCCGCGCTCACACGGCTGCGCTCGATGTTGTAGATGCTGCCGGTGGGATAAACGGTATCGAGCGGCGAGTAGATCTGCACTTCGAAACCCCGGCGTGGCCCTTCCGTTTCGCCGCGAAGGAACACGCCGCTGTTCACCTGGTTGTGGCTGCGGACAAGCATCGTCAGCTCGAAGTCGGCAAGCGGCGGCGTGGGCGCGTAGAGAATGCCATGGCCGTTGGCGCCGTAAATCGCACCCTCGCGGACGGACCACGTTCCTCCGTTGCGCAGGGTCCAGCCTTCGAGCGTGCGGCCGTCGAACGGCTCCAGAAACTTTACCCGGGCTCCGAGGTCTTCGATCTCGATCTTCCGGAGACGCCAGCCATAACCGGCGTCCGGAAAGCCGATGTATCCGCGCTTGAGGCGAAGGCGCAGTTCGGCATCGGCGGCAAGGTCCACGTCCTGCACGGGCTCGCCGTCGATGCGCACCTTCAGCCGCTCGCCGATCAGTTCGATCTCAACGGTATGCCAGGCGCCCCAGGAAGCGGGGAGGCGCTTCTGCGGCAAACGCGCGCCGGTGATGGCGCCGGTGCTGTGAAGCGTCAGGTCCTTGTGGAAGTCGTGGGCCAGGTAGATGCCCAGGCCGGCGCGTGAAGGCCAGCCGGCGCGGGGGGCTCGCAGATAGACGCCGGCCTCGGCCCATTCCGCCAGCTTGTACTCAAAGCGGAGGCGGAAGTCCTCGTACTCAGCCGCGGTGCGAAGCCAGTTGGGCGGATTCCCCCGCCCGCTGACCACCAGTTCGCCATCCTCGGCGCCAAAGCTCATGCGCGGGCCTTCGTGCACCCAGCCGTTCAGGCTACGGCCGTCGAACAGCGGGCGGAACTCACACCAGCAGAGAGCGGGCAGGCAGAACAGCAGGAGCACACGAAGCACACTTTATTGTGTCACCGGCCCGCGAATGTTCGTTCAGGCGGCCACGCGGCCGTCGCGCATGTGCACGGTGCGGTCCGCGAAGGCGGCGGCTTCGGGATTGTGGGTGATCATCAGGATCGTCTGCCCGAGGCGGTGGTTGAGGTCGCGCAGGACGCTGAGCACCGTGTTGGAGTTCTCCGTGTCGAGGTTGCCGGTGGGCTCGTCGGCCAGCAGAATCGCCGGATTATTCACGATCGCTCGGGCGATGGCGACTCGCTGTTGCTCACCGCCGGACATGGCGCGGGGCTTGTGGTGCAGCCGCGCCTTAATGCCAAGCAGGTCGAGGACCTTGTCGAACTCCGGGTCGCCTTCGTTCTTGCGGCCCGCGATGGCGCGCGCGATTTCAATGTTGTCGGCGGCAGTGAGGGTGGGCAGCAGATTGTACTTCTGGAAGACGAAGCCCACCGTGGTCTTGCGCAGTTCGGTGCGCTCGGCTTCGCTGAGGGCCAGCAGGTCCTTTCCGTTGAGGTGAATGCTGCCGGAGGAGGGCGGCGTCAGGCCGCCGAGAATGTGAAAGAGCGTCGACTTGCCGGAGCCGGAGGGGCCGACGATGGCCAGGAACTCGCCGCGCTGCACTTCCAGGTCGACGCCGCGCAGGGCGGGGACATCGACGTCGCCGGCGCGGTAGACCTTGCGCAGGTCGCGGATCTGAATGATCGCGTCACTCATAGGAGAGCGCCTCGATGGCATCCTGACGGGCGGCCTTCAAGCCGGGATACACGGCGCCGAGCAGCGCGGCGCCGAGCGCGACACCGAGCGCGATGGGCCACCAGTCGGGAACGATCTGCTGGGTGAGCGACGCGGGAACGAAGGTAGCGATGGCCCAGCGCGCGCCAAAGGCGAGCAGAATGCCCGCAACCCAGCCGGCGACGGCGATCAGGCTGGTCTCGCGGAGGAGGATGTTGACGATGTAGAGAGGCGAAGCGCCGAGTGCCTTCAGAACACCGATTTCGCGCGTCCGCTCGAGCACCGCGGCGTACATGGTCAGCGAGACCACGACGAAGCCGAGAACGATCGACAGCGTAATGATCACGTAGATGAAGGCGTTCAAGCCCGGGACGTTGTTCACCGTAAACAGCGACGTCAACTCGGCGATGGAATAGATCGGGTACGTCGGAAGCTGCTCCTTGAAGCTGGCCACGATTTCATCGGTGCGCGCCGGATCGTCGAGCTTCACCAGGATCTGCGAGAGCTTGCCGGTGTTGCCGGTGAGATCCTGCAGAGTATCCAGCGGAACGAAGAGGCGGCCGAGTTTGCCGGCCTCAACCACACCCGCGATCTTCCACTCGCGATTGAGAAGCTGAATGCTGTCACCCGCCGACTTCTTGTTCTGCTGCGAGTAGAACTCGTCGACAATCACTTCGCCGGGGCCGCGGAAACGGCCCCCCTTCAGGTAGCGGAAGCCCCCGCTCATGCGCTCAAACTCGTCCAGGGCGACACCGGTCACGGTGTTCACGCCGCCGATCGGCTGGATCAGCATGCCCGTGGCGTGCGTGACATGGGGCTGCTTCTGAAAATAGGCGACCAGGCGGCCATCGAGACCGCCCGCGCTGAATTGAATGGCCGAGGTGCCCGGGGGCTTCACCCAGATGTCCGCACCCGCGCCGCGCGCACGCCGCTCCGAATCGGCTAACAGGCCGCGGCTGATTCCCACCAGGGTGAGGATCATCATCACCTGCATGCCGATGGTGAACGCCGTAAGGAGGGTCCGCAGAGGGCGGTGCTTCAGGTTTTCAATGACTAGTTTGTTGACCAAAGGTCCTATTTTAGCGCGGTGGAGGGAGTGGGCCCGCCGTTCAGGCCGACAGACGGCCGTCGGGGATCGCGAAGCCCGAGGCGAAGTGGTAGATCACCTGGCCCTCCTCCGGCTCGATTCCCAGATAGCGGTGCACCTGGTCGTCGAAGAAGGCGCCGATGCCCGTGGATTGAAAGCCCTGCGCCTCGGCCGCCAGGTAGAAACGCTGCCCGATGGCGCCCGCTTCGATGTGGGCGGTGCGGTACGCGCGTTCCGTTTCGAAGTCCGCGATCATGGAGAACGTCACGCAGGAGTTGCCCGCCAGCGATTGCTGCAGGCTCAGACCGGCGGCAACGACGCGCTGATCGCCGCTCTTGACGAGTTCCAGTTCCGGCCGCCCGGGGCGCCAGCGATAGACGCCAGGATCGAGATCGCCCACGCGGTGGACGTAAAGATAGAGGTGCACCGCCCGCCGGGCGGCGTCCCATGAAAACGGCTGATCCGCACAGGCGAGCAGGGTGTCCAGTTGGCGGCGCGTGATGGTGCGATCGCCGCCTTCGAAATCGAGCGCCGAACGCCTTCGCCGCACCACCGCCGCAAATGAATCGCCGCCCGCCGAAGGCGCGGGCTCCGGTGCGCTCGACGAGGTGGCCGCGTGAACAGCCTCGATGAACGGGTAGTCGATCACTTCCTCCGACAGACGGTTGGGAGCGCCGCCGAGCCACTCGCGCGGCGTGTCGGCGAGCGGAACGCCCGGGCCGCTCACCGCGATGGTGAGCATCGGCCACTCATCCGCCGCAAGGCGCAACCCGGCGGCCAGGGCGGGGTCGTCGAAAGCAGCCTGCGCCGAGGTCCGGCAGCCCAGTGCCCGCGCCGCCAGCGCCAGCGCCTGCCAGGCGTGGCCGATGTCGTGAAGACAATAGCGGTAGGCGCGCTGCCGGTACTTCCAGGCTTCCCGCCAGGCGATGCTGGTGAGCACGATCACCAGCGGCGCGCCGCCCAACACGGCTGTGAAATCGCCCCGTGCGCGCAGTTCCGCCATGTGCGAGGAGACGCGGTAATGGTACAGACCGTCCTCCCATCCGCGCAGGCCCCGGGCAGCGAAGTGGAACTCCGTGGGGTGGAGATTGCCCGACGACGGATTCACGCGCAACGCATAACGATAGCCGGTGGAGGGCACCACTTTGGTCGCGCTGATCGACGCGGAGTAGAACAGGAGTTGCGAAAGGAACGTCGGTCCATCCCGGGCGATCGGTTCGCCCGCCGCTCCCAGCAGCACGTCCAGTGCGGGAATCGAGGGCGCGGCCACATCCGCCGGCAGATCGACCACCGGAACCCCCTCGTAATGGCGAAACGGATCGGGCATGTTCGCCCAATCGAGCAGGTGCCGGTGCGCGCGGAGCCGCTCGATGGTGTGCTTGGTCTCTTCGTGATACCGGCGCGCAATCACTCGGCGTCCGCTCCCGGGGCGTAAAAGCTAAGCGAATTGTCTCCCTGTTTGAGGAGGCGGAAGCGGCGGAGCGCGCCGTAACTCTCCGCCAGGATGAGCTTCGAATCATGCTGGGCAATCACCAGGGGAGGCGGTTCCAGCGTGTGGCCGAGGTTGTCGAGGCAGGCCTGGTACTCGCGCTCCAGTTCGTACGGCGGATCGAGGAAGACGATCCCGGCGGAGTAGCGCGCGATCACCAGGGACGCCTTGGCGCGCACGATTTCGGCCCGGCTCTCGGCCTGCAACGTGCGCAGGTTCTCCGCGATCAGCTCGGCGGGGCCGCGCTTGTCTTCGATGAAGATCGCCTTGCCCGCGCCGCGGCTCAGCGCTTCGATCCCGACCGCTCCGGTGCCCGCGTAAGCGTCGACGAAAACCGCGCCCGCGATGCGGGGAGAGAGCACGTTGAAGAGCGCCTCTCGCAGGCGGTCGGGCGTGGGGCGCACGTCCATGCCGGGCATCGACTTCAGCTTTCTGCTGCGGAACTCCCCGCCGATCACACGCATCTCGTCACCCCACCTGCACCAGTCCATACCGCCGCTGCCAGTGCGTCCGGATGTAGTCGACGGCTCGCCGCAGGGCATCCTCGGAAGGTGGCCGCTCGATGAAGTCGATCGCCTCGCGCCGCGCGAGCTCGAGCACTTCCTGGTCGCGAATGATGTTGGCGATCTTGAGCGCCGGCAGGCCGCTTTGCCGGGTTCCGAAGAACTCACCCGGACCGCGCAGCTTCAGGTCCATCTCCGCGATGTAGAAGCCGTCGGTGGAGTCCACCATAGTGCGGATGCGTTCGCGGCCGGCCTCGTTGAGCGTCCCGGTGACCAGAAAGCAGTAGCTCTGCGCCGCGCCACGGCCCACACGCCCGCGCAACTGGTGCAACTGC
>DALYJJ010000215.1:0-7706 GCA_031969915.1 Bryobacteraceae bacterium | reverse complement strand
GGGGGCGGGCCAACGCGCCCCGTGGCGAGGTTGCGGAATCTGCCGGTATTCTGGGAGGCTTCACTGGATGTCACGGCGCAGGGCGAGACGGTCGTGTTTGCGCAACTGGACCGCGCCGTCTCGGATCTGTTCGAGATTGACCTGGGGCATTGACGGATAGGTTGAGAAACCTTGCGCCGCGGCCTTCTGGCGCTGCCGGCCCGGCACCCGTTATAGTGTCCCTTCTACCCACTATGCGCGCCATCGCCTTGTTCCTCTCTCTCGCCCTGGCCGCGGCCACGGCGCAAACCCCCGCCGACGCACCCGACCCGACCGGCTACGCTCCCACCCCGGAACTCAAGGGCTTGAAGTTCCGCAACATCGGACCGGCCTGGGGCGGGCGGGCGACCCGCGCGGCGGGAGTCCCCGGCAACCCCAACGTCTACTACGCCGCCTTCGCAGGCAGCGGAATCTGGCAGTCCGTGGACGGCGGCTTCAACTGGAAGCCGATCTTCGACGCCCAGACCACAGCCTCCGTCGGCTCGCTCGCGATCGCTCCCTCCGATCCCAACGTGATTTACGCGGGAACAGGCGAAGCGAACATCCGCGGCAACGTTCAGGAGGGAGACGGCATCTACCGCTCGCTGGACGCGGGAAAGACGTGGTCCCACGTCTGGCGGCAGCGCGGACAGATCGGCACCATGGCCGTTCACCCCACCAACGCAAACATCGCTTACGCCGCGGTGATGGGGAGGGCTTTCGGCCCAAACCCCGAGCGGGGCGTCTATCGCACGCGCGACGGCGGCAAGAGCTGGCAGCACGTCTTAAAGAAAGACGAGAACACGGGCGCATCCGATGTCGCCCTGGATCCGAACAATCCGCACATCGTGTTCGCCGGCCTTTGGCAGACGCGCCGGTCGCCCTGGGACATGCAGAGCGGCGGGCCGGGCTCCGGCCTCTATCTCTCGCGCGATGGCGGCGACACCTGGAAGCAACTCACGGAGAAAGGTCTGCCCAAAGGCACGTGGGGCAAGATCGGCTTGGCCGTCGCGCCCTCCGACAGCCGCCGCGTTTACGCCTTGATCGAAGCCGAGGAAGGCGGCCTGTTTCGCAGCGATGACGGCGGCGACACCTGGACGCTGGTCTCGGCCAACCGGCTCATTCGCCAGCGGGCCTGGTATTACTCGACGCTCACCGTCAATCCCGCCAACGCGAACGACGTTTGGTTTCCGAGCGTGCCCATGGTGCGCACCATCGACGGCGGCAAAACGCTGGCCATCTTTGGCGGGCGCCAGACGTTCTCCCACGGCGATCACCACGACCACTGGATTGATCCCAAGGACCCCCGCCGCATGATCAACGCCCACGACGGCGGCATCGACATCTCCACCAACGGCGGCGAAACGTGGTTCGCCCCGGCGCTGCCCGTGAGCCAGTTCTATCACGTCTCCGCCGATACCCGGATTCCCTTCCACGTCGCCGGAGCGATGCAGGACATCGGGACCGCGCAAGGACCCAGCGACTCCCTTTCGAGCGGCGGCATCCGCAACACGGACTGGTACTCCGTGGGCGGCGGCGAAGCCGGCCACGTGGTCTCCGACCCCTCCGATCCCCACATCGTCTACGCCGGCGAGTACGGCGGCATCATCACCCACTACGATCACCGCACACGCCAGGCGCGCAACGTCTCCGCCTACCCCGAGAACCCCTCCGGCCACGGCGGCGAGGACCTGAAGTACCGCTTCCAGTGGACCGCGCCGATCCACATCTCCCCACACCAGCCCAAGACCGTCTATCATGCCGCGAACGTGTTGTTCCGGTCGACCGATGCCGGCCAGTCCTGGGAGGCCATCAGCGGCGATCTGACTCGAAACGATAAGTCGAAGCAGAAATGGTCCGGGGGACCGATCACGGGCGATAACACGGGCGTGGAAATCTACTGCACGATTTTCGCCGTGGCTGAGTCTCCGCTCGAAAAAGGGCTCATCTGGGCGGGCTCCGACGACGGCCTGGTGCACATCACCCGCGACAACGGCAAGACCTGGAAGAACGTGACCGCGGCCCTGGCCGGCCTGCCCCAATGGGCCACCGTCCGGGTCATCGAGCCTTCGCGCTTCGACGCTGGAACGGCCTACTTAGTCGCCGATAACCACCGTCTTGACGATGTGAAGCCATACTTATACAAGACGACGGACTTCGGAGTAAGTTGGGTCCGCCTCGACGCATCCCTGCCGCAGGATGTCTATCTGCACGTGGTTCGTGAGGACCCCTCGGACCGGAACTTCCTGTACCTGGGCACTGAACGCGGCCTCGCGTTTTCGCGCGATGGCGGCAAGACCTGGCGGTCTCTTCGCTCCAACCTGCCCACGGTCGCCGTCCACGACCTTGCGATCCGAAACGGCTCGTTGATCGCCGGGACCATGGGCCGGTCCGTTTACGTCCTCGACCACCTCAGCCCGCTACGCGAGTATGGCCAGGAGACTTCGCTGCTCAAGATCCCCGACGCCATTGCCTGGCAGCGCGACTCGCGGCCCCGCGACCGGTTCTCCGGAGACAACCCTCCCTCCGGCGCCTCCATTTATTACTTCCTCAAGGAGCCCACCAAGGGCGAAATCAAGATCGAGATCCTGGATGCCGCCAACCAGGTGATCCGCACCTTGAGCAGCAAGCCGGAAACCCCCACGGGCTCGAGCGACAACCTCGCGATGGCCCTCGAAGCCGCCAAGCGCGCCGCTCTGCCGAATGAGGCGGGTCTGAACCGCGGCCTCTGGGATCTCCACTACCGGGGCTCCGAGATGATCCTGAACGCCAAGGTGGACATGGGCGACGCCCGGCGCGGCCCACTCGCCCTGCCCGGCGCCTACACCGTCCGCATGACGGTGGACGGCAAGACGTTCACCCAGCCGCTCAGAGTCTCGGCGGACCCGCGCGAGACCGTGAGCCCGGCCGACCGCGAGGCCCAGTTCCGGCTCTCCCTGGAGATGCGCGATTCGATCACCCGGATTACCAAGATCGTGAACGATATCCGCTCGATTCGCAAACAACTGACCGAGCGGAATGCCTTGCTCGCCTCGAATGCAAAGGCCGATCAGTTGCGCAAGGATTCCGCCGCGCTCACCACGGTGCTCGACAAGCTGGAGGACGACTTACACAACAAGGCCGCGGAAGTGGTCTATGACATCCTGGCCTTCAAGGGCGGCACCAAGCTGTATTCGCGCATGATCTGGACTTACACGCAACTGAATGACGGCACGGGCGCGCCCACCCAGGGCGTGAAGGAAGTCTACGCCGGCCAGAAAGCGGAGCTGAGTAAGTACGATTCGCAGTACAAGAAGCTGGCCGATGCCGACCTGGGCACGCTCAACCTGGCGGCGAAAAAACTGGAACTGCCGCACGTGATCGTTCCCTAGCGGGCGCGGACCAGAAGAGCCTCGCGGCCTGCGCGGCGGCTCAGCCGGCGGCCGCCTGTCTCACCAGGCGCTCATCGGGCCGGTCCGGCCAGGGCCGCGCCGGGGCGTCCGGTTCGGCGGCGGCGAGCTGGCTCCGGTCGCCATACCGCGCCCTGCGGGGCAGGCACATTGCGAAACCGCTCAGCCACCCCCGCAGCTCTTCGCGGGAGATCCTGGAGGTATCGACGAACCGGGGCAGGGTCATGAGATCCGTGGCAGGCCCCGCCAGGCCGAGATCGCTTGTGGTCGCGGACCGGATCCCGTATTCCGCCAGCCACTCGGGAAACTCCGGCAAGTGGCAGCCGCCCGGATAGCAGAACATCGATGGCGGCCGCGCTCCCATGGCCAGAATGGCTGCCCGATTCTCTTCGAGTTCGGCGTGGAAGCGCTCCCGCGTTTGGTGGAGGCAGTGCCGGTGCCCGTGCAGTTCGATCGCGGCCCCTTTGGAGGTGGCCTCGCGCACTTCGGAGGGATTCATCAGGTGCAACACGCGGTTGCGCAGCAGCCCGTCCCAGTCCACGCCCAGCCGCCCGGCGAGTTGTCCCAGCAAGTGGTTCTTCTCCGAGCCGCGAAGCGCTCCGTCGACGCAGTACCGCGCCAGCCGCCGCCGCACGGACTCCCGCGTGGGCTCGTCCAGAACTCGTTCCTCGATCCCCATCTCTGCCCAGGAGAGCGGCCCGTTGCGGCCTCGCCAGAGCAGATACCGCAGCATCGGGTTGAAGACGGGAACGTTGTAAAGCGAATAGTAAGTGGTCAGATACACGGTGGATGGCCAGCCACGAGCCTCCAGCACGGGCAGAGCGCGGGCGTGGAAGTCGTGGAACCCGTCATCGAACGTGATCGACACCGCGCGCGGCGGCAGTGTGCCCCGCTTCAGAAGGTCGAGCGCGGTCCCGAGCGGCAGGACTTCGCACCCGGCTTGCGAGAGTTGGTCCATCCGGCCGGCAAAGCGCTCCGGCGAAACGTACAGCGCGCCGTCCCACTCATGTTCGTCACGCAAGGAGACCCCGTGGTAGCAGAGGATCAGGAGGCGCTGCCGGCGCCAGCGGCTCCCCAGGAGCAAAGCGTTGAGACCAGACCCTTCGGCAAAGCGGTAGGCCGTCTGCTTCGCGAGGTGTAGGGCACGGCGGGCGATGGACAGACTCACGGTGGTCCTCACCGAAATAGGCGGCGCGGGGAGCGTTTTCTCTCACCGAAAGTGCGTCCGCCTTGCCACTCGGCCATCCACCGCGCCCGGCTGCGCCGGCTACCCCCCTTCCCATCAGGCCAAAACAGCGTTAGTATGCGGGCGGAATTGGGAGGTGACCATGTCGTCCTCAGTCGTGTCGCTTGTCTACGGCGGCTCAGCGCTGCTCGCCGTGGCCTTGCTCTATTTCTTCCACGCCCGGCACTGGTACTGGCATCTGCTGGCGATCGCCGCGGCCATCGGGATCGGCCTCATCCCCATCCCCATCCAGTACGCCAGCCCGGTGACCGACATGAGCGTCGGTGCAGTTGTTATCTTCCTGTTGTTTTGGGGCCTGCTCGCGCCGCTGTTCCGCGTCTCAGGGCATGGACGCCACCACGAGACCCACGCCTGATCCCGAAGCCCGCTACCGCTGCCGCTGGGCGTTGTAGATCAGGCCGCCGCTGCGCCGGTACTCCGCGAAGGGCTCCAGCCGGCGCCGGTGCGGCACCCGCTCCACGCGGATGCCCTTCGCACGGAGCCGCTTCGCCCAGTCCCGCGGAATCGGCCCCTCGTCGAAGCCGCCGTGGCGTTGGGTTTCTTTCGCCGAGGCCGCGTACACCACGCCGTCCAGGCTCGACCAGAACAACGCTCCCCAGCACTGCACGCACGGTTGCGCCGATCCGATCATCACGTCCACCGCGCCCGTGGGTCGCGGCCCCAGGTTCCACCCTAGCGTTTGCTGCGCGGCGCGCAGCGCGACAACCTCGGCGTGGGCCGTCGTGTCGCGAGCCGGCACCACGCGATTCGTCCCACCGGAGAGGAGGGCGCCGCCCGACCAGTCCGCTCTTCCGTCATCCGCCGGAAACCGCGCGATCAGCGCAGCGAAGGGACCGCCCCATCGCTCGCGCGCGTTCTCGACGGCGAGCGTGATCGCCGCCTCCACCCAGGCCTCTCTCGATCGCGGCGGGGCCTCGGCGAGGCGGCTCAACAGCAGCCGAATCGGTTCCGGCAGCAAGTCCCCCAGGTCCCCATGTGCCCGTGCCGCAGCCACGCCCCTCTTATGCCACAAACTACCGCGGGCGGCAATCGCCCGGCTGACCGACGGGCTATTTCTTGCGCAGCAGGTCCGCGGCCGCCTGTACACCCGACAGCAGGGCGCCCTCCATGAAGCCCTGCCACTCGTAAAACGAATTCGTGTGTTCGCCCGCGAAGAAAACGTTGCCCGCCGGTTTACCCTCGTTCCCCGCGATCGTGGTGAACTGGCCCGGCCGGTAACACGTGTAGCTGCCCTGGCTGAGCGGGTTCGAAGGCCAATGCTCAAGATGGGCCCGGATGTTGCCACCCGGCCGCGACACCGCCGCCGCCGCGCCTGGGAACACCGCCTCCAGGTCTCCCACGAAACTCGCCGCCGCTACCTGCAGGGGAACGGCGTTCAGGTTCTTGCCGCGCGCCCCGCCCGAGTAGTCGGTCAACACCGCTCCGCCCGCGCCGGCCTTGGTGGGATTCGTCTCCCAGGTCGTCTGCACGTTCGCCAGGTCAGCATACGACGATCCGTTGCTCCCCAACGCGCGCCAAAACGGCCGGTCGAAGCCGACCATCATCTTCGCGTTGTCGCCGTAGCCGAGGTTGTCGATGGCGAACTGCTTCCAGGCGGGCAGGCCTAGCCCGCTCAGATCCACCTGGCGCAGCACCGTGAAAGGAATCGTGAGCACTACGGCGTCGTGATCCGCCGTGGTGCCATCCGAGAACGTCAGGCGCACCCGCCCGCTGGCCAGCTTCGCGGCTTTCACCAGCCGCTTTCCCCACCGGAACTGCCCGCTCAGGCCCGACGCGAGTCCGCGGGCAATCGATTCATTCCCCTCCACGATGTGATACCGCTCGTCGCTAAACACGCCGAACGGCGTGAACTTCGAGCGGCGGTCAGCGTGAATGAAGAGCAGAAAATTCAGGCAGCTTTGTTCGTCGATCGCCCGGCCATACTCGGCCAGGTACGCCTGCTCGATGGCTTCGAACACCACTGGCCCGGCGCCCCGGCTTTCCAGGTACTGCCGCAGGTTCACGTTGTCGAGCGCGATGTCCGCCGGCATGTGGGAGTCCACCGAGGGCGCGGCGGAGATGGCCCGCAGGTCAGCCCGCATGGCGGGAACGAAAGCACGGAACTCCTCCACCACTCTCGATTCCGGGACTGCGGCGCCGTTGAAGAAGTAGAACACGTCGCCGTCCTGCTTGCCCACGTCCTCGAGCGTCAGCCGGAACTCCTTGGCATACCCGAGCATGGTCTTGTGCAGGTTGTCGATCAGTTCCCCGCCCCGCTCCACCACTTGTCCGGGAAAGTTCACCGGACCGGAAAAGGACCCGCCCATCGAGTGGCAGCGCCCGCCCGCGCGCCCCGCGGCTTCGTAGATCGCCGCCGTCACGCCGGAGCGCTTCAACTCATGCGCACAGGAAAGTCCGGCGAGCCCGGCTCCCACGATGCCGACGTCGATGGAGGAGGGGGCGCCGCGCATCAGCGAGGTGGCGACCGGCGCCGCTGCGACGGCCTTCAAGAACGTCCGGCGGCTGGTGCGTCCGGAGACCGAGCCGTCCCCGGAGAGCGTTCGATGCAGGTTTGCCAGAAGCGGAGTGTGGGCCTTCATAGGTACTTACTGTAACCCCAAGACCCACCGTCGCGGCCGTCAATCGTTGCGGGCGGCCGCCGGCCCGATACTAGTACCCGGCGTCCCGTCGTTCTTAGAGCAACTCCGTGGTGCGGAAGAAGAACGGTACTTCTACCGCGGCCGTCTCGGGCGCGTCGGAACCGTGCACCGCGTTGCGCTCGATGCTGCTCGCAAACCGCTTCCGGATGGTACCCTCCGCGGCGTTCGCCGGATTCGTCGCACCCATCAGTTCGCGCCACTTCCTGATGGCGTCCTCATGCTCCAGCGCCATCACCACCACCGGCCCCTCGGTCATGAACTTCACCAGCGAAGCGTAGAAAGGCCGTTCCCGGTGCACCGCGTAGAAAGCCTCCGCTTCGGCCTTCGAGAGCCGCGTCATCCGCAGCCCGCGCACCTGGAAGCCCGCCTCGGTGATCATCCCGAGAATTGCGCCCGCGTGGCCCGCCGCCACCG
>DALYJJ010000214.1:0-8037 GCA_031969915.1 Bryobacteraceae bacterium | reverse complement strand
CGACCTCGCAGCCTCCAGCACCACCCTCGCAGGCCATCGACCTCGCAGCCACCAGCACCACCCTCGCCGGCCGGCGCGTCGCGTACTTCACCGCCGCGGGCAACGATGGCGCCAACGGCTACTATTCCGAGATCCGCATGGTGCCGCGGGCCACCGCCGCGAGCCTGCCGCAGCCGATCGACCTCAACTCCGTTCCGCCGGAGACGTTGGCGCTGTACGACGGCTTCCACGATTTCGAGCCCGGACCGGGCCTCGCCCTTTCGCAGTTCCTTTCGTTGGGCCCGAATCCCATGTTCTCTGTCCAGTGGGACGATCCGTTCGATCTGCCCGGCGGTATGACCACCGACTTCGACGTGCTCTTCTTCAATCCGGAGACCGGCGCGTTTCTCTTCGCCCTCTCCGCGAACAGCTTCGCCACGAACCAACCGGTGGAGCTTTTCGCCCTGGGCGGCGCGGGCGGACTGCGCATGGCGTTCGCGCGGCGCAACACGGGTGCGCGCCTGGCCACTCGGATCAAATACTTCGTCCAATCTCTCAGCTCCGCCAGCGAATTCATCGGCAACCAATCCGCCGTCACCTTCGGCCACTCTACGGCCCGTGGGGCGTTCGGCGTGGGTGCGTACCGTTACGATGTCTCGCCGTATCAGGCGCCTTTCACGCCGGCGCTCGAGTTCTTCTCATCGGCCGGCCCGGCCTACATCGCCCTGGACGCCAACGGCAGCCGGCTTCCCGCGGTGGAGGTCCGCCGCAAGCCCGATTTCTCAGCCGCGAACGGTGGGAACACAACGTTCTTTCGGCTGAGCGACGTGGAGGCCGACGGCCTGCCGAACTTTTTCGGAACCAGCGCCGCCGCCCCGCACGCGGCCGCCATCGCGGCCCTGCTGCTCGAAAAGGCGGGCGGGCCGGGTTCGCTCACGTCCGCGCGCATCGGCACCTACCTGCAGCGCTCGGCCGCCCCGCGAACCGATTACTTCTTCGTGCGCGGAACCGCCGCCTCCGGCCCCGCCACCGTCACCCTCACCGCGAACGGGAGCGGAGCGTATGACTCCGGGTTCTTCCACCTCGCGTTCAACTCGCCCGGTCAGACCCTGACCTCGCTCACCATTACACTGCCGCCGGGGATGGTTTTCGATTCGAGAGCACTCTTTTCCGCGGGCGGCTATCCGCTGACGATCGGCGATTCGAGCCCCGGCGTCGCGATCGCGTCACCGAATCCGGACTCCGTTTCCGGCACGCTCACCATCACGTTCAGCGGTCTCACTTCGGGAAGGTTCGTCCGCTTCGGTGTGGACCGCGATCCGCTGAACGACGCCGACGCGATCGCCGGCGCGACCTTCACCGCCACCCTTTCGGGGCCCGGACCGACGACAGTCTCCGGCGCCCTCGGGAACGGAACGATCACGGGCTGGCGCGTCTACGACGGCTTCGGCTTCATCGACGCCGTGAATGCGCTGGCGATGATTCCCTAGCGCCGGCGAGCTAGAAGCGCCAGTCCATTCCGATCAGCGGGAACAGGCCGAGCTGATCGTTGACTTCGAGCGCGTTCGCCCGGCGGTTCCAAGAGACGCCGCCCGCGTTCTTGCGGTTCGTCACGTTCTGCACGCCGATGAATACCAATAGCGGTTTGTCGCGCACGGTGAACGTACGGTCCAGGCGGATGTCCAGTCGAAAGTAATCCGGCAGACGCTCCGCGTTCACCCGCGCCAGGTCGAAGATGCCGCGCCGTTGGGCGCGCGAGAGTACCTCATCGAACGGCGTGAACGGACGGCCGGATAGGTAGGCCAGGCGGCCGGAGAGTTCCCACTTCGGCGTCAAACGATAGCCGCCCACGGCGTTGAAGATGCGCTGGAAATCGAACGCGCCCGGGCGCAGCACGCCGTCCAGGCCCGCCTGCCGCGTACGGGACAGAGAGAAGTTCGATTGGCCGAACCACTTCTGCCCGAACTTCTTCTCGACGAAGAATTCGATGCCTTGCGCCCGCCCACGGCCGGCGCTGGTGAGCGGAAACAGAATCGACCGGACATCGAAGGTGTCGCCGATGCTCGCCAGCGACAGCGCGGGAAACTGAAGCGAAACCGGGTAGTCGCGATACTGCTTCCGGTACGCCTCCACCGTGAACCGCAGCGTGCTGCTGGCGACGTAGGAGAAACCCGTCACGTAGTGATCGGCGCGAAACGGCGTCAGCGCGCGATTCTCGGGAAACGCGGCGACGAACAGAAGGAAGGGTTGCTGGAAGTACTGGCCGTAGCTGGCGCGCCAGGAAAGGCGATCGGTCAAGCGGTAGCTGAGGCCCGCGCGCGGGCTGAACCGGGAACGCCCGATGAACTGGTAGTTGTCAAACCGTCCGCCGATCGTGAGGTTCAGCCGCGGCGTCAGGTTCTGCGTCGATTGAATGTAGGCGCCCGACTGGTACGCCAGGAAACTGCGCCGGAGCGCGAAAGCGTTCAACCCGGGAACCCGCGAGTACGGACTGTCGAAGCCGAAGGGCGAGTCGCTGTCGTAGTTCACCCGGAAGATCTTGTAGCTGCCGCCCGCCTGCAGCTTGCCGAACATCGGCGCGTAGGTTGTCAGATCGTACTTCACCGTGCTTTCGCCCTCGCGGTTGTCTTCGCGGAACACGGTGGGGCTTGCTGCGATCACGTCGTCGATGGGGACACCCGGAGGCGGCACTCCGTTGCGCACCACGTCCCGCACCCGGCTGCCCACGCTGGCCTCGGAATGCGTGAGGCCGAGCAGGCCGACGCCGCGGTTCCCGAAGAGGCGCTGCCAGTTGAAGCCCGTGGCGCTGCGCCATCCGTTGTAGCGGATATCGAAGTTGTAGACCTCGTCGTCGATGTCCTCCGGCTTGCCCCGCGCTCCCAGGCGGATGCGGTCGACGCCGGAGATGCTCGCCGCCCAGACGCGGTCGCGCGGCGTCAGGTCATACACGGCTTTCCCGTTGAAGGTGTACACCACCGGTACACCGCCGAAGCCGACATCGTCGGTGAAGAAATCCAGAAAGCTCCGCCGCGCCGACACCACCCACGAGCCCTTGTCCTTCTTGATGGGCCCCTCCAGTACGGTGCCCGCGCCCGCGAAGCCCACCGTGGCGCGGCCGGTCAGTTTCTCGCGGCTGCCTTCCCGCTGCGCAATCTGCAGCACGCTGGAGGCGCGGTTGATAAAGGGCGCCGGCTGGCCGCCGCTCAGGAACGTGACGTCCTGAATCAGGGCTGCGTCCAGCAGGCTCACCGTGCCGCCCGCGGAGGCGAAGTTCGCGAACGCGTTAATGTTCGGTATCTCGATGTTGTCGATGATGAACAGGTTCTCGAGCGGACTGCCGCCGCGAACGATGATGTCGTTGCGGAAGTCGTCCGAACCGAACGTCACTCCGGGGAGCGTCTGCACGTAGCGGGCGACATCCTGCAGGCTGCCCGCCGTCTTGAAGACTTCGTTCGGCTGGATCAGAAACGCCGAGTTCTTGATCTCCTCGGGCGCGACGAATGCGGACTCCGTCACCGTCACCGATTGCGTTACCGCGTCGAGATTCGGCAGGACCACCTCCACCTTGCCTTCCAGTCCTGCGCGAACCTCAACCTCCTCACTCTCGAATTCGGGGCGGTTGGGCGCGGAGATGCGCAGCCGGTACCTGCCGGGCCGGATTTCGGTGATGCGAAACGCACCCGTCGCATCCGTGACACCGCATCGCGTGGAGCCGGGAATGCACACCTTCACGCCCGCGGCGCCCGCGCCCGCGGCGTCGGCGGCCTTACCCGCGAGGGCCCCCACACCCGCCGTATCCTGGGCCATCGAGAGCGGTGCGAGCAGACACACCAGTGCTAAGAATCGCATTCGTATCGAGAGATGCCTTTTCGCGGTCCGGGGCTGTAGAAAATTCAGCACCGCTGGACGCTCCACGCTCGTCCCACCGCACCCATTTCAGGTCTTTGACGAAGATCGCGTAAACCACGGGAACCAGCACCAACGTCACCAGCGTGGAGAGCAGCAGCCCTCCGATCTGCACGTAGCAGAGCGGCTCCCAGAGCGGACCGCCTTTGATGGCCAGCGGGAACAACGCAATCACCGTTGCGCCGACGGTGATCAAGACCGGCCGCAACCGCAGGATGCCTGCGTCCACCAGCGCTTGCTCCAGCGGCTCGCCCTCCTGATGGCGTTCCTCAATGAAATCGAAGAGCACGATGATGTGGCTGACGATCACGCCCACCAGGCTGGCCAGGCCGAGAAATGCCATGAAGCCGAACGGCGCCCGCATCAGTTCGAGCGCCAGCAGGCCGCCCACCACGCCGAACGGGATGGCCGCAAACACAATGAACGGCTTCACCGCGTTGCGGAACTGGACCACCAGGGCGAAGTAAATACACAGAATCGAAACCAGCATCACCACGCCCAACTCGCCGAAGCCGCGATTCTGCTCCTTGTATTCGCCCGCGATCTCTAACCGCACGCCCACCGGCAGCGCCCGCTCGATTTCCCGAATGCGCGGCAAAGCGGCGTTCAGCACTTCGCTCGGCAGCACGCCCTCGCGCGGAAACGCACCCACCGTGATGGCGCGGAACTGCTGGAAGCGGGCGATGCGGGCCGGCTCCATGCGGTAGCCGATGGTGGCCAGTTGCGAGAGCGGCACGCGCGAAGCACCCTCCGCGGAGAACACGTAGAGATTGCCCAGGTCGCTTGGCCGCGCGCGCTCGTCCATGCGCAGCCGCATGACGATCGGAATCTCGCGATCGCCGTCGCGCATGCTGCCCACGGGCAGCCCGTCCAGGCCGCCCACCGCGGCGGCGGCGATCTCCCGCCGGCTGACGCCGGAGAGCGCGGCGCGGGCTTCGTCGATGCGCACATCGGCGGTCAGAACGTCTTCGCGCCAATCGTCGCGCACGCGCGCCGCTCCGGGAGTGGACCGGAGAACATCCTGCAACTTTCGCGCCTGCGCACGAAGCTCGCCCAGATCGCTGCCGGTCAGGCGGATCTGCACGGGAATCCCCACCGGCGCGCTCGTCTCCAGACGCCGCACATCCACGGTCGCGCCCGCGATCTCCGCGTTCAGGGCGCGCTGCCAAAGCGGAATCAACGCCTCGGTGTCCTTGGAGTCGTGCACTTGCAAAAGGACGTGTGCGTAGTTCACCTGCTCCGGCTCGGGATTGCTCGAGATCCAATACCGGGGCCCGCCGCCGCCCACCCACGTGGTCGCCGAGCGCAACACTTCGCGTTCCCCGCCGTACTCGCGCGCCACCCGCAGCAGCACGCTTTCCACCTTGCGCACGGTCTCATCGGTGGCGCTGATCGAAGCGTTCTCCGGCAGCCAGACTTCGGCGTACGAAAGATGCTGGCGCTCGAACGGGAAGAACTGTTCCTTGAGCCCGCTCGCGGCCCAACTCACAACGGCCAGGAAGACCGTGAAGCCAGCCGCCACCTTCCAGCGGTTGGCGATCGCCCAGTGCCCGAAGCGCGCGTAGAAGGCGCCGAAGCCCCGCGTGCGCCGCTCGGCCAGCGAGGGCTCGCGCTTCTCCCTCAACAGCAGGTAGCCCAGCAGCGGAATGAACGTCATCGACACCAGGCGGCTCGCCACCAGCGAGCACGTCATGACGATAGGCAACGAATAAAGGAAGCGCCGGTTGTCGCCCGTCAGGAGCAGGAACGGCAGGTAGGCCACGATGTTCGTGATCGTCGCGAACAGGATCGCGCGGGCCAGCTTGGTGGGGCCCTGCCAGGCGGCAAGAAGGCGCGGACGCCCAGCCGCCAGTTCCCGCTTGATCGCGTCGCCCGCCACCACCGGATCGTCCACCAGCAGCCCCAGCGCGATGATCAGCGAGGCGATTGAGACCTGCTGCAAGTCGATGCCCAGCAGGCTCACCATACCGAAGGTCATCGCGAGCGTAATCGGAATCGCCAACGCCATGATCAGCGATGAGCGCCACTCCCAGAAGCCGATCCACGACACCAGCACCACCAGCGCGATCGCCTCCCACAGGCTGCTCATGAACAGGCTCACCGATTCGTCCACCTGCCGCGGTTGATCCGACGTGCGGTCCACGATCAGGTCGGCGGGCAACTGCCGCCGGACGCGCTCCAACTCCGCGGACACGGCCTTGTCGAACTCGGCGATCTTCCCGCCGGCGCGCATCTGGACGTCGATCGAGATCGCCCGGGCGCGCTGCCAGCGGCCCTGCTCGTCGCGGTACCGGAAGAAGTTCAGGAACCGGGCCGGCGTCTCGTAGCCTCGTTCCACCTGCACCAGGTCGCGCAGGTACGCCGAGGCGCCGCCGGGCGAGGGAAGCAACACGTCGCCGATCTCGCGCTCGCCGCGGAAATCGGCGTCCGTTGCCACGGCCATGGTTCGGCCCTGCGCGTCCACGCTGCCGGGATTCGCGACGACGGACCGCGACGCCATGAGCTGCCGCAAACGTTCAACCGAGATTCCGTACGCACCCCAGCGCTCCTGCGAGTAGTGAAGCTGCACCTGTTCCGGCAGCACGCCGCTGCGGCTCACGCGCGACACCTGCGGCAGCGCCTTCAGCGCTTTCTCAATCCGCTCGGTGAAATCGTCCAGCTCGCGGTGCGTGTAGCGCAGGCCCTCGGCTCGCGAGAGCGCCGCGCGCACAGCCGCCGGACTCGCTGCCACCACCGGCTTCCAAACGTCGGGATGCAACTCCGGCGCTTGCAGCCGCTCGCGCGCCAGCCGCGCCACCGCGCGTTCGATCGCATCCACGCCGGCCAGCGGATCCGCGTCGAAGCCAATGAAGGAAGCGCCCGCCGCCGGCGCCGCGGCGCGCACCAGACCCTCGGCGGCCATCCATTCGGCGAAGCGGTTCAGCACGGGCCGCAGGCCCTCGGCACGATATGAGCGTGCATGCGGCCACGCCACCAGCACGCGCCCGGGCCGCAGCGCGGCGCTCATCTCACGCGCCCGCAGGTCCATATCGACGCCCGCCACCGGCGGGCTGGCTACGGTCAGCAGCAGCGTGGCGGTGTCGCCGAAGTCTTTCACCAGGCGAACCGGCGGCACGCCCTCGGGCAGCGACAGCGCCTCCAGCTTCTGCTGCAGGTCGTCCAACTCGCGGCCCGTTGCATCGAGCTTCTCGTCGAACTTCACGAAGATGTAGGCGGCGCCCTGGCGTGTGATCGAACGGATCTCGGTGACGTTCGGGTTCTGGCCGAGCCGCTCCTCCACCTTCTTCGTCACCAGTTGTTCGACGCGCTCGGCGGGCATGCCCGGCCAAACGACGACGGCGAGCGTGTCGCGCACCGGGATCTCCGGGTCCTTGCGCTGCGGCATGTTCAGGTACCCGTAGACGCCCCACGCCAGCACGCCCAGGAGCAGCACCCAGGAAACCTGCCGGTGCTCCACGAAGTACCGCGCCGTGTTGCGCTTCGCATCAAGGTTATTCGTCGCCATAGGATGCTCCCGCTACTCGATGACCTGCACCGCATCGCCTTCGGCGAGCGTGGCCAGACCTTCCCGCACCAATCGTTCGCCGACGCGCAGTCCGCTTTCCACCGCCACCAGGCTGCCCTGCGCCCTGCCGAGCGTCACCCGCCGCCGGCAGACGGCGCCGTTTTCGAAGACCAGCACCGCGAACTCCGCCGTGCCTTCGCGCAGCAGGGCGCTCATCGGCACGGCCACCTTGGGCTGAACGGCCGGGCGAGCGGGCGCGACCGCGGCCACCATGCCGGCCCTCAACTCGGCGAGCGGGTTGGCAACCAGCGCCTCGACGCGAAAGCCGCGCGTGGCCGCCTCGGCGCGCGGCGCCAGCGATTGTACGGCGCCGTCAAACGCCTTGCCGCCGAGCGCCTCTACCGTGACGCGCACCGGCGAGCCCGTCCGCAGATTCACGAGCGCCGTGTCCGGAACGTAGAAGCCCACCTTGACCCGGCTCAGGTCGGCGATGGTGAAGGCCGGTGTGTTCGGGCCCACCGTCCCGCCGCGTTCAATCAGGCGCGCCACGACGACCCCGGAGAACGGCGCGGCGAGCGTCGTGTCGCCGAGCGAGAGCCGCGACTCCGCTCTCATCGCCTCCGCCGACCGCGCCTTCGCGCCCACCG
>DALYJJ010000213.1:0-8301 GCA_031969915.1 Bryobacteraceae bacterium | reverse complement strand
CGGCGGCTTGCAGGCGCTGGTCAAGGGCGGCCTCGACGTCCGGCGAAAACGCGTCGTGGTGGCCGGGTCGGGTCCGTTGCTGCTTGCAGTCGCCGCCTACCTGCGGCGCGCCGGCGCCCGCGTCCTGCTGATCGTCGAGCAAGCGCCGTTCTCCAGCCTCCTTCGCTTCGGCGCCCGGCTGACTGCGCCGAAGCTGGCGCAGGCGGCCGCGCTCCAGTTCCAACTGCTGGGCATCCCGTACAAAACCAGCGCGTGGGTGGAACGCGCCGAAGGGAAGGACCGGTTGGAGTCGGTCGTCGTGAAGGGCCGCCGCATACCCTGCGACTACCTAGCCATTGGCTATGGACTGGCGCCCAACACGGAACTGGCCGCCGTGTTCCGTTGCGAGCTGCGCAACGGCGTGGTCCACGTGGACGACTACCAGCGCACCTCCACGAGTACCGTCTTCTGCGCGGGCGAGCCCACGGGCATCGGCGGTGTCGACCTGTCCCTGATCGAAGGCGAGATCGCCGGTTACGCCGCCGCGGGAGATTACCAGAAGGCACGCACGCGGTTCGCCGAGCGCGCCGCCGCCGCCCGCTTCGCCCTCCACCTCAATCGGGCCTTTGCCCTGCGGCCCGAACTGCGGAACCTGCCCGACGACGGCACGCTCGTCTGCCGCTGCGAAGACGTATCCTACGGGGTACTGAAGAACGAAACCAACTGGCGGGAAGCCAAACTCCAGCACCGTTGCGGAATGGGTCCTTGCCAGGGCCGTGTCTGCGGGCCGGCCACGGAGTTCCTGTTCGGCTGGCATCACGATTCCGTCCGTCCGCCGGTCTTTCCGGCGCGAGTAGAAACACTGATCGGCGAACCCCACTCATGAGCGAACACCATTTCCGCCGGGAACTCGGCCTCTTCGACTCCGTCATGGTTGTGAT
This sequence comes from Bryobacteraceae bacterium, assembly GCA_031969915.1. Taxonomy (GTDB): domain Bacteria; phylum Acidobacteriota; class Terriglobia; order Bryobacterales; family Bryobacteraceae; genus DALYJJ01. The sequence goes on along the minus strand of DALYJJ010000213.1, from coordinate 7,381 downwards.
TGGAGTGATGATCGGCTCCGGCATCTTCATCGTCTCCTCCGACATGGCCCGAACCATCGGCAGTCCGGGTTGGCTGATGGTGGCCTGGCTCCTTACGGGGGTCTTGACGGTTGCCGCGGCCATCTCCTACGGAGAACTGGCCTCCATGATTCCCGAGGCCGGCGGCATGTATGTCTACCTTCGGGAAGCGTTCTCCCCGCTCTGGGGGTTCCTGTACGGTTGGACGCTCTTCACCGTGATTCAGACCGGCACCATCGCGGCCGTCTCCGTCGCCTTCGCCCGCTTCACCGGGGTTCTGTGGCCCGGCATTTCCGAGAGCACTTACCTGGTTCCCCCCGTCCACATCTCCCAGGGCTACGCTGTCTCGCTCTCCACCGCCCAGTTGCTGGCTATCGGAGTGATCATCGTTCTTACCTGGACCAACAGCCGCGGCGTACGAACGGGCAAGATCGTGCAGAACGTCTTCACCGTAGCCAAGATCGGTGCGCTCTTCGGCCTGATCGTCCTGGGCCTGCTCATCGGGCGCAACGATGCCGCCGTCGCCGCGAATTTCGGCGATTTCTGGGGAGTTCGCGACAACGCCGTTCCCGTCGCCGCCCACCTGCTCGCCGCCTCGGCTTTCGGCCTCTTCGCCGCCATTTGCGTGGCCCAGTCCGGCTCGCTTTTTTCGGCCGATTCGTGGCACAACATCACCTTCGCCGCCGGTGAGGTGAAAGACCCGCGTCGCACCCTGCCCAAGGCGCTCATCCTGGGCACCGTGGTGGTGATTGTCCTCTACTTACTCGCGAACCTGGCGTACTTAGTCACTCTGCCGCTCGAAGCGATCCAATCCGCGCCGTCGAACCGGGTGGCGACGGCGGTGCTCGAATCGGTATGGCCCGGAGCCGGCGCGGCAATCATGGCGGTGGCGGTCATGATCTCCACCTTCGGCTGCGTCAATAGCCTTGTGCTCGCCGGCCCGCGTGTGTATTACACGATGGCCCGGAATGGCTTGTTCTTCCGCCCGGCCGCAGCCCTGAATGAGCACGACGTACCCGGATGGTCGCTCGCGATCCAGGGTGTCTGGGCCGCCGCGCTGGTGCTTCCCCGGACCTTCGATCCGGCCACCGGCCAATACGGCAACCTCTACGGCAACCTGTTGGACTACGTCATCTCAGCCGCCCTCATCTTCTATGTCATGACCATCGCCGCGGTCTTCCGGCTGCGACAGACTCGTCCCCTGGCGGAGCGCCCCTACCGCACGCTGGGTTATCCCGTCGTGCCGGCGCTCTACATCCTGGGCGCCACCGCGATCCTGGTGGCGCTGTTTGTCTACCGCGCCTCCGCGACGTGGCCGGGACTGGTTATCGTACTGGCAGGGCTACCGGTTTACTTATTGGTACGAAGGGCCATCACAGCGCCCTGAAAGGCCTGTTATATTCGGTTTACATGCCGCTTGATCGTTCGCCGGTCGCCGAGAAGCTCGGCCGGCTCTCGGAATCGCTAGGCCGCAAGGTCTCCATCTCCGAACAAATCGCCGAAACCCTACGCAATCTCATCATCTCCGGGGACCTCAACCCCGGCGACCGGATCGTGGAGTCGCGGGTCGCCAAGCAGCTCGGCGTGGGCCAGCCGACGGTGCGCGAAGCCCTGGTGGCATTGGAGCATCAAGGACTCGTGGTCCGCCGCTCGAACCAGGGCTGTGTGGTGACGACGCTGACCAGCGCCGAAGTCGCCGATATCCTCCGGATTCGTGGCGAACTGGAGGTTCTGGCCGTCGATCTCGCGGTGGAAAACGCCACGGAAGCCGACCTCGACGAACTCCTCGCCATCACCGAGCACATGAAGGATGCGGCGCGCGAGCGCAACGTCCAGCGTTTCTTCGCGCACGATTTCGAGTGGCACAACACCCTGTGGAGGATCTCCGGGAACTCCTATCTGCCCAAGGTGCTGTCCCAGGTGCTGCTCCCGCTGCTCGCGTTCCTGTTCATCCGGAACCTGCGCAACAACGCACACATCGACATGATGGCCTCCGCCGACGCCCACGTCCAACTGGTCCAGGGAATCCGCGGCCGCGACCGCGCGCGCGCCCGCGAGATCGCCATGCAGAAGTTCGGCATGTTCGCCACCCAGCACGCAAACCTGTACGGAAGCGAAGTGCGCTCCGCTTAGAGTCCGGCGACGGCCCGCGCCCGTGCCGTCCTCAGCAACGCCGCCAGACGGGTCCTCTCTTTCGCCCACCGGTTTTCGCCCACCAGGTTTCTCCACTCGTAGGGGTCGTTGCGGTAGTCGAACATCTCAAACGGCGTGCCGTCGTCCTTCTCCGAGTAGCGATAGCGCTCTGTCCGGAGCGAGAGCCCGGGGCGTTGGTAGTCCTTTGTGCCCCATGCTCCCAGGGCGCGCGCCTCCCACGGCGTCCGCGGGTTTCGGAGCAGCGGACGCAGGCTCCGGCCCTGCAGGCCGCTGGCCGGTTGCGGCAGTCCACACAGGTCGACGAGCGTCGGGTACAGGTCCAGCAACTCCACAACGCGGCTGGACACGGCGCCGCTCCTGCGCCCCGGCTCGGCGACGATGAGCGGCACGGCGAACGAGCGCTCGCCCAGCGTTCCTTTGCCGTAGTGGTTGTCGCGCTCGCCCAGCGCGTAACCTTGATCGCCGAATAGCACGACGATTGTGTTCTCGCGGAGCCCCACATGGTCGAGGCTTTGCAGCAGCTCTCCGGCGCGTGCATCCATGTACGTCACCGCGGCGTAGTAGTGGGCGACGATGCGCCGGTGATCCTCGCGCGAGACCCAGGTGGCCGGATCGAAGTTCGGCGGCTGGGGCGGGAGTTGGATCGACTCCGGCCGGTACAAGTCGAAGTACTTCTTCGGCAGAATTCGGGGCAAATGGGGCCTCCGCAGCCCCACGGCGAGAAAGAAGGGCCGGGCTTCCCGCGCCAGGCGCTCGAGCAGTTGCCCGGCGCGCCGCGTGTTGATGCCGTCGATCAACTCACCGTCCGCGGCGTTTAGCACGGCATAGTTGCCCTTCTCCCCTCCACACTTGGGGAACGTGCCCTGTTCCAGCACTCGCGAAGCCAGGTTCTGGTGTTCGATCTCTCGCGGCGTGTACGTCACTCGTCCCAGCGGCTCTTCGGAGACATCCCAGCACGACGGCTCATCCGCGCCGATGTGGAACACTTTGTCGATGCGCGCCGTGGTGTAGCCGTTGTTGCGGAAGTGCTGCGGCAGATAGACCACATCCTTCAACTGGCGGTCTCGCGGCCGCGGCGTGAACGTCATCACGCCGGTTCGCTCCGGGTGCCACCCGCTCAGGAATGAAATGCGCGACGGCAGGCAGGATGCGTAGTTGGCGTATGCCGAACGGAAGCGCACACCGCGCGAAGCCAACCCGTCGATGTGCGGGGTCTGAACCTGAGCGTTGCCCAAACAGTGAAGAGCGGGGTTCAGATCGTCCACGGAGACGAAGAGCACATTCGGCCGTGTCGGTGGAGCGCCACCGCGGGCTACCGCCGCCGCACCGCCGAGGAATGTGCGCCGAGTCAGCCGCTCCGTCATGAAGTTCGCCGCCCAACAGACTATCAGCTTCGGGACCGTGGGCCACGAGCAGCCAAGGGGTGTCATCGCTCCGTGATGTATACGGAAAGTAATCGCCCCGCAAATGAGGTTTTCATCGTTATTTCTCCTTTTGTCGATTGACACGGGAGAGACGGAAGCATAAGATCGTCGGAGTCGAAAAACGCGGGTTACCCCAACCTCGCACAAGCGGAAAGGACTGGCGTTTCGCATGCCCACCTCACCCACCTACCCTGGCGTTTACATCGAAGAGGTTCCCAGTGGCGTCCGTACCATCACGGGAGTCAGCACGTCGGTGGCGGCTTTCGTCGGCTACACCCCGCGGGGGCCGGTTGACAAAGCGGTCAAGGTTTTCGATTTCGGGACTTTTGAAAGAGAATTTGGCGGCATTGCGTCGAATAGCGAGACCGGCTACGCGGTGCAGCAGTTCTTCTTGAACGGCGGCGCCGAGGCGTGGATCGTTCGCGTGGCGAGCGGCGCCGCGCGCGCGTCGATCACCCTCGGTAACGCAACCGGAGTGAAGGTGCTCACCGTCGCCGCGCTGAGCGAGGGCGTCTGGGGCAACAACCTTCGGATCGATGTCGACTACGACACGGCGTCGCCCACAAGCACGTTCAACCTCACCGCCACGGAACTCGCATTGCAAAACGGAACCCTGGTTCCGGTGCGGACCGAGGTGCACCGCAATCTGAGCATGGACTCGAGTTCGCCGAGCTACGTCGAAGGCGTCGTGAAGGCGGCCTCCAAGCTCATCACCGCGACGCGCCACGCCGGCGTGACGCCGGCCGTGCTGAACGGGCTTGCCGGCGGAACATCGCTCAGCGGCGATCTCGATCCGCTGCCCGCGGGCCTCGGCGCCGACGCGCGGTTCGTATCCGTGACCGTGAATGGCGACGGGCCGTACGAAGTGGCCGCCTTCGCCGGCGCCGCGCCCGCCGACCTGGACGCGCTGCGCGCGAGCCTCGAAGCCGGCTTGCGCAGCGGCAACCCGTCGCAGCCGTACTATGCCAACCTCACGGTGCAGCGGGCCGACGCCGCCGGAAATCCGAACGCCGCCGGCGCGCACCTGTTGATCCGCTCCGGCGCGGGCGGCGAGCAATCCGCCGTGCAGATCGCCAGCGCATCCTCGCGCGACGCGGCCGCACTGCTGCGGCTCGGCGCGGCGAACGGGGGTCGCGAATCGGCCGCTGCGGCGGCGTTGCGCCCGGTTGCCTCCGGGACCATCGGAAACGATCTGTCGGCCCTGGACCTGGCGACCCTCAACCCCGCCCACGAAATCCGTCTGACCATCGCCGACGGGGCCGCGATCGGCGCGGCGATCGTCGTGTCCCTCGGCTCCGTCCCCACCAGCCTCACGGAACTGGCGCAGATCCTCGAAACGCGCATTCGCGCGCTCGCCGCGACACAGCCGCTGGTGGCGGGCGCGGAGGTCACGCTGGAGGGCGGGCGCCTGCGAATCGTCCTGCCCATCGAGCAGAGCAACGCCACGCTGACCGTGGCCAGCGTCCTGCCCAATGACCTGGCGGCCACCCTTGGATTGGCCGGCGCGGGCAGCTTCATCAACGTGCAGCGCTATGCCGGCGGCTCTTCCGTCTCGCGCGGCGCGCAGTCCGACGGCGTGCCCGGCAACAATGGAACTCCGCCCACCAGCGCCGGGCCGATCACCGGCAACCAGGCCTCGAAGAAAGGGATCTTCGCGCTGGAAGACACGGATATTTTCAACATCCTGTGCATCCCGCTCACCGCGGAGCTCGGTGAGACCGCTGCGCTCGACGTGGTCTCAAAAGCCACCGCGTACTGCCGCACCAAGCGCGCCTTCTACGTCATCGACCCCCCGCTGAGCGTCACCGATCCCACGGCCATTCAGACTTTCATCGCCAAGCTGACGCCGGACAACTACACCGCGGTTTACTATCCGCCGGTACGCATTCCGGACCCGGCGAACGGCTCTCGGCTGCGCTCGGTTCCCCCGTCCGGGACGATGGCCGGCGTGTATGCGCGCACCGACGGGACCCGCGGAGTGTGGAAGGCGCCGGCCGGGACCGAGGCGACGCTCTCCAACGTCCAGGAACTGGCGTACAACCTGACGGACCGCGAGAACGGGCCCCTGAATCAGCGCGGCATCAACTGTCTGCGACAGTTCCCGGTCTACGGGCGCGTGAGTTGGGGCGCGCGCACCATGCGCGGCGCGGACCAGTTCTCCGACGACTACAAGTACATTCCGGTGCGCCGCTTTGCGCTGTTTCTCGAGGAGAGCCTCTATCGAGGTACGCAATGGGTGGTGTTCGAACCGAACGACGAACCGCTGTGGGCGCAGATCCGTTTGAACATCGGTGCGTTCCTGCACACGCTGTTCCGCCAGGGCGCGTTCCAGGGCAAGACGCCCCGAGAGGCGTACTTCGTCAAGTGCGACCGCGAAACCACCACCCAGAACGACATCAACCTCGGCGTCGTGAACATCGTGGTGGGCTTCGCGCCTTTGAAGCCCGCGGAGTTCGTCATCATTCGCATTCAGCAGATGGCTGGACAGATTGAGGTCTGACGAGGAGAGCTCATGGCACAGTTCACCGCAAACGCGCAGCGATTCGATCCCTATAAGAACTTCAAGTTCCGGGTGAAATGGGATGGCCGCTATGTGGCCGGCGTGAGCAAGGTCGGTGGTTTGAAGAAGACCACGGAGGTGGTGAAGCACCGCGAGGGCGGCGATCCGAGCACCAGCCGGAAGTCCCCGGGACGTACCGAGTTCGACGCGATCACGCTCGAACGCGGCGTCACGCACGATACTGAGTTCGAGAAGTGGGCGAACAAGGTGTGGAACTTCGGCGCGGGGTTGGGCGCAGAGGTTTCGCTGAAAGACTTCCGCAAAGACCTCACCATTGAGGTGTACAACGAAGCCGGTCAGAAGGTGCTCGCCTACAAGGTGTACCGGTGCTGGGTCTCGGAGTACCAGGCGATTCCGGACCTCGACGCCAACGGCAACGCGATCGCGCTGCAGCACATCAAGCTCGAAAACGAGGGCTGGGAACGCGACGTCGATGTCGCCGAGCCGGCGGAGCCGACGTTCACCGTTCCGGCAGTGTAGACCATGCAGGGTCTTGCGCCGGAGGAAATCATCCGCGCGTGGGAAGCCGTTGCCGGTGAGCCGCCCGCTCGCGCCGCCCTGTCTCTGCTCCGGTCGGCCGGGATCGGCGCCGCGGACATCAGCATCGGGCAGCGGGACCGCACGCTGCTCGCTTTGCGCGAGGCGACCTTCGGGGCTTCGCTTCCCTGCTACGCGGAGTGCCCGCACTGCGGAGGGAAGGTGGAGTTCACCCTGGACGCCGCGGCCATCGAGTTCGCCGAGCCGCCGTCCGGCGGCGGCCCTCTCTTTCGATATCCGCGCGCAAACGACCTGGCCGCCGTGGCCGGGTTGCGCGATGCGGACGCCGCAGTGACAGCGTTATTGGAGCGGTTGTCCGTCGAGGACGGCGTAGAGGCTGCGCTGACAGACCTGGAAGCGGCCATCGAAGCGAGCGAGGTCATGATCTCCCTCACGTGCCCGGAATGCGCCGCGCCGTGGCAGACCGCGTTCGACATCTCTTCCTACTTCGCGACGGAGATCGCGGCCTGTGCGAAACGGCTGCTCCTGGAGGTGCACGCGCTCGCCTCGGCGTACGGCTGGAGCGAGCGCGAGATCCTGTCCATGAGTTCGGCTCGCCGCAGATGCTATCTGGACATGGTGGGGGCATGAAGAGTTCTCTACAGCGGTTGGTGGAACGCAGTATCGGCGCCGATGCCAGCAGCGTCGCGCGGCCGTTGATCGCGCCACTGCATGCCCCGGGGCAGGA
>DALYJJ010000212.1:0-8368 GCA_031969915.1 Bryobacteraceae bacterium | reverse complement strand
CCTTCACCACGAAAATCGGCGCGTTCGGACGCCGCCCGCTCATTACCACAATCAAATCCCTGTCGAAAATCGGCGTCGGCGCCGTAATGTTCGAGCTGCGCCCTAGCCGCCAGAGTTCCTTGCCGGTCTCCGGGTCGTAGCCGCGGATGAAGTTCGGCGCATTCGTCACCAGCTCGACGCGTGAGCCGCCGTTGCCATCACCGGGATAAATGGCCGGCGTGGCCCACGACGGCAGCTCCACCCGCATCGTCTTCCACCGCGTCTTGCCGGTTTTCAAATCCAGCGCCTCGACGTAGGAATTCTCCTGCTGGTCGCACTGCACAATCACTTTGTCTTTGTAGATGATGGGCGAACTGGCCGTGCCCCATTCGTAGTCGGGCGCGTTGTAGGCGCCGGCGTTCATGCGGCCCAGGTCGCGCTGCCATTTCAGATTGCCCTTCAGGTCGTAGGCATAGATTCCCTGCGAGCCGAAGAGCGCCACCACGTACTTGCCGTCGGTCGCCGGGGTGGAGTTCGCGTGGCTTGCCTTCACGTGCCGCTTGATCTTGGGGGTGGCTTCGGTCGCGGTTCGTTCCCAGATCACCTTGCCGGACCTGGCGTCGAGCGCCATCACGACATACCGGTGGGGCGCTTGATCGTTCACCGAGTCGATGCCGCTCGCGCCGAGCCGGAGTGGAGCAGCGGGCTTCGGCCCGATGGCGGTGGTCAGGTAGATGCGGCCGCCGAACACGATCGGGCTCGAATGGCCCAGCCCGGGAATCGGAGTCTTCCAGAGCACACGCGTGCCGCCCGGGGGCTGGCTGCCTGCGCCCGAAGCCGCGGGCCCGCGGAACGAAGGCCACTCCGCGCCCAACGCGGCGGCGGCGAGACAGGCGAAGGTCGTCAGGGTTCGCACAGGGCGGTTAGACGCGGCTAGCCTAGATTCGTAACGGCGGCTTCGAACTCGTCGAGTGCCCCGGTGAAGAAATGATCGCGCGCGGGTACGGGGATCAGTTGCTTCGGTTCGGCGAGCGCGTCGACCACCGTCGCCAGGTCTGCGAGCGGCCCGTGCTCGTCGTGCGTGCTCTGGACGAAGATCCGCGGAACCTGCGTGCAGCGCTCCAGGTAGGCGCGGTCCTTGCACACCGTCGGAAAACCGACGGCGATGACCCGCGAGGCGTGCGGCAGTTCACATCCCAGCTTCAACGCGATCCGCGAGCCGAAGGAAAAGCCGGCCAAGGTGTAGGGCAAAAGCGGATATCGCGCCAGCAGCACCGACAGGCAGGCTCGCGCATCCTCCACCTCGCCCTCGCCGTGATCGTAGACCCCTTCGCTCAAGTTCACGCCGCGATAGTTGAAACGCAGCACCACCGCGCCGCTGCGGCGCAGGCCCCGCGCGATCCGGTAGACCACTTTGTTGTGCATCGTGCCGCCGTGGCGCGGGTGCGGGTGACAGACCAGCGCGGCGAACAGAGGGTCGCGATCCTCGGGTTCTTCGAGAAGCGCCTCCAGCCGGCCCACCGGGCCGTTGACAAACAGGGATTCGATGCGCCGCGCCACGGCTCTTAATTCGACCGGTAGTTAGTGAACTGCATGTCGATGCCGAAGTCCTGCCCGCGCAGCAGCGTAATGATTTCCTGCAGCGTGTCGCGGTCCTTGCCGTTCACGCGAACGAAGTCCCCCTGAATGGAGGCCTGCACTTTCTTCTTCGAGTCCTTGATGGTCTTCACGATCTCCCGCGCCTTCTCCGTGGAGATGCCTTGCTGGAGGGTCACCTCCTGGCGCACGGTGGAACTGGCCGCCGGCTGAATCGGTCCGAAGCTCAGCGCCTTCAACGGTACTTTCCGCTTCACCAGCTTCGATTCCAGAATGTCGGTCACGGCCTTGAGTTTGAAATCGTCGGCGCTGGTGAGCGTGATCTTGTTGTCCTTCTCGTTCAGTTCGATGTGGGACTTCGAATCCTTCAGGTCGTAGCGCTGGGTAATCTCCTTGAGCGCCTGCTGGATCGCGTTGACGACCTCGGGCATTTCGACCTTCGAAACAATATCGAAAGAATTGTCGGGCATGAGTTGTGCTTTCTTAGTGTCCTAGGGCGACCAGAACCCGTTCGGTGATCTCTTCAATCATACGGGGTAGCGCGCGGTCGAGCGCGATCGTGATCGCGGCCCGGACCCGCTCCGGATCGATCTCCGGCGTGGGCGGCATGGGGGGCGGCGCGGGCGGAACGGGGTCTGGAACGGCCAGCGGCGCCGGCTGCGCCGCGTCCTCGGGAAACAGGCCCCGAGCGAAACTCGCGGCCTCGATCAGCGGGCGGATCGTGTCCACCACCATTGAGGCCTCAAACGGTTTCTTCAGAATCGCGTCGCTGCCCACGCGATTCGCCTCGTCCTCATCGAGCGGCTCCAGCAGTCCGGCGGTCAGAACCACGCGTGCATGCTGGTGGCGCGGCGTCTTCTTCACGAACTCGCAGATCTCGTAGCCGCTCTTCCGGGGCAGGAAAACGTCGGCGATCACCAGGTCGGGATCGGCGTCCGCCAATCGCACCAGGGCGGTTTCGCCGTCCGTTACCGTGACTACTTCGAAGCCCTCTTCGCGGAGGATGCGCTCGCCCATCCGTTGGGCGTGGGGGCTGTCGTCAGCGAGAAGAATGCGCTTCATTGGCCCGCTGATCTGCTGGGGACCGCTGATTTGCTGGCCTCCTTCTTGCTGTCCTTCTTCCGGTTGTTGTTCTTCTTGTTTTCCTTGGCCGGCGCGGCCGGCGGCGGTTCGGGCTGCGCGGCGGCAGGCTTGGCTTCCGCCGGCGGCTGCCCGCCCTGTTGCGAAAGGCGAGCGTCCGGCTTGGTGTCCAGGTTCGAGCCGTCGCCTACTGTCGACACCGTCACGTCACCCGTGAAGCCCGATCCCGCGCCCGCCCCCGGAATCGGCACCGACGCCGGAATGGAGGGCCGCAGCGTCGTTTGCGCAGGCGTGCCCGAGCGCGCCGCCATGTACGTGTCCGGACCCTTGCGCAGCACACTCCACAACGGGTTAAAGAAGCCCGGTTTCTCGAAGTGTTCCTGCTCGTACTTCATCCGCGCGATCGCCACCGGGTCGGGTTCCGGAACGGGCATCTCCAACGCCGTGAGCTTTTTCTTCGCCTCGTCCACCAGTCCGCTCAAGGGATAATCGCGCACCAGCTTCGTCAGCGCCTCGCCGCTCCTCTGCCGGAACCGCGGTCCCATGCGCCCGTAGGCGTCGCCCAGCTTCCACAGCGCGTCGTCGGACTTGCTGAACAGCGGATAGTGGTCCGTCAACGTCTGGAGCCGGTTCGCGGCCGCGAAAAGACTGCCCTTGGTGTGATAGTACGTGCCCACGCGGAACTCGCGCTCGGCCAGAACTTCCTGGATGTTGCGCACGATCTGCTGCACCTGCGGCACGAACTTCGAGTTCGGGAACTGCGCCAGCAACTGCCGGCATTCCTCGTCGGCGCGCACCGCGTGCTGGTCGTCGCGGTCCGGCTTCTCCATGCCCTTGTAGTGGATCATACAGATGCGCGCCTGCGCCTCCGCGGATTCCTCCATCGTCGGGTAGAAGAGGATGAAGTCCTTGTACTCCGCCTCAGCCTGCGCCAGCGCGTGCGAGCCGCCTTCGCGATACCAGCTATCGGCGATCGCGAGCTTCGCCTTCGCCATATACTCGCTGGTGTCGTACGTGTTGATGAGCGTTTGCAGCGTCAGGCGAGCCACTTCGAAGCGTCCGCGCTCGATGTCGCGCACGGCTTTGTCGAAAAGCACCTTGTCGGGCTGCTGGGTGTCCTTCGTGATCGGGTTCTCGTACTTCTTGCGGCGGAATCCGCAGGAGCCGAGCAGTCCCACCAGCAACACGAGCACGAGCAGCCGCGCTCCCCAGTTTGCATTTCGATGCATCGTGATCACAACCTCACAACCTGTTCTCTTTTTTCACACTCAGACGCGCACGCTGAACGCGCTCCGCGCCGCTTCCCGCATTTCGTTCACCGCGGCCGTGGCGTCTCCGCTCAGGAACACGCTCGCACCCGTGACTACCCAGTCCACTCCCGCGCGGACCACTTCGGCGACGTTCTCCGCCGTCACGCCACCGTCGATTTCGATCGCGAAGCCCAACCCCTGCTCTTTCCGGATCCGGTCCAGCGCCCGGACCTTGTCGAGCGAGCGCGGAATGAAGCGCTGCCCGCCGAAGCCGGGGTTCACGCTCATGATAAGCACGTAGTCCACCAACTCCAGTACGTTTTCGAGCGTCGTCACCGGCGTCGCCGGGTTCAGCACCACCCCCGGCCGCGCACCTTCGCTCCGGATCATGCGCAGCGTGCGGTCCAGGTGCGAGCAGGTTTCCTGGTGCACCGAAACCTGGTCTGCGCCCGCTTCGATAAAGACAGGCGCGTAGGTGTCGGGATCGGTGATCATCAGGTGCACATCCAACGTCATCCGGGTGGCCTTGCGGATCGACTTCACCACCGGCGGCCCGATGGTCAGATTCGGCACAAAATGCCCGTCCATGACGTCCAGATGGAGCATGGACGCACCCCCTCGCTCCACGCGCGCGATCTCTTCGGCGAGGCGCGTGAAATCGGCCGACAGTATGGAGGGAACGATCTCAACCATTCGCAGGCTCAACCGTTTGGGGCTATCTCGATGGTATCACGGCGGCGTAGAAACCATCCCCGGCCTGGAGCCCCGGAACCCTTTGAAATTCGCGTTCGGGAGCGTGTCCGAGCACCGCGCGCACCACCTCGCCGTTCTCTTCCGCTTCGAGCGAACAGGTGGAGTAGACCAGCCTGCCTCCCGGCGCGAGCGCCTCGAGCGCGCGCGTCAGAATCGCCGTCTGCCGGTTCGAGAGGTCGTCCAAATCCTCCGGCTTGAGCCGCCACTTGATTTCTGGGTTCCTGCCCAACGTGCCTGTACCTGAGCAGGGCGCGTCCACCAGGACCCGGTCGAATCGGCGCCGGAAGGGCAAGGGCCGCCGGGCGTCCAATGCCACCCGGGCGGCGCCCGCGGCCTGAAAATCGCGCAGCCGCCGCCAGTAGAGATCGCAGGCGATCGCTTTCGCTCCCGACTCCATCGCTTGCGCTGTCTTGTTTCCCGGCGCCGCGCACAGATCCAGGAGCGTGTGCCCGGGTTGCAGGTCTAGCAGGGGCACGATCGACTGCGAACTCACATCCTGAATGCGCAGCCCGTGTGGTTTCCCTTCCACGACGCGATACGCTCCGGGCACGTCCGGCGCGGGCTCAAGACGCACGCCTTCCGGCGCCCGGTCGCCCGGTCCCAGCCGCACCCACGTCTCCGGCGTCTCTAGAAACGCGAGCGCGATCTTCGCCGCCGTCTCTCTCCCATACGCGCGCTCCCAGCCCTCCAGGACCCACTGCGGCACGGAGAGTTCGGTCGCGCGGTCCGGCCATCGCACCGGCCCGCGCCGGACTTTGCGGAGCACTGCGTTCACGAGCCCCGCCGCCGGCGCCTTGTTCGCCCGCTTCACCAGTTCCACGCTCTCGCCCACTGCCGCGTGCGGAGGAATGCGCTCCAGATAGTAGAGCTGGTAGATTCCCAGCCGCAGAGCGATGCTCACTTCCGGATCGAGCTTCAAATCCCGCCGCCCCGCGAAATGCCCAATCAGGAAGTCGAGTTGCGCCTGCCGCCGCAGGCACCCCATGACGAGTTCCTGGGCCAGCCCCGCGTCACGCGCATCCAGCCCCTCCAGCGCCGCGACAAGCAACTCCGTCGCCCAGGCGCCTCCGTGGACGCGAACCAGCACGTCGAAGGCGATGCGGCGGGCGGGCGCGAGCACGTCCCAGGATACTGCGCCGCCCGCCGGGAGTCCGAGCGTCGTTAGAACGTAATCTTCGCCGCGATCTGCAAAATCCGGGGATCCGCCGTCCCCGTGCGCGCCAGGTAGTTGGGATTCGGTGTAAACACGCGCGTCGTCCCGTTGTAGAGCCACTGCTGCTGGTTCCACCCGGTGAAGTTCGCCCGATTGGTGAGGTTGAACGCCTCCCCGATGAGCCGCATGCGAATGCGTTCCGTGCCCAGCGGGATCTCCTTCGAAACCCGCACATCCACCGCCGCGAAGCCGGGCCCAAGCAGCACGTTGCGCCCCACGCCCGGAGTTCGGTCGGTGAGCATCTGGTTGTTGTTCGGATCGTTCGACGCCAGGGGCGAGAAACGGCGCCCGCTCTCGATCTGCGTGATCAGGGCCAGTTGCCAATTGCCCAGGGTGTAGCGGACGAACGCGTTCGAAGCGCGGTTGGCGAAGGTGAAATCGTACACGCCGGAAAGAACGAACCGGTGATTCACGTCGCTCACGCCGGGGCCGCGGTCCAGGTTCGGCAGCAGCGTGTTCTGTGCCTGCTTCGCGTCGTCTCCGGTGCCGATCGTAACCGACGTCTGGTCGGGCGCCGTGTCGATCACTTTCGAGAACGTATAACTGGCCAGGAATTGCAGGTTCTTCGAATAGCGCTTGGTCACCTGCACGAAGCCGCCGTGGTAGATCGACGACGCGCCGCTGTCGAACAGGCTCACGCGTCCGAAGCCGGCAAGGGGCCGGAACGGCGCGTTCTGCGGACCCGGGTGCCGGAAGAAGCCGATCGTACCGCCCGTCGAAAGCGTGCCCTGCACTTCCTCCGCCGGGAAGAGGTTGACGTCGCGCGTGCGCGACAGCTTCATGCCCCGCACACCCAGGTAGCCCAGCGTCACCGAGTAGTCCTTCGCCGCGCGCATCTCGACGTTGAAGTTGGCCTGGTGCGTCTGCGGTTGCACGTAGTCCGGCGAAAACGCCCAGATGTCCGGACGCCGCTGCAAGGTCGGCGGCGCGGAGAGGATGTTCGGATATGCCGGAATCGCTGCCCCCGTGAGCGTGTAGGTCTGTACCTGGATGCCGTTCTGCGAATGCGCCGTGCCCGTCATGATCGACGGCGTGCGGGCGTAAAAGATGCCGTATCCGCCGCGCAGTACCAGCCGGCCGTCGCTCGACAGCTTGTAGGCGAAGCCGAAGCGGCCCGCCCAGTTGTTGGTGTCCCGGTTCATGCGCCCCGTGTTCAGACTGAACAGGTTCAGCCCCGGATCGGGGTTGCTCACCAGAGGCTGCGCGTACCACATCAGGTCGTAGCGCGCTCCGTAGTTGAGCGTCAGCTTGTCGTTCACCCGCCAGTTGTCCTGCACGAAGAACGCGTATTCGTTGATGTTCGGCCGGGTCAGCGGGCCGTCCGTGCTCGCGCCCGCGAAGCCCTGCGTGAAGAGCGTCGCCTGCCGGTTGGCGAATGCCGCGTAGCTCGGGAACAGGAACGCGCCGCTGAAATTGCCCGGGAAGAAGTTGTCGATGCGGTCGAAGTTCAGGTCCGCGCCGACTTTGTAGGTGTGCCGCCCGCGGACGTGGCTCAGCGTGTGGATGTTCTGGAAGCGCTTGATATTCGTGTAGCGCGGGCTGAAGAAATTCCGCCCGATGACCATCACTGTCTGGCCACCCTGCTGGATGGTGGCCTGCGGATTGGCCGAATTCGAAAGCCCCGGCTGGTTGTCCCGCATATAGATCACCCGGGCGTCATACACCGTCGCCGCACCGAAAATCTTCGTGTACGCCGCCGATAGCTGATCGTTTGTTACCAGGCTGTCGCCGGTGGATTCAAGTGAGCGGTTGATCCCGCCGTTCTCCAGGTTGGCGCCCGTGAAGCGGCTCGCGTTGTACCGCACGCTCAAACGTTGGGAGTCGGAAATGTTCCAATCGCCCTTGCCCAGGTGCGTGTCGTTGTCGAAGCGCCGCTGATAGACGCCGGTGAACGGCAGCAGCTCGCGGAAGCCGCGCTGGCTGGCCTCGTCGGCATGGAGCACGTGCTGCTGTTCCCGACCGGCTGGCGCGTTCACCTGCAGGAACACCTCGTTCGGCGTCGAGTTCCGCTGCCCGTCGTAGTTGTAGAAGAAGAACACCTTGTCCTTCTTTACGGGTCCCCCGGCGTTGCCGCCGAACTGGTTGAACCGGTAAGGTGTCCGCGCAATGCGCCGCGAGTTGTTGATGAACGTGTTGGCGTTCATCGAGCGTTCGCGGAAAAACCAAAACGCTCCCCCATGCAGTTCGTTCGTGCCCGACTTGGTGATGACGTTCACCACGCCGCCCCCCGCGCGTCCGATCTCCGGATCGTACCCGTTGGTCTTCACCTGGAACTCCTGCACCGCGTCCTGGCTGAAGCTGTACGGGCTGCGCCCGCTGCCGATCCGCCCCATCGATTGGCCGAAGAAGTTGTTGTTCGTGTCGCCGCCGTCCACCAGCAGGCTGTTCGCCGTGCCGCGCTGGCCGCCGAAGGAAATGTCGCCCGCCCGCACGTCCCGCACCACGCCCGGAGTGAGCAGCGTGAAATCCAGAAAGTTGCGGCCGTTGATGGGCAGAT
>DALYJJ010000211.1:0-8380 GCA_031969915.1 Bryobacteraceae bacterium | reverse complement strand
ACTCGAAGTAACCCGCCCGAGTAAATCGTAACCGTACTGCCGCATCGTCGTCCCGCTCGTCACCTTGCACAACCGCCCCTTCGAACACGTATCATACGAGTAACTCACCGCATCCCCGGAACCACCCGTGTAACTCTTCGAAGTAATCCGGTTCACCGGGTCGTACAGCATGCTCGTCATCACGTTCCGCGCGTCTCTCTTCTGCTGCAGGTTGCCGTTGCCATCGTACACGTCGTACCAAGTCGTTCCCGACTCCGGATTCGTCGCCGACGTCAACCGTCCCGCCGCATCGTACGCGAAACTCCGGTTCCGCCCCGCCTGCGTCACCGAAGTCAGCAACCCCCGCGCATTGTACCCGTAGTCCGTCACCGCCGACATCCCCAGCGGATTCTCCGTCACCCTCGTCACCCACCCCCGCGGATCGTGCTTCAGCCTCTTCGCAATCCCCGCCGGATCCGTCACCGTCGTCTCGCTCCCCGTATACACCTGCGTTGTGATCGCCCCGCCCGGCTGCACCGTCTTCACCACCCGCCCCAGCGTGTCGAACACCGTCTCCGTCCACTGCGACGCAAACCCCACAAACGGATTCGACACCCGCCTCACCCGCCCCAGCCCGTCATACACCCGCTCTACCTCGATGTTCCCTTCCGGCGCCTGCGTCACCGTCTTCACCGCGCGCCCCATGCCGTCAAACCGCGTCAACTCCGTCACCCCCAGCCCTGTCCCGCACGAATTCTGCGCCCGTACCGCCGTCACCACCCCCGCATTCGGCGTGTCGTCGTACGCGTAGCTCGTCAAGGCCCCCAGTGCCTTCGTCACGTTCGTCAGCCGGTCCAGCGTATCCGCATAGCCGTAGCTCGTCAAGGCCCCGTTCGCATCCGTCACCGTCAACGGCTGCCCCGTCCCGCAGTCGAACGTCATCGTCGTTTGCTGCGCCATCGCATTGGTCACCGACGACAAATACCGCCGGTCGCACTGTCCGTATTCCGCTACCGTCGAAAACCCTCGCGGGTCCTTCACTTCCACCACGTTTCCCGTTTCGTCATACCAGAAGTACGTAACCAGCCCGCCCCCCACGTGCTTCGTCTCGCTCGTCACGTTCCCCCGCATCCACGTCGGCGCCTGATACCCCGCCAACGGGTTCCCGATACGCGGCCCTTCCCCGTCATACGCAAAACTCGTGCGCGACTCCTCGCCATTCACCCCCGTCACCCATGTCGCCAACGGCAGGTTCCGCACATGTGCCGGCGTGTTCGTGTACATCGGACTGTCTACGTATGTCGTATGGACCGACCGCGGGTTCCCCCCTCCATAGTCCGCGCTCATCTCTATCGTGACGTTGTTGTACCTGTCGTAAAAGAAGGTCTCCGTTGCCGTCTCCCCCGTCCCGCTCCACGTCGTGATCTTCGAACCCACGCGCGGCTCGTGCAACCTCACCCCGCTCGCCTGCGGATCCTCCCCCGCGAACGTCTCGTTGTCCCGCAACGCATCCACCGGCCGCTGCTGCCAGTTCTGCTGCGTCGCCCGCACCAGGCCGCCGAACTCGTCCAACTCCTCCGTCCGGTTCTCCCGATGGTCCTGCCACGAAGGCAAAATCGAAGGCAGCCCGCCCGAAAAAGTCCTCTGCAAGTACTGGTGCTTCGTCCACCGCAATACCTTCCACATGCCGCCCTCGCCGTACCCCCACGTCTTCACTACTGAGCTCGAAGTCGGGGTATCGAAGGCGAACTCCGTGAGCAACTCGGGCTGCGTATCCGTCCCCCGCGCATACGCCCGCTTCTCCCGCACCAATTGCCGCACGACAAACGTACTGGGCGGCCCACTTGAAAACATCGAAACCTGCACGTCGTAGTCGTACTCGTAAGCTCCGCCGGTCGGCAGTTCGACCCGCGCAATCTGCCCGTGCGAGTCGTATTGGAACTTGTAGCTCCGGTTGTTCGGCAGCTTCACCTCCGCCGGCAGACAGGGATCGAATAGCCCACTCGAGAGCGACCACTGATCGTTCCCCGGGAGACCCGGAAGGATCGGGAACAGTTGCACCGGCGCCTGGACCGAGAATCCGCTCCGCAACATCCCCGCCTCCGACAGATTCTTCCGCGTGACCGTGATCGTCCGTCCGTTCCCCTGCGCGCCAACGTACTGAATCGTGTCCACTCCGCAATTCCCTGCGCTCGCCGGTCCGTACGTAATGCTCACGTCCGGCTGCGCGTTCGTCTGCCCTGCCGGCGGTTCCAGCGCATGCGCCTGCAGCAGCCGCCCGCTTTCGTCGTAAGTCATGCTCGTACGGTTTCCGTTCCGGTCAACCACCACCCGCGGCCGCCCCCCGGTCACCTCCATCCGCGTGCCGTCCTTCAAATACAGCGTCCCGTTGGCGTCCACCGCTCCCCCCGCCGGCTCCACCACCCGGTCCACCACCGCCGTATTGGAAACGAAGGTCGCTCCGCTGCCATCTACCGCAGGAAATACGGTTCCCCGCGCGAATCCGGGACTCCCCAACGGAGGCCACATCTCCTTCCCGCTCGTCTCCGCATCCCGGAGCTCAATCTCCGTGCCGTCCCCCAACGTCGCCGTGATGGTGGAGTTCGTGACCCCGTTTGAACTCCCCAGCCGGTATCCGTTCCCCGTGATCACTTCGTACCGGTTGTCTCCGCTCTGCCGCAGCTTCACGAGCGCCGGCAGGTAGCGGCTCGCCAGCGGCGTTCCTTCGTTCCACCAGCTCTCTGTGATGGCGTAGCGCATCTCCCATCGCACGCAGCCCCAGGGCTGCTGCGTCTCCACGCAAACCGCCCACGCGCGCGGCGTCCATTGCACCCCCAAACGGAGAGACACCGGCACCCGCACCGTTCCCCGTCCCTTCACCGTCACCAGCGGTAGCGTGAAGCTCAGGGCGCGGTTCGACGGATTGATCGAATCCAAGTCGCTCAACGGGAACGACCCCGCCGGCCTTCCGGGTGCCACCGCTGGCGGAGTAAACGCCTGCAGTGCCGAAATCGGCGCGTCCGTCTGCCCGAGCGCCGCCTGACCGCCACTCAACGCCGCCAAGCCTGCCATCATCCAAGCCCAACGCTTCACGGCCGCACCTCCAGATTCAACACATATCGCCCCTTGCCTAGCGCGCGCAGCGTGTACTTGCCCGCCGGCAGCCGCAACACATCGCCCCGCTCCGGCCGCCGCAGATCGATCGGCAGCCGCCTCAACTCCTGCTTGCTCGCCCCATCCGTCTCCAGCCGCAAATCCAGGTTCTCCCGCAACCCCGACCGGTTCTCCAGGGCAAGCAGAAACGGCCCCGCCTTCCGCACCACCCGGCTCGGCTGAAACCCGTCCGGCGTCAAAACCACCACCACGATCTCGATCCTCTCCCGCGGCTGTAGCACTTCAATCGAGTCCGTCGGCGGCTGCCCTTGCGCCACCATCGCTCCCATCAGTCCCGCCGCTGCCCATGCCCGTATCAGGTAGTTCATCGTGCCTCTCCTCACTGCCCTACAGTCCACGTACCCTTCGTTACCCAGTCCGGTATCGGTCCCATCTCCGTCCAACTCCGGTGCCATACCGTCTTGGTCCCCGCAAATGCCGGCAGGAACTTCACCGGAAGCTCAATGTCCCAGTAGTTGCCGTTCGGCGGGCCGTAGAAGAACGAGGTCACCGTGTCCACGGCGCACCGCGCGTTCGCGTTGCCGTACACCGGCGGTACCGTGCTTCTCGTGATTTGTGGAAACACCCACAACGAAGCCCCCGCTAGCGTCGCCGAGGGCGAGCCCGACAGGCTGATGTCGAAGTAACAGTCCGTCACTCCGTCCGGAGTCGCCGCGTGAAAAGCCAGCCATTGCCGGCGGTCCGGATACGCGCCCGGCGGTTTTGGCATGCGGAGCATGAAGAAACCCGTCATCCCCGTCTGGCCCACCGGGTACACCTGTGCTCCAGATGTCCCCGGCGGATACCGGAGCGTCACTTGCCCCGCTACCTGCTGGCCCCCGTAGGATGCCGTGATCACCACTTGCTGTCCCTCTGTGAAGCCTCCCGCGGAGGGAGCCCAGTAGTAACCCGCCGAAGGCATCGTGCCCACTGCCGGAGAAAGGCTCCACGACCCCTCGCCCGTCACATTCGTCACTACCCCCAGCCGCGTCTTTCGCAACTCGAACGTCTGCCGCCCTTCCGGGTACAGCGTCACCTGCGCCGGGACAATCTCAATCGTCTCCGTCACCAATTGCGTGATCCGGAACTCCGCACCGTTCACCCAAATCGATCCGTACCGGTCCGTAGCTCCTGGGTTAGACGCCACTGAGTAACTCACCGCCGTCTGTGTCGAGCCAGTTATGGTAATCCAGGCCTCGCTCACCGTCGGCGCCGAAATCGCGCAACCGCCGCTAATCGCAAAGGACCCTATGCCCCCGGATCCCAGATGGGTGGCCGCGACAGGGGCTAACGTGGGAGTGCACCCCGCCTGGTTCACGGTATGGCTCGCCTCGTTTACAACGATGGCGCCAGCCCGCACCGCGCCCGCGTTTCCACTCACCGTGTAATTCACGGTTTGTCCTGCCGTGGCTCCACCGGACCCGTTCGTAATCGCGATCCATGACGGCGCCGTCGCCGTCCACGCCGTGCACCCCGATACGACCGTCACACTTCCCGCCCCGCCGCTCGCTCCAAAGTCTGCCGCGAGCGGCGTCATACTGGTCGCGCAGGCCGCTTGTGTCACCGCAAAATCACGGTTTCCGATCTGCAGCGTCGCCGAGCGCGGCGCCGCCGTTCCGTTTCCCGTCACCGTGTAGTTCACCGTTCCATTGCCAAAGCCGCTCATCGGGGTCACGCCGGTGATCCAGGCCGGCA
The DNA here is from genome assembly GCA_031969915.1 of Bryobacteraceae bacterium. Taxonomy (GTDB): domain Bacteria; phylum Acidobacteriota; class Terriglobia; order Bryobacterales; family Bryobacteraceae; genus DALYJJ01. The sequence continues at coordinate 3,553 of DALYJJ010000211.1, read as the reverse complement.
CTCCCGTCACCACCCAGGCGCCGCCCGAGGTCACCGAGACGCTGTAACTTCCTCCCCCCGCCGGCACCGAGTTCCCCGCTGGGCTCAAAGTCGCTGTCCCCCCGCCGCTTTGCGTCACGGCGAAGGCGGCCCCCGCCACCGTCAGGCTGCCGTTTCTCGAACCCACATCCGGATTCGCCTGCACCCGGTACGTCACCGTTCCCGGCCCGCTGCCGCTCGGACCCGATACCACCGAGATCCAGCCGTTGTTCGCTGCCGCCGTCCAACTCCCATTCCGCGTAACCTCGATCGTCCGATCCTGCAGCGCGCTGTTCAGGCTCTCGCTCGCCGGAATCAGGAGCGGCTTCACCGTGATCGCCGCATCGCCCGTCCCCGCGGGGGTTGTCTGCGATGTTGCCCGCACTGTAACCGCCGTCACCGAGCCAACGCTCGCCGGCGCCGTGTATTCTCCCGTCGAAGCATTAACGGTTCCAAAACCCGCCGGGTTGACCAGCGACCACGTTATCGGCGCGCTCGGCGTCACCGTCGCTGAACATACCCGCGCTTCGCCCGGCCCCATCGCCGTCGCCCCGCAACTCGCCGCCACCGTCGGCGCCACTCCTGCCGCTTGGCTCACCGTCACCGCCACCCCACCCACGCTGATCGATCCCGCCCGCGCCCCGGCTGGATTGGGCGCCACGCTGAAACTCACCGTCCCGTTTCCACTGCCGCTCACCGGACTCTGCAAGCTGATCCAGCCGTCCGCGGTAGTTGCCGTCCAAGTCGCGCATCCCGAAGTGACCGTCAAGGTCCCCGTCCCGCCTGGCCCGCCGAAACTCGCCGGCGCCGTACTGGCAGCGATGCTGCAACCGCTCTGCGATATGTCAAAGCTCGCGTTGCCGATCGTAATGGCCGCCGTCCTCGCGTTACCCCCATTGGCTGCCACCGAATACGTCACCGTCCCATTCCCTGTGCCGCTCGCCGGGCTCGCCGTGACCCATCCGCCTCCGCTGGGCGCTACTACCGCCTGCCAATACCCGCCGCTCGTCACCGCGATCGTCTGGTTGCTTACTCCCGCTGCCCCCACAGCCGCCGACGTCGGCGCCAGAGCCGTCGTTCCTGACCCACTCTGCGTCACCGTGTATGTGCCCCCACCAATCGACATCGTTCCCGTTCGGGTCCCCGCCCCCGCGTTCCCTGCCACGTCGTACGTCACAACCCCGGGCGCTGTTCCGCTGCCGCCGCCAGTGATCGTGATCCAAGTGGCATTCGAAACGGCGGTCCAGGGGCTGTTCTTCGTCACCTCGACTGTTCTGCCCGCTTGGGGCCCATATCCCACCGTGGGATTCGCCGGCGTGAATAAGGCCTTCGTTGTGATCGTAGCGGTGCTGCTGATCGTCGCATCAGCCTGTAGGACTGCCTTCACGGTCGCCGACGGCCTGGTCACATTTGTCGGTGCCGTATACACTCCCTGGCTCGTCATCGTCCCGTAGCCCACCGGCCGGTCGATGCTCCACGTCACCGCCGTGTTCGTCGTTCCACTCACCGCTGCCGTGCACGTGGCGCTCTCGCTCGGTCCAATCGCATTCCCAGGCGTGCACGTCACCGTAACGCCCAAAGGCTCCTGGATCGCCACCACTCTCCCATTCAGGTAGATGTATTCCCTCCGCAAGGGAGCCTGCGCCGCAGCCGTCGCCGCCAGCGCCATCACCGCCACGAGCCTCGATCGCATCTCCATACCTCCCCTAACGGCTCTGCCCTTGGTTGCCGATCACGACAAATCTCAGTTGCCGCGCCGCCTGGCCCTTCTGCACCCGCTCCTCCGTCAAGTCGCTCGCCCGCAGCGGCTCCGCTCTCTCGCTCAGCACCCGCAGCCCGAACCCCTGGATCACCGGCCTCACCAACTCGCCCCCCAGCACCGTCACCCGGTAGTCTCTGCCCCGCAAATCCACCGAGTACTCCCGCGCGGGCATCACGAACCCGCTTCCCACGTCCAACCCCACCAGTACCTGCCCCTTCGCCTCCGGCCGTAACGCCGACGGCAATAGCTTCTCCGGATCGTCCACCCGGAACCGGAAGACCTTACCCTTCTCCAGCACCACCCGTAGATTCTTCACGCTCTGCCCCGCCGCCAGTCGCAACACCTGCCGCGTCCTCGGCCAGATACAAGGGCTCACCAGATCTTCTTCCTGCGGGTCCACACAGATGTGGTACTCGCCCACCTCTGGCGACGCAATCGTGAAACGACCCTCTGCGCTGCTCCTCGCGAAATACGACTGCCGGTACTCCCCAGGTGCGGCACTGGTCGGCTTCAGAAACACCAGCGCGTGCACAATGGGCGTGCCGCCCTCGGTCTCCACGACCCCGCTTGCCTCCCCCGCCCGCGCCAGCCCCTGCCCCTGTAGCCAGCTCGCCGTCCCGCCTGACAACAAATAACTCGCCAATAAGAGTCGATTTATCCGCATATGAGCACCTGTTACTCGTCGCCCTTCACACCTCTTGCCAAGAAAGCAGCCCTCGAACGACTTTCGATTTTTCACCGTTTCAGGTGTTATTATCTTGTTCGGTTCGATTCTGTCGCTGATTGGCATAGTAAGTCAAGCAAAATTCAGCGCGAAATGAGCCTTCTTCTCGCAAGCGCTTACATGCGTCCACCAAACCCGCCCCCGGAAGAACGGATACCATTCCGCGCACCGACGCACCACGGACACAGCAAATCCTATCCGCAGTATTCGAGGTCTCCCACAGCCTGAGCGCCGGATTCCTCGAAGAATCTACGAACGATTCGTCTTCTTCCGAGCCTCCGGCAAGTCCGTCTGCCTCCTCATCAACTTACATCACCTCCAAGAGAAAAGAGTAGAATGGAAACGCCTCGTGCGCCCCCACCAAGTCATCCGTGTTAGTCCCAGTTCATCCGCGGCCATAACTCCTTCTTCATCATCCGTCATACTTGACAACCCAATTCATCTGTGGCCATAAATGGCATCCTCGGAAAAAGTGGCTTACGAGCTCGAGGGCGTCCAGCAGTTCCTTCAGCAGGAAGCGACGATGCTCATCGAAATCCCCTTGCAGGACCAGGCGTAACTGATCTTTCTTCGCACGCAGCGTGCTCATCGCCTTGTCCGCCAGCCACTCCGGCCTCTGCTCGCCCGCAAGTGAGGCACGCATGATCTTGCGACCCGTAACGCCACAAGTGTCGGTGGCCGCTGAGCCCAGCTTCAGATGCGCGTCTTCCAGCAGACGCGCAATGCGGTTGTGGATGCGGTTGTACTCACCCTTGAGTTTCACCCGGTAGCGCGTCAGATCGCGAAGTTCTTGAATCTGGCGCGGCGGCGGTGTCTGATCTTTGTGCACGTCCAGCCGAGGGTCGCCAGAAAAAGACCGACGACTATCCTTCTCGGGCTCCCCACCAGGCGGCGAAGACTCCCCTCCGTGGTTCCACCATACGCGTCCCGGCCAGATTCACCCACGGCCTCATAGGCGCCAGCCGGCGTTCGGCCCACAGCGTCCGCGGCACCCCTCAGCATGGCTCCCCTGCCCCGCGTCTCCATCCCACGCCGTACGTCCCGAGGCC
>DALYJJ010000210.1:0-8468 GCA_031969915.1 Bryobacteraceae bacterium | reverse complement strand
GTCGTCGACGCGGGCGCAAGGTTGACTGGCTGAGGGGGCGGCGGCGCGGTGTAGGTGTTTGTGCCGGGCGGCGGGGCCGAGGGCGGCGGGGCGGGCGGCGTGTAGGTGGGCTGTGAGGTCAGGTTGTATTGCATCGCGGGCGTCGGATCGGCCACCTGGTTGGTGGTCTGGGTGTAGAGGTACAGGCCTCCGTCGCTGGTGCCGGCCGCCTTGCTTGCCCGCACGCGGGCAATGTCTTCCTGCAGCGCCTGGCGCATGATCGGATCGTCCAGGTATTGCCCGGAGAAGATGTAGCCGGTCTCGCCGGGGATCGCACACATCAGGGATTGCGTGCCGAATGGCCAGAGCGTTTCCAGGCGGCAGTCGAGACCGGAGGCGGCTTCCGCCGTGGCCACGTCGGTGATGATGCCGAGGTTGGTGGTACGTCTTGCGGTGCGCAGCATAGGGTTCTCAGACGGCGAGCGCGAGCAGAATCAGACTCAGCGGCAGCAGCGACCGGTGCAGGCCCTCCGGCTGGCCGAGCGCCTCGGCCGAGAGCGGGCCCGGATCGTCCTGCACCTCCGGATCCTGGGCGATCGGATCCCGGTAGAGCGCGAACCAGTCCCAGCGGCCTCCGCGGTCGCGGTCGCGGATGCACGCCTTGCCGGGATTGCCCAAATCGGGTGTGCCACAGCCTTGGGGGCTGGTGATGTGCGCCCAGATGCGGTCGAAGTTGGCGAGCGAGGCCGCCTGGTTGGTGCGCGTGCGGGCGCTGGCCAGATAGGCCTGGACGTTGGCCGCCAGGTGCGGTTCGGCCTCGTTCACGATGTTCGTCGAGGCCACCTTCTGCGTCGGTCCCTTGCGGTTCATCCACAAGCCGATACCGAGGCTCACGGCGGCGATGGCCGGTCCGACGATCGGTACCCAGGCGGTCGCCCCGGCCGCCTTCAAGGCGGCGGGCGCGGCGATCGCGGCGGCCGAGGTGGCGGCCTCGGCGGCGGATCCGAGCTGGCGGGTGGCGGTGTTCATCGCTTGACGTCGAGAACCAGGCGCTTTCCTTCGCGGCGCACGCGCACCGCCTTGGCGCGGATCCACGTGCCGCGCGGAGCGGCGGCTGCCGGGGCTTTCTTCGCGCGCTTCTTCGCGCGCTTTTGGGCGGGCATCAGCGTTGCCCCTTGAGCACGATCAGCAGGACGAGCAGCGCCGCGCCACCGAGCAGGAGGAGCGCCGATCCGCCTCCACCGGGTCCGACGTTCACGCCGATGCCGGGGAATGCGAGCTGGTTGGAGCCCTCCGGAGCGCGGTACAGTATCCGGTCTCCGTCTTGCTGGTAGGTGCCCGCGGGCGGCTGGCCCCACCGGCTCTTGGCGATCGTCGCGCCGGCGTCGATGCCGGATTTGAGAATGCTCCCCCAGTCGATGGCCCCGAGGCCTCCGCTTTCGTGCATGGTGTCCACGCTCCAGGTCTTGGTCTTTCCGGCAGGCGGTACTTCCCAGCCGAGGTGCGGGCCGTGCGAACAGTCGAGCGCCACCCATTCGCCGTTCGCCCGCGCGAGCGTGTAGACGTGCGAGTAGCTGTCCGGCGCGGAGGCGGAGGCGGCGACCGTCCGGAATCGCGTCTCGAAGCCCAGAGAGCGAAGCAGGGCGGCGGAGAGCATCGCGAAGTCGTCGCAGTCTCCCGCCGGAACGGGCATGGTCAGCAGATCGACCGGGCGGATGAGCAGCTCGGCCGAGGCTGGATCGTCGGCTACTCCGGCGGCCGTGATTTCGTCCAGTTGGAATCGAACTCGCGCCTTGACCCACCGGAACACGCCGTCCAGTTGCTCGCGGGGCGTCGGTCTGCCGTGCGTGGCTGCGAGGGCCGCCCGGCGGACGAGGGGGGAGCGCGAGTCTTCGCGCACGTACTGGGCCATGAGCGCCACGGTGTGTGCGGTCGAAGCCTCGTCGCCGGGCGGCCGGAACTCGCGCTGGAAGTGCACCAGGCCGGAGAACTGAGGGTGTCGGATGGCGGTTGGCGCCGTGTTCACGCCTGAGGTATCGGACGGTGGCGGCGGGAACCGGAAGCGGTTTTTTAGACTACTCTACTCTAGTGATTGGGGGAATTCCGCCCCATTGGGGAAATCCGCCCCATTTTGCCCGATTAAGCAATTGAAATGCCGCGTAGGAAGTCGGACACCTTGGAGGCCACGACGGCCGGTGATGGCCCCTTGGGGCGGATCAAGCCGGAAGAGTTCTTCGCGACTTTGGCATCGCGCTGGACGGGCGGCTGTGTGCTCTATCTCTACCGCACCTGGCCGGTGATCGACCGGAAGCTGGTCGACCCGGAAGCCTATTTGTACATCGACAAGCTGGGCTCGGCGGTGACGCTCGATTGGCTGTTGAAGCACTGGGGCAGCGGAGAGTACAAGATCCGGTTGAACGACGAGGAACGGCCGCGCGGCCAGAACGAGGTGTGCTGGACCACGGTGAAGTTGAGCGATCCGGAGTTTCCGCCGGTGCTTGATGTGCGCGAGCTGGTGCAGGGCCACCGGGACAACCGGGGCTACGTCGAGATGCTCCGGCAGCGCGGCATGCTGCCGAAGGAGGGCGAGAGCGTGACTGACGATTCCCCCGCCGTGCAAGCGTTGAGTGAGTTGGCCCGCGACGCCGTCCGCCAGCGCACGGCCGCGCCGGAGTCCGCCGTCCAGGCGAAAGCGATGGACATGCTCCAGGACGCGCACCGCAAGTCCCTCGAGATCGTGACCGCGAACGCCAAGCCGGTCGATCCGCTGGAGCTGGCGGCCCGCGTCAAGGATCTGCTCGGAGGCGGAGAGAGCATGGGCCTGTTGTTGAAGGTCATGATGGATCAGAGCCAGGCGAACCAGGCGCTGCTGTTGAAGCTGCTCGACGCCCGGCAGGCGCCGGCGTTGTCGAATGAGGATCAGGTCTTGGAGCGCATGGAGCGGTGGATGGGGCTACTGGGCAAGCTGGGTTTCCGGCGCGGCGGCGGTGAACCTTCCGGTTTTTCCTTCGAATCCGTGATGAACGCGCTTCCCTCGATTTCACGCTTGTTGGAGTTGTTCGTTGCGTCGCGCCTTGCGCAGCAGGGCGTTTCTCCTAACCTCCCGGCGGGCGCGCCGGTGGTCCCTCACGGCGGCGCGGCTCCGTCCGCGCCGCCGCTTTCTTCGGAGGTGCCGATGTTCAATCCCGTCGTGGTCGAGCAGATCGCCGCGCGTGTCGCGGACGCTCTGGACCGCATGGTATCTGGCGACGAGTTTGCCCATGGTCTGAGCGCGATGCTCGGCGCAGACGTTTACGATTCCGTGGCGCAGCTCGGCGTGGAGGGCATTCTGACCGCGCTCCGGGCATCTCCGGCCGCTTGGGCGCGGCTATCCCGGTACGAAGCCCAGCTGCCGCAATTTGTCATTGAGTTTGTGTCCTACGGCCAGGACGGCGAGTCCGGGGACGACGACGGCTTGAGGCGGGCGGCGTGACTGCCTCGTGTCTGTTGTGCGGCCTGGTCATTGACGGCCGCGTGGATCCGCTGATGGACCCCGGCCGGGATACCCGCCAGTGGCGGGTGCTGATGACTGAGGCCCAGCACCACTTCGTGACGCGGCATTCGGAGTGGCTCAACAGGAATCTGATCGGCTGGGTGGAACTGTTGGCGGATCTCGTGGTCTCTCGCCAGATGGCCAGTGCCGATCCGAGGTTCGCGGTCCAACAGGCGTTCTGCCGTCAAGCGCTGTCTCTCCACGTCGCGGATCCCGCCGGGAACTCGGAGGATGCGGGTTGCGCCGCAACACCCTAGTCATCGAACACCTGGCGCTCGCCGAACAGGAGGCCCGGCGCATCTGGCGCGCCAACATGGTGCTCGATCTCGACGACTTGATTCAGCAGGGGTCGATGGGACTGATGGTGGCCGCCGAGCGCTGGGATGCGCGGCGTGGAGTGCCGTTCCAGGCTTACGCGCGCAGGATCGTGCGTGGGCACATTCTCGACCATCTGCGGGAGCAACACTGGGCCTACCGGAGGATGCGCTCTCCGGCGGTGCGGAGGCGCGAGTACTCGCTTGAGGACGTGGCCGTGGCCGAACATCCGGCGGTGGCTCCCGAGATGCAGGATCACTTCGCCCTGTCCCGGCTCAAGGCTGCTCTCTTGCGGTTGCCAGATCGAGAACACAGTATGCTCCGGCTGTACTTCTTCGAGGGCTTGAGCTGGTCGGAGATCGCGGCGCGGTTTGACGTCACCCCGCGCGCGGTGCACCGCCTGCAGAAGCAGGCCATCGAGCGCCTGCGTGGCGCTCTCTCGGACTCGGGCCGGGATCTGGGGCCGGATCTCCCGTTGGCGGCGTGAGTCCGGACCCCAGGGAGCGGCTCTACCAGGGCGGGGAGATATTCTCGATTTCCTGGCTAAGCCACAGTTGACCGCGCTTGCGGGCCCGTGTGCGCCGGGCGTTCGCCTGGTGGAACTCCTGATCGTGCTCCAGGTGGCAGCGCTGGCAGAGGGCTTGGAGGTTCTCTGCCCGGTTGTCGGTTGGGTTGTGGTTCAGGTGCGCGCAGGTCAGCACGACGCGCACCCATTTGAGCGTCTTGGTGCGGTACGGGCGGGGGCAAGGACGCCCTTCCCGGTCTCTCCATTCGGCGTTTGGACCGGGGGTCCAGCGGCCGGCCGGATCGTTGACCGCGGCGAGCACCCGGGCCAGGTTCGGCTTGCCGCACCGTTCGCAAGCGTGCTCGGCCCGTTCGAGGATGCGGGCCCGGACGGCGGTCCATTCCGGGCCCGTGTAGAGATGGCGCAGCTCCGGCCGGATGGGCATCAGGACGCCTTCCTTCCGAAACGCCTCGTCTTGCGTCTTGTTTCCGCCACGAACGACCAATGTCGGAAAAACTCCGCGTTGACGGGCAGGAACTCGGTCAGGGTGCTTTCCATTCCGTAGCACTGTTCGCCGTTTGACGGGCCGAGCCGCTCGACCACTTCGACCAGGAAGAGGTGCGTGCGGCGGTTGAGCGCCGGGCCCGGCGCGACCGAGAGCACCTGGTACTCGATCTTCGTGTGCCGTGAAGAGAAGCGCGTGTGCGCCTCGAAGCTGCTGCGGACGCTCATCGCGGGCCCCCCTTCAGCGGGCCGGGCTGGTGTTTGCGCAGCTCCGCCTGGATCAGTTCACGTTCCCGGAGCAGGTCCTGTTCGCCCAGGGCGGTGAGCAGGGCTCGGGCGCCGGTTTGCGCGGCCATCCGGGCCAGCTCGCGGTCGCACCAATCGAGTTGGGTCTGGAGATCGGCGCGGTCAAGACGCATGGGAGGCCTCCTGTGCGGCGCGCCGCCGCCCGGTGCGGACGCGGGCGCGGGTCACTAGTGCTACGTCCAGGCGACGTCCGAGGGAGTCGGTCCACACGCCCTCCGGTGTCCGGAGCATGAGCCCGTGCTCATTGGGGGTGCTCGCGGGATTGCTGAGCACGGCCGCGTGCGTGGCTCCGCGCTCGGCGATCCGCCCCAGCACGGCGGCGAGCAGTGTCTCCGGAGCGGGGGCGTCGGAGCCCGCCAGCTCGGCGAGCGCCTCGGCCGGGTAGCTGTACAGCACCCGGCACAGGGCGTATCGGTGGTTGCCCTCGGCGGTGTATTCGTCCGCGTACCAGAGCAGGAGGACATCGCCGGGCTCGGGGATGGCGGGCGCGGGAAGCGCCCTGGCGGCTGGGGGGGTACCGAGACCCCGTCCTGGGGTGTTCCGCTTCATTGGCGGCCTCCCGGGGCGGCTAATTCGGCCGGTTTCGTCGCGGCCCGAGCCAGCGCCTGGGCGTAGAGATCCGGCTGGAGGTCCTGGGCGGCGGCCAGCCATTCGGCCAGATCCTGGTTGTCCGGCTGCGCCTGGTGGTTCCGGATGTCCTCGGCCAGGCGCTCGATAAGGGATTCGGATTCGGGTTGCGGGCGGGGCGGGGAAGCCGTCCCGCCCGGAGCGCGCGAGGACTCCGCGGAGGCGGCGTCCCGGAGGGCGGCGAGCACGCAGCCGAAATCGGAGCGAAAGCGGTGGCGTTCCCCGAGCTTCTCCCCGATCTTCCGCCAGACGAACGGATGGAGCGGGACATCGCCGAGCGCGGCGGCTAACTCCGGGAGTTTGTCTTCGGTAATCGCCAGGCCGAGCCCGGCGATCCCCTCGGCGAGCGCCGTCTCGGCGGGCGTGAGCGGCGGGCGGGCGGGCGGCTGCTGCCGGTCGCGCCCCCTCTCCTGTGGAGCGTTACGCCCGCCCGCTCGCCCGCTGTCTTCTCTTCTGTCTTCAGGCAATAAGGATGGACTTTCACCCCGTGCCGAAATTTGATTTTCACCCCGTGGTGAAAATGTAGATTTCTTAACCGGAACTTTCTTCGCGATATTTTCGCCCTCCTTTTGTTCGCCTGTCCGGAGCCAGTGCGGGAGCCGGACTTTCTTCCCTTGCGCGGCGGCTAGGATCTGTGGCACGATCTTCCGCAGATCCTCGACCAGGCGGGCGCGGCGAGCGTCATACCGGTCGTGGAGAGTGGCCAAGAGTGCAAGCGCTTTTCGCTGCTGTTCGGCGGTCAGTTTTTCGAGCGTTTTCGGACGCATCCAGAGCGCGAAAGGCGACCAATTTTCACCACGGGGTGAAAATTCATTCTCCTTTCCTTCGCCCTGTGGTAAATCACCACACTTGGGGTTGAGCGCTATGTATCCGTAAATCAACGTGATAGCGCCCATTTCCGCGAGCCTGGTCAACTCCGCATTGACTGCGGTGAGGCTCAATTTTGTGCACGCGGCGAGCACGGACTGAGTCAGCCGCCGGCCGTCCGGCAGCTTGCAAACGGCGGCCTTACGACCTTTGATTTCTTCGACTTCCCAGTGATTTGGGGCGAGCGCGTAGTACTGCACGGCCGCCCACACCCGTTCCCGCGCCGAACGCTCCGGCGCGAGCATGATTTCAAACAGGGCATCGGGCACGTTGCGCCACCTTTCGACTTCGAGCGCGGCCATCAGTTCCGGCCGCCGCGAGGGGACGGCCGGGGGGCAGGTGAATTGCTTCCTGGGGTGCCGGTCCGCCGGGGCGGCGGCGGGGCGGGAAACGGATCGGGAGGGGGAGGCCATCACCGGTCACTCCCTTCTTCGTCCGCCGCCCGCACCAGCGCGGTCGCCGCGGCCCCGCTGGCGAAGGCGGCCAGCGCCAGGGCGAGGCCAATCAGGCCCGCGCCGGGCGAGACCAGGCTCAGGGCGAACAGTCCTGCCGGCACGCCGCAGAAGGCGGCGCCGGCGGCTGCGGTGAGCAGGTTGCGTTTCAGCATGGGCGCACCCTTTCCTCGGCCGCCTCGAAGGGCAGCGCGATCTGCGGCCAGGGCGTGGTTTCCCGCGCGGCGGGCGCGCCCAGGCGCGCTGCCGCGCGTTCGGCGAGCGCCAGCTCGATCTCCGGCTCGCGGTGTTCGCACCAGCCCGTCTGACAGCACACGAAGCAGCGGCGGGCGTCGAATAGGTGGGTGAGGAGGCGTTCTAAGACGCTTTCCCCGATGGACAGGGCAAAGGCCGAGTAACTCGGCCGGTACGGTTTGGCCATGAAAAAACCCTCGCGTTGCGGTCGCGGAGGGGGTCCGGAAGCCCTACAATGAAAGAGCCCGGCCGCTAATCCTCCGGCTGGGTCGCGAGGTTTTGCCCGGCTTTGGTCGGGAAGACTTGGCGCCAGGCAAACGCCCCGCGACGGGTTCCTTGATACCCGCGCGAGCCCTAGAGCTCTCCACGGGAAACCGTAGGAAGCGAAGCTGGTCTAAGGGGGTCCTCGGATTCGAACTCGCCGGCTGGCACCGGCGAGGGGGGAGAAGGGGGCAGACTTAGGGCGGCTCTGGGGTTCGTGCCTGAGGGGTACTTCCGCTAACGGATATTATGTTAAATCTGATTACCGCGAGAACCGCACACTCCTCAAAACCTCCTCATACGCCCCCTGCAACTTCCCGAAGTCCCCCTCCGGACCAATGAACACCAGGTAGAACAACCGGTCCGGACGAGCCACCGTCACCAACATGTCCACCTCACGCTGTCCCTCAAACGGAGACCGCGAATACAGAGTGGTGATCAACGCCTGGTTCCCATCCACCGACGCCCGGCGCGAGCCCTCGCGCGCCGGTGTCATGTCGGCGTTGGTTTGTTGCAACTGACGGATCAGATCCTGCGTATCGCGGTTCAGATCCACGCGCCGCCCCTGCGGCGGTTCATGCTGGCTGACGATGATCCCGTATCCGATCTGAACCCCGTTCTGGCCCTGGCGCAGCCCGGCCCGCGGCGCGATGGTCACCGACGACGCGGTCTGATCGCCGAACGCCTCCCAGTTATCCGGAAAGCGGAGCGTGAACTCATTGGCGCGATAGTCCTTGAACCGCCCGCTCGGCAACACTTCGGCCGCGTTTGGCGGCGCCCCGCCGGCCCCGGGCTGCGGCTTGGCGGGCGCGGCTGGCTTCGGCAGCGCCTGTGCCCTCTGCTTCATCCGTGCGAACTCGCCGGAATCGGCCTTGTACTCCATCCG
>DALYJJ010000209.1:0-8521 GCA_031969915.1 Bryobacteraceae bacterium | reverse complement strand
CGTGGGTCGTCTTCCGGAATGCCGGCCTCGACCTTGCCGACGAGGTCGGCGCCGACGTCGGCGGCCTTGGTATAGATGCCGCCGCCGAGTTGGGCGAAGAGCGCGACGAAGCTGGCGCCGAAGCCGAAGGCAACGATCTGGCCAGGGACGGAGCGGGGGTTGTCGAGCCCGCCGAAGAAGAAGAACAGGACCCCCACGCCGAGCAGGGAGAGCGCCACCACGCTGAGGCCGGTGACGGCCCCGCCGCGGAGGGCGATCTGCAGCGCCTTGTTGAGGCTGGTGCGCGCGGCGGAGGCCACGCGGATGTTGGTCCGAATGGAGACCCACATGCCGCTGAAGCCCGCTAGCAGCGAGCAGAGCGCGCCGAGGACGAATGAGATCGTCATGCGCACGGCAAGACCGCTGTCACCCTTGCCGATGAAGTAGCCAAGGTAGATGACCACGGCCAGCACGATGGACAGAACGACGATGGTCTGGTTCTGGCGGCGCAAGAACGCCTCGGCGCCAGCCTTGATGGCATTGGAAATCTTCTGCATCTGCGCCGTGCCCGTATCCTGCGAGATCACATACTTCGAGAACATCGCGGCGATGACAAGGGACAGCACGCTGATGCCGAGCACGATCAGGAGGTAGGTACCTCCGAGTGCGGCGTCAACATCCTGCAGCAGGAAAAGCATTCAGTTAAACCCTCCCGGGACGATTGGTACAATTAAGACAACTGGACCTCAAATTGTATCAAACCGCCGAATCCTCCGCTTACAATATCAAAGTCGCTGGATTGGCGGGCCGGCCCCGCCGGGGAACGGAATGATCGCTCTTTGCGTCTTTGTGTTCACCTACGCGGTAGTGGCCGCGGGAGGCATACCGGGACTGCGCCTGGACCGCACGGGCGCGGCGCTGCTCGGCGCGGCGCTGATGGTGGGGTTGGGCGTGATCGGCTTCGGCGAAGCGATCGCGGCGATCGACTTCCGGACGCTGGCCCTGCTGACGGGCATGATGATCGTGGTGGCGAACCTGCGGCTGGCGGGCTTCTTCCGGCTGGTGGCGGCCTGGGGGCTCAGGCACACGCACGCTCCGCGCACGCTGCTGGCCGCGGTGGTGGCCGTCTCCGGCCTGCTCTCGGCGCTGTACGTCAACGACACGGTGTGCCTGGCGCTGACGCCGCTGGTGCTCGAAGTCACCGGGGCGCTGCGCCGGAATGCGGCGCCGTACCTGTTGGCGGTGGCCATGGCAGCGAACGCGGGCTCGGTGGCCACGGTGACGGGCAACCCGCAGAACATGATTGCCGGCTCACTCTCCGGGATCGGATTCCGGGAGTTCGCGGGGGCGATGGCGCCGGTGGGCGTGTTCTCGATGGCGGCAGTCTATGTGCTGATCGAACTGGTGTACCGGGGAGAGTTCGCCAAAGCAGTCCGGGTGGAGCCCGCGCCCCGCCGGCCTCGGGTGCACCGGGCGCTGCTGGCGAAATCGCTGGCGGTTTCGGGCGCGCTGCTGGCGGGCTTCTTCGCGGGACTGCCGCTCGCGGAAACGGCGCTTGCCGGCGGAGCGCTCCTGCTGGTGACGCGGCGCGTGAAACCGGAGAAAGTGTACCGGCAGATGGACTGGCCCCTGCTGGTGCTCTTCGCGGGGCTTTTCGTGGTGGTGCGGGGGGTGGAGAAGTCGCCGCTGACGGGGGAAGTGTTCGGCTGGGCGGCGGAGGCAGGACTGCACCGGTTTGGGGTCTTGTCGGCGGTTTCGGCGGTGCTGTCGAACCTGGTGAGCAACGTACCGGCGGTGCTGCTGTTTCGTCCGGTGGCGCCGGCGCTGCCCGATCCGCAGGGCGCGTGGCTGGTGGTGGCGATGTCGTCGACGCTGGCCGGGAACCTTACGATCCTCGGATCGGTGGCCAATCTGATCGTGGTGGAACGGGCCCGGAAGGACGGCGTTGTCATTTCGTTTCTTGAGTATGCGCGGATCGGTGTACCGCTGACAGTGGTCACGGTGGTAGGAGGAACCCTGTGGCTGATGTGGCTGCGGGCGGTCTAAAGGCGGTTGGGGAATCCGCCGATCAAATGGACAGGTCGACGATGGAGAACGGAAACCTTTCCGCGTTGCTATGGATTCTCTTGCCCGTGTTTATCGCGGCGGGCTCGGCGCTGCTGTCGTTCTACGTCATGCAGGCGCGCATGGAAGTAGCGGTCGCCAAGGAGCGCGAAGCGCTGGCGGAGGCGAACGCGCTGGTGAAATACCACCAGCAGGTGGTCGAGGAACGGGTCCGTGCGGCTGAGGAGTCCGTGCGGCGGCAGACGTTCGACAAGTTTCTGGGCGAGTTCCGGGTGGAGGAGCGCCATTATCTGAAGGAAAACAAGTCGGCGGAGCACGCGAAGAAATCGATGGTGCTCCAGGAGCGGCTGTATTTCCGGAACATCCCGCTCTCCAACTGGGTGGAGCACGAGATGACGATCGAGGAAGGCGGAGATCCGGGCCGGCTGCCGGCCGCGGCTTCCGTCTTCAACACGCGGGGCCTTGGCGAGAGCGACGGCGACCAGATCGCGATGCGACTGCTGCAGTAAGGCGCCCGCGCTACTTTCCGAGGATCAGCATGCGCCCGGCGATGATCAGCAAGAACGCCGCATAGAGGCGGCGAATGGCGGTGGGCGGCAGTCCGAGCACGATCTTGGCCCCGAAATAGGCGCCGATGAACAGACCGGCGGCGATGATCAGGGCGTACTTCACATTGATGTGACCAGCGCGGTAGTAGGCGATGGCGCCGAGCAAGCCGACGGGCGGGATCAAGGCCGCGAGGCTCGTCCCGATGGCCTGCAACTCGGGCATCTTCATGAGGAACAGCAGCGCGGGCACAATCACCAGCCCGCCACCGATGCCGAACATGCCGGCGAAGACACCGGCCACCAAGCCGATGGCGAGGAGCATGAGGTAAGTGGTCATCCCGGCCATGCTAGCACCGGGCGGAACGGTCTAGGCGTGACCGGCGGCGTGCGCCTTGAGTTTACGGGCGCGGCGGAGGCGGCGGATGGCCTGGGCGTCGATCTCACGCCAGCCCTCCACGGCGGGGTGCTCGGCGGCCATCACGAGCGCGGTGATCATCTCTTCGATCTCCACCATGCCCAGGCGAAGGGCGGTTTCCCGGGTGCTGGGCATCGATTCCAGAAGGGCGTAGAAGGGTTTGAGGAGTTCGGGCCAGCGGCGGCCGGGACCGAGGACATACCAGGGCCGGAGGATGGTCGAGGGGATTCCGGTCTCCTTGAGCAACTCTTCGCATTCGCGGCGCACCTGGATGTAGGCCTTCATGATGGGAGCGGGCATGGCGACGCTGACGTAGACGAAGTGCTCGATGCCGCCGGCCTGGGCGGCTTCGACGGAGGCGCGGAAGGAGGGCAGGTCGATTTCCCGAAAGTCGCTCTCCTTCCAGGGGGCGGGGCTCGCGGATCCGACGAGGGGAATGAAGACCGTCGAGGGCGTCACCTGGTCGCGAAAGGTCGCGGCGTCCAGGGCATTGCCCAGCACCGGCTCGCAACCCTGGGGCAGTTTGCTTTCCGAGCCCGGGCGCACGAGCGCCCGTACGGAGTGGCCTCTGGCGACGAGGCTGCGGATCAGCCGCCGCCCCATGAATCCCGTACCGCCGGTAACGAATATGCGACCCATCTACTTGCTCCCCAGGTGGCGATCGAGAAACGCCACCGATGCCCGAAACGCCCGCAGCCAGTTCTCGTGGCGCAGGAAACTGTGGACTTCGTCGGGAAAGACCAGAAGTTCATGAGGCACGCCGCGGCGCCGCAACTCTTCCACCAGGGTCACGGTCTCGCTAAACGGAACATTGCGGTCATCGTCGCCGTGGATCAGCAGCACGGGGGAACGCCACCCGCCGAGCGAGGCCATGGGCGAGGAATCGAAGGCGAGTTTGGCCGCCGCGGCGCGCTTCAGCGGATCGTAGGAGGGGACGAAGTTGCGAATCACTTCGTTCCAATCGTGGACGCCGTGAATATCGACGCCCGCGGCGAACAAATCCGAGGCGCGGGAGAGCCCCATGGCGGTGAGATATCCGCCATAGGAGCCGCCCCACAGCGCGATCTTCTTGGGGTCCACTTCCGGACGGGTGCGCAGGTAGAGCCCGGCGCCCAGCACGTCCTGAAACTCGCTCGCTCCGGTGGCGCCGTAGTTCACCGCCTCCCGGAACTCCATTCCGTAGCCGATGCCGCTCCGGTAGTTGATGGTCAGGACGACATATCCGCGGGAGGCCAGGTACTGGTTCAGGGCGTAAGCGTTGTGATAGTAGGACGAGTAGTGCCAGCCGAGCAGCATCTGGCGCCTTGAACCGCCGTGCAGGAAGATCGCCGCGGGCCGTCCGTCGCCCGGCTTGGCGCCCTTGGGCACGAAGAGTTGGGCGTGGATCATCATGCCGTCGGCGGCGGCGTACCGCACCGCCTGCGGCTCCACCAGGTCCTTAAGGGGGAAATCCTGCGGGATGGCGGTGTGCTGAATCAACCGGATCTCGCCGCCCGGCAGCAGCACCGCGGGGTGGGCCGGCCGGAAGGCGTCGGCGCGGAGCAGCGCGGTCGCGGAGCCGCCGGGGACGGGCTGCGGGCTCCACTCAATGCCCTTGCCCGGGGTCAGCAGTTCGGGCTTCCCTCCGCTGACGGAGACGCGGAACAGATGGCGGCGGTCGATATCGCCATCGTTCGCCTGATAGTAAACGTGCGCGCCGTCCGGGGACAGGACCGCGCTCTCCACTTCGAAGGCACCCTTGGTGAGCGGGGTGGCATCTCCGCCGCCGGCGGCGACGGAGTACAGGTGCGCCCATCCTTCCCGCTCCCAGGAGAAGACCAGGCGATCCCCGGCGCCCCAGAGAAAGACCGCGCCCTGCCCGAAGAAGGCGCTTCCCTTCCCTGGCTGCGCGCGCCAGACTTCGCGCGCGGCGCCGCTCGCTGGATCGACGGCTCGAATGGACCACGGTTCCGCTTCGCGAACCGGGCCGAACGCAAGGCGGTCGCGCCGGGAGGGGACGCGAACGAAGGCGATCCGCTTGCCGTCGGGCGACCAGAGCGGGCCGCCGTCGGCGTCCACGCTCGGATCGAGAAAACGAACTTTGCCGGCGTCGAACATTCCGATCAGGGAATGTTCCGAGCGGGAACTGACGAACGCGACGCGTTCGCCGTCGGGTGCGAACTTGAGGGAGGAAATCCGGCCGCGGGTCTTGAACCACAACCGTGCGCCCCCGCCCGCGAGCGGCGAGGACCACACCGCGCCCGACTTGAGCCAGGCGACGCGATCACCCTTCGGCGAGACTTCGGGAGCGCTTCCGTCGCCGAGTTTGAGCGGCGCGCCGCCTTCGGCAAGGCCAGCCCCGACCTCACGGTGACTGACAGCGCGCCGCCTTCGGCGGAGACGAGCCAGACGGCCTGTTCGGCGCCCTCGGGCTGGTGGGTGGGGTTTGGAATATCGCCCGCCCGGTTGGCACCGCCGCCGCGAACGAACACGATGTTCTTACCGTCGGGGGTCCAGGTAAGGGAGGTGAGGTCCTGCCCGTCGTCGTCCTTATAGGTCGTGACGGCGCGCCCTTGCCAGGCGGGCCCATCGGCGATCCAGATGTTCCGCACCCCGCGGTCGTTCGAAACCCAGGCGACACGCGCGCCCACCGGCGCGGCGGTCAATTCGGACGGAAACGCGGAGCCCAGAATTTGTTCCAAGGAATAGGGCGCAGCGGGCAGAGCAAGAGCGAGGAAGGGTAAGAGCAGCGCGCGCATCGGTTCCATTAGGGATAGCACGCACCCGCTCCGCGCTCAAGCGTTAATCGGGCGGGCGAACAATAAAGAGCTGCGCTCCGGGGCTACAAACGCGCCCCGCCCGGCTCTCGGCGCAGACTAGTACGTATGTGCCCATGGTGGGCAAATCCGCGGGAACGGCGACGTTCACCTGTTGCAGGCCGTCCAGTTCGGGTGCGGGACCGGACCAGACGGGGGTGAGATTTTCGCGGTCGTGGATCTTTACATGGACATTCGCCGGGGCTACGCCGCCGAGGCCGTTCAGGAAGATTTGGATGATGCTGCCGGTCTGTGCGGGCCGATCGGCGGTGTTCGGCGACCAGTCCTGGTTGAGGAAGCCGAAGATGGCCGGCGCCACGCCCGCGATGGCGACCACGACGGGCTCGCCGGCGCGGTTGTTCGCGGTCACGATCACGCGCGCGCTGGCGCGGCCGGCGAGTCCCGCGGGCACCCGGACGTTGATCTGCTTGTCGTTGGCGAAGGCCACGGGTGCGGGCAGTTCGTCGAAGGACACGGTGAGCACGCCGCTGAAGCGCTCTCCGAAGATGGTGGCCCACGAGCCCGGCTGCAAGGGGCCGGGCTGGAAGCCGGCGGCGTTTACAACCGCATCGATACGAGGTGGCGGCGATTGCGGAGGAACGGCGGCGGTGACTTCGAAAACGATGCGGACCGTCTTCGCGCCCGCCAGCGGACCGGCGTCGATGCGAAGGGTGGCCTGGTAGACGCCTTGCGCCAGCGAGCGCGGATCGGCGGTGACCACGTAGCCGCCGGGCCCTTCGGCGAGTACGATCCAACCGGCACGGTCGTCGTAGGTGAGGGTTTCGATCCAGGACATGGACCCGCCGCCCGCGTTGCGCACGCGCACCGCGCCCTGGGCAAAAGAACCGCCCGAGGCGGCGCGCAAGCGGAGCAGTTCGGTGTCCACTTCGAGCCGCGGGAAGTAGGCGGCGTCGCAGTCGCCGATGGCCCGGCAGTCGCTCGCCACTTCGCGGGCGACAAAGCGCGGCACGGGTGCGGTTTCGCTGCGTTCGAAGACCGTGGTCAAGGGAGCAAAGGTGATCTCGACCGTGGTCTGGGCGGCCGGGCAGGGCACGTCCGCGCCGAAGAAGACGGGCAGGTGAACGTTCTCGCGCGCGGCCTGGCGTTCATCGACGACCTCATACACAACCGCACCGGCGCCGTGAGTGAGCGGGACTTCGAAGGCGGAGGTGAGCGTGAGGGGGCCGCCGCCGGCCGGCAAGGGGGCCAGCGTCCCGCCCAGGCCCTCCGGGCCGGCGCCGTTTACGCGAACGAGCAGAAGCGAGCCGCCGGGCGTGGCCGGCGTGTAGACGCCGCCCGAGGCGGGAAGGCCGAGATCGCCACCGGAGGTGGGCGTGGTGGCGGAGGAACCAGCCAGTGCATTGGGGACCGCGATCCGTGCGCCCTGGGGGAAGCCGGCGAAGCGAACCAGGATCCGGTTGCGCGCCGTCCCGGCGGTGAAGGCGCCGGCGAAACCCTCGGTGAGCCGGATCGTGGAGGCGACGCGCGCGCCGCCGATCAACGCGGGAACGGTGAGCGGCGAAGGAAGCGGCGCGCCGCCGCGCACCACTTGCGAGTTCACGGTGGCCAGCAGCCCCGGCTCTACCCTGCCGACGGTAATGTTTGCGTTATTGAGACTGAGTGACTGAACGGCGAGAAACGCCACCACCGTATTGGAGCCGGCGGGCAACCGCGTGATGTCGCCCAACACGCCGCTCACACGGAGGGTGACCGCGCCGGCGGGCACGCGAAGAGTGAGCCCGCTGAACGAGAGGGAATTGGGTCCCGCGCCGAGCGCCTCGGTGGCTGCGACGTCCGGAGGCTGGCCGCCGGTCTCGACGGTGACGCGAAGTCCGGTCGCCATCAGGCCGTTGAGGCGGTTGGTGATGGGGACGTTGGTGAAGATCTGAAGGTTCGTGACCAGCGTGCCGGCGGCGCTCGAAACGCACTGCAGCGTGATGTCGCCGAGGGGCTCGGTTACGCCTTCGGCGCGCACGAGCGGAGGGACGGCGCCGGAAACGCAGGTCAACGTGGGTTGCGCGTACACCGCGCCGCTGAAGGAAACCAGCAGAAGAAACAGCCCAGCGGCCTTGACTGCAGCCACGGCTTCATTATGACCCAGCGCGCGGGCGTGCGCACGGCGGCCGCGCGATACAATGGTGGATGTCAGCCAGGTTGTCATGCCCGCCATCACGCTCTCCCTCGCCGAAGAGATCCTCGAACTGAAACGCGAGAAACGCGCCGTCCTTCTGGCTCATCACTACCAGGAATCGGAAATTCAGGAACTGGCCGACGCGATCGGCGACAGCCTGGAGCTGGCCCGGAAGGCCCGGGACTTCGAGGGCGATGTGATCGCGTTCTGCGGGGTGTGGTTCATGGCGGAGACGGCCAAGATGCTCAACCCGGAGCGCGTGGTGATCGTGCCGGACAAGGATGCGGGTTGCTCACTGGTGGATAGCTGCCCGGCCGAACAGGTGCAGGCGTTCCGGCGCAGGAACCCGGACCACGTGATTGTGGCGTACATCAATACGTCGGCGGCGGTGAAGGCGGAGTCGGACATCATCTGCACGTCGCGCAACGCGGTGGATGTGGTGAACTCGATTCCAGCGGAGCGGCCGGTGTTGTTTCTGCCGGACATCAAC
Source organism: Bryobacteraceae bacterium (assembly GCA_031969915.1). Lineage (GTDB taxonomy): Bacteria > Acidobacteriota > Terriglobia > Bryobacterales > Bryobacteraceae > DALYJJ01. Next base: position 99 of record DALYJJ010000209.1, on the reverse strand, counting down.
CTGGGCAACTACGTGAAGGCGAAGACCGGGCGCACGAACATGAAGATCTGGCAGGGCGCCTGCATTGTGCACGCTACCTTTGCCGCGCGCAAGCTCACG
>DALYJJ010000208.1:0-8705 GCA_031969915.1 Bryobacteraceae bacterium | reverse complement strand
CTCATCGCGGGCCGCCGATGCCGAAGCGCTCCTGGTCGCCAAGTCCACGCAGTTCCCGAAGGATCTGGACGTGCGGCTGCAACTGGCTCAGCATTACTACGCGGCGAAGCGGACGGCTGAGTTCGGCGGCGTCATTGCCGGCATCGAGAACCCGCGCGGGCAGTGGCCGAACACACGGCTGCGGCTGGGTGTCTTTTATGAGGACCTGGGCAACGCGAAAGACGCTTTCCGCCAGTACCAGGCGTGTGCGGCTGAGGAACCCGCCAACCGCCCGGCGTGCCGCCGCCGGCAAGCCGCGCTGCTGCTTGCGGCGGGCGATCGTCCGCAGGCGGAGGCCGTCCTGGATGGCGCACTCCGGGAGGATTCGAAGGACTACGAACTTCGGCTGGCGCGGGCGATCCTGCGCCTGGATGCACCGGACCCCGCCGCCGTAGATACCGCGGTCACGGACCTGAAAGCGCTCGCGGCGGAGCGGCCGGCGGAGGCGCGCGCGCCGTTCCACCTGGGTCGCGCGTACTTGCGGCAGGCGCGCCTCGCCGAGGCCACCGCGGCGTTTGAGTCCTCGCTCGCGCTCAACCGGTCCTATGCGGAGCCGCGCTATGCACTGGCTTCGCTGGCCATCGCGGCTCGCAGTTTCCATCAGGCGTTACGGCTCTCCAACGACGCGCTCGCACTCGAGCCCGGCAGCCAGATCGCCCTCCTGTATCGCGTGGCGGCATTGCGCGGGCTGGGCCGTTTCCAGGACGCGCGAGGCGATCTGGACGTCCTCCGCGCGTTGAACCCACAGAGCACCCTTCCCCAAGTGGAACTCGCCTACCTGCAGCTCTTCGAGGGAAACGCGGCGGCCGCGGAGAACGCCTTCCAGCGGTTGTATCAGGGCGGCGACAACAGCGTGCGCATCGTCGCGGGCATGGCCGAAGCGCTCACCGCGCAGAATAAGAACAAGGCCGCGATGCAATTCCTGGACGGTGATCTGGCCCGCACGCCGTCTCGCCCGGTTGTGATCCTCGCGTTGGCCGAGACGCTCCTCCGGGAGGGCCTGACCGATCGAGCCTTCGATCTGTTTCAGAAGGCTGCCTCGCTCGATCCTTCGCTTACCGGCGCGCAGGCGCGCCTTGCCGAGATCCAGATGAACCGCGGCGACCACGCCACGGCGCTGGCCACGGTCCGCGCGGCACGAAAGAGTGCGCCCACCGCCGGTAGCCTGATCGAACTCGAAACCCGGGCGCTGATGCTGATGAAACGGCCGGCCGAAGCCGAGCCGCTCTACCGTGAGTGGATGGCGCTGGACGCCAAGGACCCGCGCCCGCGGAACGACCTTGCCTATCTGCTGGCCCAACAGAAGCGGAGCCTGGGCGAGGCCGAGACGCTGGCCCGGGCCGCCGTGGGCCTGGCTCCCAAGGACGGATCGGTGGCGGATACGCTGGGATACGTCTACCTGCAGGCGGGACGGCATCAGGACGCGCTCGCCGTATATCAGCGGCTTTCGCAAACCGGGACGCAGGACCCGTTCGTCCTGCACCACCACGCCCAGGCGCTGGCGGCGCTGGGCAAACGCGAAGAAGCCCGTGGGCTGTGGCGCAAGGCGCTGACGCTTAAGCCGATGCCGGATCTGAAGAGCGAGATCGAGGCGGCGCTCCGGTAACCCCGCTATGCCGTGTTGCGCCCGATCGCGATAATCGAGGTCGGCTTCCAGGGCAGCAGGCGGTCGATTCTCCGCCATAGCCAGACGCCCTGGTTGAAGAGCCGCAACGTAAGCGGAGAGAGCGTGGACCGCCCGAGGAGCCGGCCGGTCACGTACCAGCCCGGCCGGCTGATGCGGTTGAACTCGAGGATTCGCTCGACCGTGAATCCGGCCTCTTCCATGCGCGCCTGCAACTGCGGCTTCGAGTAGCGCCGGAAGTGGCCCAGCGCTTCGTCGAGCTTGCCGAAGATAGCCTGGCCCTCGGGCACCAGAATGACGGCGTGGCCGCCCGGAACGAGGGTGGATCGGATGCGGCGCAGAGCGGCGAGATCGTCCTCGATGTGCTCGACCACGTTCAAACAGACCACGGTGTCCACGGCGCTCTGCAGATCCGCGAAGTCGGCGTCCTGCGTCAGATCGAGGCGGCGGGTCTCGAGGTTCGGCCGGTGTTGCAGCCGGCTTTGGAGCCGCGCCAGATGCTCTCCGTCGTAGTCGCTGGCGACGTAGCGGCGGCCGCGCCCGCGAATCAGCTCACGGGTCAGGTTACCGATTCCGGCGCCGATTTCAAGCACCCGTTCTCCCACGTAAGGGCGGATCGTGTCGGCCATCCAACGGTTGAAGTCGCGTGCGTTGGTGAAGGCATCCAGGATCTCCGGTCCGGTTTCCTTGTAGATGTTCGTCGAAAGCCAGAACCGCGGCACGGCGGCGAACATCGCGAGTGCGTCGCCGAAGCGGATCTTCTTGCCGTCGTCATACGTCCGGCCGTGGTAGCTGACCGGCGTTTCGTAGATGCGCGCTTCGCGCTTGGCGAGTTTGAGCGTCGCTTCCACTTCGAACGAGAACCCGTCGCAGGAGAGGGGAATGCTGGCCAGGAACGAGGTGCGAAACGCCTTGTAGCAGGTGCCCGGATCGGTGAGGTTCAAGTTCGCTGCGATGTTGCAGAAGCTGGTGAGCCATTGGTTGGCGACGGCATGCCAGTAATAGAGCACGCGACGCTCCCCGGCCACGACGAAGCGGGAACCGTACACCACGTCGGCGCGCCCGTCGAGAAGCGGCCGCAGCAGGCGGTCGTACTGATTGGGGTCGTACTCCAGATCGGCATCCTGAATCAGAGAGAACTCGCCCCGCGCCACGCCGAGGGCGGTGCGCACGGCCGCGCCCTTGCCCCTGTTGCGCGGATGCCGCAGCACCCGAACGCGGGTATCGCTCGCGGCGAGCTCTTCGGCAACCTGACCGGAACCGTCGTTCGAGCCGTCGTCGCAGATAATGACCTCACGCTCCAGGCCCGCGGGCAACGGAGCCGCCAGCACTCGGGCGACGATCGCCGGGAGAAACTCTTCCTCGTTGTAAACGGGAATCAGGATGCTGAGCAGACCGTGTGTAGGCACGCGTCGAGTCAGACCTCGGGATAGAACTCGAAAAACGCATCCAGAGACCGGTTCAGTTGCGCCCGGATCTCTTCTTCGTTGTCGCCTTCCATCAGGTGCATCGTCACCTGCGCGGTGCGGCCGTTCTTCAGGCGCACCTCGGCGGCGCCGACTGATTCGATCTCCCCTTCCGGCAACAGCCGCAGACCGTAGACCAGCGCGAGTTTACTCACGCGGGTCCGCCCGGTTCGCCCATCGCCTCCGCCTCCATCGCCGCATCGGCGCCGGCCGCACGGGCTTCTTCGAGTACTTCGCGGGCCTGTTCCACCAGGTCGCGCGGCACGCGCACCTGGAATGCAAGGTTCGGCAACGAACTCGCGCCCACGACAAAGGCGGGAATGTTGGCGGCGCTGAGCAGGCCCTTGATCTGCATCGCTTCCATCTCGGCGAGGCTCATCTCGCCGTCGTAGAGGGTCACCAGGTCGAGGTCGCTCGAGGGGTCCACCTCCTCCGCCGCAGCCGCGGTCACGTCCGGCTGTTCGATGGAGAGCAGATGAATGGCGTCGTCGGCCTGAGCGGCCGGCACCAGGACTTCGAAGGCATACTCGGCGTCATTCTCGCGCAGCGACGCCGTGAGCCCCGCTTCTTCGAGCCGGGCGCGAATCAGGGCCGCGTCTTCCGCCGCGTCGTCGTCTGTGGAACGGAAGACCACCGTGAGATCGGGAATGCTTCCCATGCTTCTGAGCATACAGCTATCAGCTATCAGCTATCAGCGCGCGATTCAGCCGCGCCGCCGCGCTCCATGTACTCCTCAAAGCACGCCACCAGTCTCGCCGCATCGAGCGCGCCCTGTTGTAGCGTGATGCCCAAGTCAAACAGGTCCCGGCCCTTCCTTCGCTGGTACAGCGGATTTTCAGCCGCAGTGGCACGACCGGCGGCAGCTCCGATTCAAACCGGTAGATGAACGTCATCCTGCCGTCGCCCTGGCTTCTCCGCGGCGTGCCGAGCCATGGGTCCAAGGTCTCTCGCAATGCCGTCATCACCGGACCGATGGGGCCAGCGTCCACCTGCACGAGATCGATGTCCTCCGAGTAACGGGCAGGGGACGGGAGAAAGAGCTTGTGTAGGGCTGTACCTCCCCGAAACGCAAGAGCTCAACCAGTGCTCGCGAGAGGACCAAATCCTGCTCCACTTGCGCATCGTTCGGCCAAGGCGCGGTCCGCCGCCATTCGGTGATGTAGTCGCGTTGGATCACAACTCGTCCGGCTCGATCGTCTCGTTCACCGCAACCCTCCAACGCGAGTTGCGGGATCTCGCCAAGTCGGGTGAGCCGGGCACCAACAGCACGGTCTTCGGATCACGGCGATCCACCCACTTCGAGAGTTTCTCGGCCAGGGTCTTTCTGGCTACCAGGTCCAGCAGAAATCCGAGGCGCTGAACCGGCGCGACTTCTGCCACACGCTCGGCGGCCACGACCAACTTCGCCGAATTGATTTTTCCTGCCAGTTCCGCAAGCACGGTTGCGACGTGATTCAGACCGCCAACGCGATCTTGGAAACGCACCAAATCGAGCGCGGTGGTCTCCGGGGTGGAAACACGCATCTGGCCGCTTGCGTTCTTCACCAGTTGAACCGCGCTATCGTCGAGATCTTTTTTCAGGAAGAAATGGATGCGGTTGCGACCAACAACAACCGGCCGGAGTTGCTTTGACGCGACGACTTGAAATTCCTGCGGGCGTTGGTGGGCGGCTCCGTGGATCTCCGCCGCCGAGAGCAGACCCACATAGTAGGGCACGTCGTGATACCGCATCAACTGGTCGATGAACGAAGAAGCCGGGAGCGACCCGGACTGCCGGTATTCGAGCGGCACAATGGTATAGAAGCCGCGTCGTGGGTTGGCCAGCCGTCGTTTCGCTCTCAGCCGCTCCGCCGCCCGCTTCAACGCGATGGGGCTGGACCCGAGCGCCGACAGCGCCTCTTCCCGCGAGAACGTGTAGCGGCCCCGCTCCTGCAGGGCGTCCACGTAGTCGCCAAGGCTCAAACTCCTGTCCACAATCACATCGTACCACTAGGAGGTTCGTTTTGCATGTGATACGGACTCGGTAACCGGCGTCGATCAGAGGCAAGAGACTCCGGAAGGGCGTTTCGCAGTACCCGAGTCTTCGGCCTCCGGTCTCGTTTGGGCGGATTCATGGCACTACGCGCTCCTGGAAAAACGCGATGGCATCGAGTTGTAGAATGTCCTCGATGTCGGACCCCACCGTGGTCTTTGACGGCGTGCGTTTCCGGTACGGCCACGCCGATGTGCTCCACGGAGTCTCCTTCGATCTCAGGCCCGGCGAGGTGGTGGGCCTGCTGGGGCCCAACGGCGCAGGCAAGAGCACGACGATCAAGATCATCGCCGGCATTCTGGCTCCGGGCGGCGGCACGGCGCGGGTCTTCGGGCTGCCGCTGCCGGAGCGCGCGCTCGACGTGAAGCGCGGCATAGGATACGTCCCGGAATCGGCGGCGCTCTTCGAAACCCTTACGGGACAGGAGTTCCTCGAACTCTGCGGGCGGCTGCACATGGTGGAAGAGGTCACGCTGCAACGCCGCATCGGCGAGATGCTCGATACCTTCGGACTTTCCGCGGACGGTTCGAGCCGCCTCGATTCGTACTCCAAGGGAATGCGCCAGAAGATCCTGCTGGCCGCCGCGTTGTTGCACGATCCCGGCCTGATCCTGATGGATGAGCCGCTCTCCGGCCTGGACGTGAATGCCGCCCTGTTGGTGAAGGACCTGATCGCCGGCCTGGCCGCCTCGGGCAAGACCGTGCTCTACAGTTCCCACGTGCTCGACGTCGTGGAGCGCGTCTGCCATCGCGCGATCATCATCGACGGGGGCCGGATCATAGCCGACGATTCGCCGGAGCGGCTGATGAGCGAGGCCGGCGCCGGCACACTCGAAGGCGTTTTCCAGAAACTGACGTCGGGCGGCGCGCCGGCCCGGGGCGCGGCGCGCATCATCGACGCGCTGCGCGGGTGAGAGGGCCATGCGCCAACCGGGCATCGACCGCACGCACTACCGCCTTCTGGTCCGGCTCTTCCGCGAACTCACGGAACGCCGCGAACTCTTCACGCAGTTCGGCAACGACGGCCTGGCACTGCGAACCGCGTCGCTGCTGTACCTGGTAATGATCGGTCTGCTGAGCATCGTTTTCGCGCTGGGCGGCCCTCCGTTGAGGACTTACATGATCCTCTTCCAGGGGCTCGGAGCGTTCATGCTGTTCACGATGCTCCTCTCGGAAACGGGCAATTCGCTGGTGAATCCGACCGAGGCTGCCGTCCTCGCTCACCTGCCGATCAACGGGGCCACCTACACGGCGGCGAAGCTCACCCATTTGCTCGGCATTCTCCTGTACCTGGTCCCCGCCACCAACGGGCCGCCCGCTCTCGCCGGGCTGCTGCTCCGGGACGCTCGCTGGTACTTCCCGATCCTGCATCTGGGAGTTGCGGCTCTGACGGGCCTGCTGTTGGCTCTGCTGTGTTGTGCCCTCTATGGGTGGCTGTTGCGGCTGCTGCCGCCGGCGCGCCTGAAAGCGGCCGCTCAAACCGCCGAGCTCTTCACCTGGCTGGGCTTCGTCTTCGGCGGCAACGTGGGCAAGATGCTCCGCGATGTCGACCTTGCGCCTCTGGTCTATTCGCTTCCCGTACTGCTGGTGGCCGCTTTGTCCGGACTCCGCTTCCTCTCCGCGGACTACCTGGTTCGGGCCGGCGCCATCCAACGCGGGAGCCCCAAGCGAGCCGCGCGGCGCTCCCTGCTCGGCCCGATCGCGGCGCGCTGGTTTGGCGGCCAGGCTGGGCGAGCGGGGTTCGAATACACCACCCGGCTCATGCGCCGCGACTATGAATTCCGCCGCCAGGCGCTTGGCGTGACGGTCTCGCTCGGGGTGGTGCTCCCGGCGTTCTCGGCAATCCGCACGGACCCCTTCACAGGCGCGTTCACCCCGATTCACTTCGTTCCGCACGCCATCGGCTTCGTCACATTGATGCTGGCCTTCCTGTTGCCCGGCGGGAGCCACTTCCACGGCTCGTGGATCTTCCTGCTCGCGCCTCCGGGTGCATTCCCGTTCTTCGCCAGGGGCGTGTGGGCTTCCTTGTGGTTGTCTCTGGTCCTGCCCCTGAATCTCATGTTGTCCGCCGCTCTGGTCTGGTTCTGGCCGGCGGCACATGCGCTGCTGTTCGCGTCGCTCTCGCTTGCCATCGGCACAGCCTACTCCGTTGCGGCGCTGCTCGTGATCGGCGCGGTCCCGTTCACCGAACCACCCTCGCGGGAACGGCAAGCCGCGCTGCTGCCCGTGATCCTGGCGGCGGGGCTCGTGATGGTTCTGGCGGTGGCGGCCCAGCATTACCTGTTGTTCCCCTCGCGCGCGACTGTCGGAGCGGCCGCGGCGGCTCTGGCCGCGGCGGCGCTGGCGGCGCATGCACGCGCGCTGGCGGCGCTGGAGGCGAACATGCGGTTCCGCCTCGCCGTCTCCACCGGCGTCCGTAACGCGATGTTTGTAGAGGTATAACTGAATCAGGAGTCCTGTTCCCGTGAAAGACGACAAAAGCGATATCCTCTGGTTCGTTGCCGGCGCCGCGATTGGCGCCACCATTGCCCTCCTCTATGCTCCCGCCGCCGGCGCCGAGACCCGGCGCAAGATCGGCGAGAAGGCCACCGAAGGCCGCGACGCCGTGACCAACACCAGCCGCGAATTCTACGAAAAGGGCAAGGAGTGGTTCGATCGCGGACGGCAGTTCGCCGACGAGGCGTCCCAACTGTTCGACCGCGGCCGCAAGATTGTAGAAGGCTGATCCCGCAACCTCACAACATGACCCCGACGATTTCCCTCGAAACCCTGCCGGGCTTCTCAAACGCGCCCTACGATGACTTCTCACTGCCCGCCAACCGGCAGGGCATGGAGAAAGCGCTGGCCTCTGTCCGCTCACAGTTCGGAAGAGAGTACGACCTGCGGATCGACGGCGAGCGCGTGCGAACGGGCGACCTGCTGGAGTCCGTGAATCCTTCGAAGCCGAGCGAGATCGTCGGCCGTCATCACAAAGCCACGCCCGAGCTCGCGGTACGCGCGATTGAAGGCGCCGCCGCGTACTTCGAGGAGTGGCGCTTCGTTCCGGTGGACGAGCGCGTCGCCATGCTGCTGCGCGCCGCGGCCATCCTGCGCGATCGCAAGTACGAGTTCAACGCCTGGCTGATTTATGAGGCGGGCAAGAGCTGGGTGGAGGCGGAGGCCGACACCTGCGAGGCGATTGACTTCTGCGAGTACTACGCTCGCCAGATGAGGGAACTCGCCACTCCCAAGCCGCTGGTCCAGATGCCCGGCGAGCGCGATCGCATGGTCTACCTTCCGCTCGGCGTGGGCGTGGTGATCCCGCCGTGGAACTTCCCGCTGGCGATCATGGCGGGCATGACCACGGCGGCGCTGGTGACCGGCAATACGGTGGTGCTCAAACCGTCGAGTGAGACACCGATCATTGCCGCCAAGTTTGCCGAGGTGCTTCTGGAAGCCGGTTTCCCGCCGCGCTCGTTTTCCCTGGCGGTGGGCAGCGGCGCGCAAGTGGGCGACGTGCTGGTGGAACACCCGAAGACGCGATTCGTCTCCTTCACCGGCTCGCG
>DALYJJ010000207.1:0-8871 GCA_031969915.1 Bryobacteraceae bacterium | reverse complement strand
TCGACGGCTTCTTCGCGCTCGAGAAGTGGGGCAACGACGCCGTCGCGTTCCCGGCCGGCCCGGTTGATGAAGAGCCGGCCGCCGGTGGCGCCGGCCAGTTCGCCCATCCCTTCCCAATGGGTCTGCATGGCGCGCAGGCCGGGCCCGATGGTGTTGCGAGCCTCCCGCCCGGTGCGCACGGCGGCGCCGAACTGCGGGTCGGCGAAGAGGGCGCGCGCGTCGATGGAGTAGAGCGCGACGCCGGCCGCGTTCAGCGCGCGGACGGCGCGGGCCGCTTCCTGGCCGAAGTTGCGCTTTTCGCGAATGTTCTGGAGGCGCGCGGGGTGTTCCAGGTTCATGGTGAGCGGGAGCCCGCCGGTGATCCACAGCAGGTTCTTGCGGCCGGGAAGGCCGCCCATGTGCTGCGCGACGGCTTCGAGAGCGAGAAGCGTGCTGAGGGGGCGGCTGGCGGTAACCAGGTCGGCCTCCCGTTCGAAGACCTCCTGGAACGGGTCGCCGGGGCGGGCGCGCGTGCGGATGCCGCTGTCGGGCACGGGCTGATTCGAATCGGCAACGCCGGGGCGCGCATCGCCGCGCCAGGCCGCGAGCTTCGCCTGCAGCGCGGCCAGGTCGCTGGAGAAGTCGTGGAGGATCGCGAAGGTCCGGCCCAGGAGATAGATCGCGACGCGATCGCCGGGGCGCGCTTCCTTCAGGAAGGCGGCGGCGCGGTCGCGGACGAAGCTCTGGTCGGTCCCCGGGGTGTTCAGCGTGTCAATCAGAATGGCCGTGAACGAACCGCCGGGCGCGGAGCCTTGATTGGAAACCAGGCTGGGATTGGAAACCAGGCTGGGCAGGGCGCCGGGCGCGGGCTTAGTGGACGCGGCCGGCGGTTCTTCGCGGACGAAGCGCAGGATCTTCTGCGGACGGCCGCGTTCCAGGACTTCGATGTCTTCGGCGGAGAGGTCCGCTACCGCGCGGCCTTTGGCGTCATGGGCCACCAGGCTCACTTCCACCAGGCGGGTTGTGGTGCGCAGCGTGAGCGGCTCCGGTTGTTGTCCGGCGAGCATCGCGGCGGCAAAGAAAACGGCGGATCGCATGCGAAGTTTACTTCCCGTCCAACATAACGCAAGCTAAGCTGGCCCCATGCGGCTTTGGCTTGGATTGGCGATGGCAAGCGTTCTGGCGGCGCAGCAGGTGGCGGACACGAAGTTCCGGCCGCCGATCGAGAAGCCGTCGTACGAGGAGGGCAAAGGACCGGTGGTCCTCATCGATGAGGGCCACTACAACTTCCACACCGCATCGGGCCGGTATCTTCCGTTCGCGAACCTGCTGCGGAGGGACGGCTACGTGGTGAAGGGCTCGGGCGCGGCGTTCAGCGCGGATTCGTTGCGGCAGGCCGAGGTGCTGGTGATCTCGAACGCAGTGCACAAATCGAACGCCGCAAGCTGGAACCCGCCGCATCCTTCCGCCTTCACGGCCGAAGAGATCGCGGCGCTCCGCTCCTGGGTGGAAACCGGCGGGCGACTGTTCCTGATCGCCGACCACATGCCGTTCGCCGGCGCGGCGGCGGAACTCGGGAAGGCCTTCGGGGTGCGCTTCGAGAACGGATACGCGGTGATTCCGGAGATCGGCGGAATCATCGTGTTCCGCAAGGCGCACGGCACGGTGAAGGAGCACGCGATCACTGAAGGCCTCCCGGACATCGCTACGTTCACGGGTTCGGCGTTTCAGGTGGAGGGGCCGGCCGAGCCGCTGCTCGTCTTCGGCGAAGGTGTGGTGTCGATCGATCCGTCGGAGCCGTCGAAGAAGGCGCCGGTGACCGGCTACTGGCAGGGCGCGGTGATGCGTGTGGGCAAGGGGCGCGTGGCGCTGTTTGGCGAGGCGGCGATGTTCTCCGCGCAGCTCGCCGGTCCAGGCAAGACGCCGATGGGGATGAACGCACCGGCTGCGAAACACAATCCGCGGTTCCTGCTGAACGTCATGCGGTGGCTGACGGAGGAGCGGCGCTGAGTTGGCGTTCGAGGCGTGATATCTTCGCCCGTATGCTTCGATTCGCAGTTTGCGCCGTGATGCTGGCGGGAATCCTCTGGAGCCAGCCGTTACCCCTCTCCACACCCGAGAAGGAGGGGTTGTCTCCCGAGCGCCTGGGGCGCCTGCATGCACGTTTTCAGGAGATGATTGAGCGCGGCGAGCGCGCCGGGGCGGTGACGCTGGTTCTGCGGAATGGACGGATCGCCGACTGGCGGACGTACGGGTACCGGGACGTCGCGCGGAAACTGCCGATGGAGAAGGACACCATCTGCCGGATCTGGTCGATGACCAAAGTGGTGACCAGCGTGGCCGCGATGATGCTGGTGGAGGAAGGAAAGCTGACGCTGGCCGATCCGGTCTCCAAACACGTTCCGGAGCTCAAGAACCTGCGCGTGCTCACGGGCGGGACGGCGGACGCTCCCATTCTCGCCGACGCCGTGCGGCCGGTGACGGTGAAACACCTGCTGACGCATACCAGCGGGATGACCTACAACTGGGGAAACGATCCGGTTCCCGAGCTGTACCGGAGGGCGAAGGTCTTCGAAGCACCCACGCTCAAGGACTTCATCCGGAAGGTGGCGGCGCTGCCGCTGGTGGCCCAGCCGGGCGAGAAGTACAACTACGGGATCAACACCGATGTGCTGGGCTACGTGGTGGAGGCCGCATCCGGCATGCCCTTCGACCGGTTCGTCGAGACGCGCATCCTGACGCCGCTGAAGATGAACGATACGCATTGGAAGCTTCCGGAAGCGAAGTTGGGACGGCTGGCCAAGACCTACACGATCAAGGATGGAAAGCTCGCCGAGACGCAAATGGAGGCCGTCTCACCCACCGAGGGAGTGCCCTACGGCGGGATGGGTTTGTACTCTACCATCGGGGACTACGCGCGGTTCGGGCAGATGCTGCTGAACGGCGGGGAACTGGAAGGCGTCCGCCTGCTGAGCCGCAAGACGGTGGAACTGATGACGGGCAACCACCTGAGCACGCTGAAGGAGCCCTCCATCGATCCGCAGGGCGCTTACGGGTTTGGGTTGGGCGGTTCGGTCCGCCTGGACATCGCCAAGGGCGGCATCCCGGGCAGCGTGGGGCAGTTCGGCTGGGACGGGGCGGCGAGCACGTACTTCCGTATGGACCCCAAGGAGCGCCTGGTGACGATTCTCTTCCAGCAGCAGATGCCGTTCGACACGCCTTCGCTCTCGCTGTTTTCGACGCTGGTCTACCAGGCGATCGTGGACTAGGGCGGGCACGCGGGCCGGCGCGCGGAAAATCGGCGCGCGGAAAATCGACTTGACAGCGGACCGCGCTTCCTTTAGCCTCTAGGCATAGACTTTCTATGCCTAGAATTGAAATGCCACAAGGCGCACTGGCGCTCCTGATTCTGAAAGTACTCCAGGCGGGACCGCTGCACGGCTACGCGATCGCGCAGCGGATTCACGTCCTTTCGCAGGAGGTGCTCGCCGTGGAAGAGGGGTCGCTGTACCCGGCGCTGCAACGGCTGCTGCTGAAGGGCTGGGTGCAGGCGGCGTGGACCACCTCGGAGACGAACCGGCGGGTGCGGGAGTACAAGCTGACGCCGGCGGGGCGGAAGCAGTTGCAGGCCGGTATGGCGGAGTACGAAGAAGCGCAGGCGGCGATTCAGGCCGTGCTACGGGGAGCGTAAATGAGAGATTGGCTGCGGAGAATCGGATACCTGGCGCGGCGCTCGCGAATGGAGCGAGAACTGGCGGAGGAAATGGAAGCGCACCGTGAGGCAATGGGTGCGCCGGCGGGGTTCGGGAACCGGCTGCGGTTGCGCGAAGAGGCGGCGGAGGTGTACGGGTGGGGTTGGCTCGACCGGCTGCGGCAGGACGTCACGTTTGGGCTGCGGCTGCTGGTGAAGGCTCCGGCGTTCACGCTCTCCGCGGTGCTGATCCTGGCGTTGGGCATCGGCGTGAACCTGAGCGGATTTCAGATTTTCAACCTGGCGGTGTTGAAGCCGCTCGAGGTGAAGGACCCGCACACGATCGTGCGGTTCACGCGGCGGTCGCCGCAGGCGAGCACATCGAACGCCTCCTATCCGCATATGAAGTTTCTGGGCGCGCACGCGAAGACGCTTTCGGCGGTGATGGGGGTGTCGCGCGGCGAAGTGGCGCTCGACGGGAACCGCACGGCGAATGCGCGGTTCGTAACGGGGAACTGGTTTTCCGAGACGGGAGCGCGCGCGGCGGCGGGCCGGCTGCTGGAGCCCGGCGACGATTCGGCCACCGCGCCGCTGGTGGCTGTGCTGACGCATCCTTTCTGGACGGCGCACTTCGGCGGGGACCCTTCGGTGGTGGGCCGCACGATTCGCGTGAACGGCAAACTGGCGACGGTTGTGGGCGTCGGCGCGTACCAGCAGGCGGACCTGGACCCGAGCGACGCAGCCCTGTGGCTGCCGCTCGAACAAGAGCCTCAGGTTGTGGAGGGCAGCCGACTGCGGACGAGTTTTGAAAAGAGCTTCGTGCTGTTCGGGCGCTTGCGCCAGGGCGAGTCGCCGAAGGCGGCGGAAGGCGAAGCGCGGAGCCTAGTGGAAGCGATGCGCAAGGCGTACCCGAAAGACATCTGGGACGGCGAGTGGCTGCCAGCCATACCGGGCGCCTACATCGCTCACATCGACGAGCGCGAAAAGGAGGAGATGTATCCGGTGCTGGGGCTGATCGCGGCGCTGGTGTTGTCCGTGCTGGCGGCAGCGTGCGCGAATCTGGGCAACCTGATGCTGGCGCGCGGGCTGGGGCGGGCGCGCGAGTTTTCGATTCGTTCCGCGGTGGGCGCTTCGCGGGGCCGGCTGATCCGGCAGTTGCTGACGGAGAGCCTGCTGCTGGCGGCGCTGGGGACGGCGGCGGGCTTGGCGGCGAGCTATTGGGGGGCGCGATACATCCTGAGCGCGACCGGCGCGCCATCCTTCCTGAACCCGGCATTCGACTGGCGGCTGGCGCTGGTGGCGGGCGGGCTGGCGGCGATGGCGACGCTCGTTTTCGGCTTCGTCCCGGCGCTGCAGGCGACGCGGGCGAAGCGGGCCCGGAACCGGCTGCGGTTTCTGTTCGTGGGCGTGCAGGTGGCCGCGTGCTGCCTGCTGCTGGTGGTGGCGGGGTTGTTCGTGCGGGGATTGTTGCGCGCGCTCACGGCCAATCCCGGCTTTGAGTACGCGAATGCGATCAGCGTGACGCCGGCGCTGGCGGAGTACGGCTACACGCCGGAGGCGTCCGCCGCGTACTTCGAAGCTTTGCGGGCGAGGATCGGGGCGGCGCCGGGGGTGGCCTCGGTGGCCGCGTCCTCGCTGGCGCCGTTCGGGAATATGATGTCGTCCTTCGAGATCGCCCGGCCCGGCGGCCGCCAGCGCGTGGTGAGTTACTCGACCGACGCGAGCTACTTCGAAACGCTTCGGATTCCGATTCGCCAGGGGCGCGCGTTTCGCGACGGCGAGGCGAACGCCGTGGTGGTGAGCGAGGCATTGGCGAACACGCTGTGGCCGGGGCAGAGCGCGTTGGGCCAGGAGTTGCCGGGGCGTAAGGGGACGACGGTGGTGGGCGTCGCGGGGACGGCGAGAACGGTTGCGTTTCGCGATTCGTCCACGGCGGAAGCGTACTTCCCGGCGAACGGGGAATCACTGCTGAATTCGGTGCTGGTGGTGCGGGCGGCGGGCGGCGTGGAGGCTGTGGCGGCGAAGGTGAGCGAGGCCGCGCGGAGCGTGGATCCACGGATGCGGCCGAAGCTCGAACTGGTACAGGAGAACTTCGAGCGGCGCACGGAGACGGCGCGGGCGGGGGCGCTGATCGTGTCGGCGCTGGGGCTGGCGGCCCTGGCGCTGGCGGCGGTGGGCGTGTATGGGATCGCGGCGTACACGGTGGCCCAACAGACGCGGGAGATCGGCATCCGCGTGGCCATTGGCGCGCCCGCCGCCGACGTGCTGCGGGTGACCGTGGGTCGCTTCCGATGGCCGGTGAGCATCGGCGCGCTCTGCGGCCTGGGCCTGGCGGCGGCCCTTTCGAGCGCGCTGGCGAGCGAACTGTATGGCGTGAGCCCGCTCGATCCGGTGAGCTACGCCGCCGCCGGAGCGCTTTTCCTGGTAGTTGCCGCCGCGTCCCTGGCCGGACCGGTGCGCCGCGCGTTACGCATCGAGCCGGCGCGCGCGCTGCGGTATGAGTAGGCAGCTAGGGCGCGAGCGTGATCCGCTCTATCGTGGCCGCCTCCACCGCCTTGCGCGAGTAGGGCAGCGGATGATAGCGGCCCTTCGCCCAATCGTCGAGCAGGTTGGCGTAATGCGGGCTCGCGGGATCGCCGGATTCGCCCGGGACGTTGGTGATCACGGACTTGTCCCAGTCGCTGGTGTCCAGGATCTGGCGGTATGACGCGCCGTGCGAGTGCTGCCACAGCCGGCCGCCGGCGGCATTCACGGTGTTGGCATCGCCGGGCGTCGAAACCGGGCCAAGGTCGAACTCCGCACGGCCGAGCGGATGGCGGAAGTGCGCCTTGTGGAGCGCGCCCCACTGCCAGCGTGCGGGATCGGCGCCGTAGGCACGGCGGATTTCGACCAGCGCCTCATTGAACGAACGGGCCAGCGCGCCGGAGTGCGCGGCCGGGTCCGCTTCAAGCGCGCGGAGCACGAGGGCGAGCGAAACCGCCGGACCGGGACCGAAGATCGCGGCGGGCAGTTTCGCCGCCCACACGGCATAGAGGAGCGCGGGGGCGGACGACGCTTCCATGCGGCAATCCCATGCGAGGAGCAGGTTCGCCTCCCCGGGGCGGCGCTCCCAGCGCTTCACAATCTGCTGGAGGCGGCGCGCGGGCACGGAGGCGACGTCGAACTGGATCCGTTGGAAATCCTCCAGGGAGTACTTGCGGGGCTCGGCAAAGAGTTCCTGCAATCGGTCAAAGCGGAAGCGCGCGGCGAACTCATGTCCGATCCGGTGCGGGTAACCGGGCGGCAGGATGTTGTGGTTGGCGGTGGCGATGTAACCGCGCTTGGGATCGAATTCCTGGGGTAGTTGGGAGGTCTTGAGGAAGCCGCTCCATTCGTATTCGCCGGTGTGGCCGGGCACGGGGAGCAAGCCGTTCCAGTTGGGCCGCACCGGCATCTGGCCGGCTGCGATCCAGCCGATGTGCCCGGCGCGATCGGCGTAGATCAGGTTCTCCGAGGGCGTCTTATAGCGGGCGGCGGCAGCGAGGAACTGGGGCCAGTTGGCGGCCCGGGCGAGGGTCAGCGCCGGCAGGTACGCCGCGCCGCCGGGCTCGGCGCCGACCCAGCGCAGGGCGTACGCTTTCTGTCGGGAGCGGTCCTCGTAGAGCACCGGCCCGTTGCGCGTGTACTTGAGTTCCACCTCCACGGCCGCGCTGCCGCGCACGGCAATGGTCTCCTTCACGACGTCCATCCGGCGCCAGGCGCCGCGATACGAGTATTCGTTGGGGTGGCGCGGGTTCAGCGTCTCCACGTAGAGGTCCTGCTGATCCATGCCGACGATGGTGAAGCCGAAGGCGACGTCCTGGTTATGGCCGAGCGCGATGCCGGGCAGTGCCGGTTCGCCCGCTCCGATGACGTTCCAGCCGGGCGCCACCAGATGGACGGTCTTGCGGAGCGAAGGAAGAAGCAGCGAGCGATGCGGATCGTTGGCGAGCATGGGTTTGCCCGTGACGGTGAGCGAACCGGCGGCCACCCAGTTATTGCTGCCGTCGAACTCGCCGTCGGCGGAGGGCGGCGAAAGGCCGATCGCGTCGGCGAGATCGGGCGGGAAATCGGCGGGCGAAAGGCCTCCGGCAAACTCCAGCTTCGCCGGCGGGTCAGCGGGTTGCCGCTCCTCAACGGCCTTCGCACCGTAGCGGCCGATGTGCCCGGCGCGCGACAGCTCGCGGCTCAGGTTGCGAAGCATCTCAAAGGCGGGCATGCGGCTGAGCACGTCTTCCGGGCGCCACAGGCCGGGATCGAAGCCCGCCAGTTCGAACTCGCGGGGGCGGCGCCCGTTCAGGCTCTTGATGTAGGCGTTGATGCCGTTGGTGAAGGCGGTGACGATCGCGCGCGCCTCGGGCGCGTAGCTGGACCATTCGGCGGCCCAGTCGCCGCGATAGCGAAGCAGGCGCGCCAGGCGGTCGCGTTTGACGTGTTGCGGGCCGACGACCTCGGCCATCTGCCCGCTGCCCGTGCGGCGCCAGAGGTCGAGTTGGAAGAGGCGGTCGCGCGCAGCCATGTAGCCCTGGGCGAAGAAGAGGTCGGCTTGCGTGGCGGCATAGATGTGGGGCACGCCCCAACGGTCGCGAAGAACCTCGACGGGTTTTGTGAGGCCGTTGAGTTTCACTGTTTCGGCGGGCAGCGCCGGGCAGAGCGCGAGCAGGATGAGAAGGCGCGGCGGCAGCGGGGACATCCGGTTATGGTACTCCAGGAGGCGGAAAACATTACGGCACGAAAACGTTGGAGAGGAAAACGGCGTCCGCGCTACACTCAGAGACAGAGAGCGCATGGCAGAGACCCCTCACGCAACCGTCCTTTCCGAAGTGTTCGCGGACGCGGAATCGGCCGCGCGCGACCAGTTGAGCGCCGCCTGGCAGTTGCACGTGGAGCGAGTGGAGGAGCGGCTTCGCGAGGGGTGGTCCGCGCACCTGGAGCGGGTGTTGGCGGAGCGCTTCGAGGAACTGGCCCGGGAGGCGGGAGAGGCCACGCGGGCGGCGGTGGAGGAAGCGGAGCAGACGGCTTCTCGGCGGCACACGGCGGAGTTGGAGGCGGCGGTGCGCACGGCGCGCGCGCTGGCCCGGCGCGAACTGGCCGAGACACTCAACCAGAACCTGCGCCGGCTGACGCAAGCCGAGGACGGACCGTCCTGGACCTCCACGCTACTGGACGCGACGAAGGAGTTC
>DALYJJ010000206.1:0-8904 GCA_031969915.1 Bryobacteraceae bacterium | reverse complement strand
TTGCGCGTGAACAACGCCTTGGACGGGATGCTCACCGTATCCGGCAGCTTCTTCACGATCACATCCACCTTGCCGTTCATCCCCGGACGGAGGTTGGGGTCGGGCGCCTTGAACTTCGCGAACGTGCGGAAGCTGCGCGTGGGCGGCCACTCCCAACTGGTTTCCGTGAGCGTCGAGACCGATTGGATCTCGCCGTCGAACCGCTTCTCGGGCATCGAGTCGACGGTAATGCGGGACGGTTGCCCAACCACCAGCTTCCCGCGGTCGATCTCGTCCACCTTGCCTTTCAGTTCCAGGCTCGTCAGGTCGGGCACTTCGGCGATGGAGCTGCCCGGCCATACGGCGTCGCCGACCTTGAAGGGCTGTGCGTTCATCCAGCCGCGCGAGTAGTTGTTCAGGAACACGATCACACCCTCGAGCGGGGCCTTGATCTCCATCTGATCGAGCCGTCCCTTGATCAGGTCGTACTCGAACTGCGCCTTGTCGACAAGCCGCTTCGCGGAAGCGATCTTCGCGGCCGAAGAGGTCTGGTTCAGCGCCACCGTCGCCTCCTGCACGCGCTGCTTCTCTTCGGCGATGCCCAGGTCGACTTTGCTCTCCTCCGCCTGGATCTTGCTCACGATTTCCGACTTCGAAACCTCCAGGCGCGCACGTTCAACCGCGTACTTGGCCGCGGCCAGGTCGCGCGCGTCCTGCTCTTCGGTAATCCTTCCCTGCGCCTTCGCCGAATCGAGCGTGGCGTTGGCCTGTTGCAGCGCGGCTTCTTTCTCGCGAAGCTGCTGTTTCGCGTTGCTCGCGTCGAACCGGACGATGGGCTCGTCCTTCTTCACCGCGGATCCTGGAGGCGCCGTCCACACGATCGAGAGGTTGGGAACGTTGGGCGCGGTGACGATCACCGAACGCCGCGCGATCACTTCGCCGCGGCATGGCACGATCACCAGAAACTCGCCCTTGCGCGCGGGCGAAGTGGGCAGGTCCACGGCGTTCTGTATCGCGCGAGCGTGGCGCACGCCGAAGCCCGCGCCGACGATCGCGCCGCAGGCCGCCACGAACAGCAGCCACGGGCGAAGCGTTCTCCAGCGCACCTTCATCGCTTGGCCACCTGGGCCGGAGCCGGGTTCGCGCCCGGCACGATCTCCACCGACGCCGACAGGTCGGGCAACAGCCGCGCGTCCACCTGCTTCACCCGGAATCGCGCCGTGAAGGTCCGGATCGGGCTGTCGAGCGCCGCCGATGCCACCGGGCTCGCGGACTCAAATTCGCCGTCGAACAGCGCATCGGGATAGGCGTCCAGCCGAATCCGCGCCCGCGCACCCGCTCCCAGCACCGCGCCGTCGGATTCGTTCACCGTCGCTTCCACCACCATGTTCGTCGGGTCAAAGATGCGCACCAGTTGCTGGCCCGTCCAGAGCTGGTCGCCCTCCTGCGGCGGCCCTTGCGACCCGCTGCGCCAAATACTCTGGTGCGCCACCATGCCGCCGATGGCCGACTTGATCACCATCTTCTCGAGGTTCTTCTCCAGGCGCTCCACGCTGACTCTCTGGCGGTCGCGCTGCAACTCCGCGATCCGTTCGAGCGCGGTCTCCATCTTGTCGCGCAGCGCGCTCGACCTCTGCAGGCTGGCCACCCGCGCCCGGGCGCTCTCCGCTTTGGCTCCGTTCTTCAGGCGATCGATCTCACTCAGCAGTTCGCCCTTTCTGAGCTGCAGTTCCGCCTTGGCGAGGTCGGCCTCCGCTTCACGCACCGTCGCACGCCGCTTCGCCGCGTCGCTGCGATACGTCGCCCGCTTCTGCTCCAGTTGATGGCTCAGGTCGTCGAGCTTGGCCTGCGCCTCGCGCAGCTGCTCGAGGTTCTGCGTGTTGTCGAACTCCGCAAGCAGATCGCCTTCGTTCACGCGCACGCCGTTGGGAACGATCTTGGTCAGCGTCAGCCGGCCGCCCTGCCCCGAAATCTGCGGTACCTGTACGTTGAACACGCGAATGGCTTGCACCGTGCCGGTCGAGCGCACCACGCGCGGGCCCCCCGTTTCCAGGGCGTTCGCGACCGCCGCGGCCGGTGTGGCCGGGCGGTCGGCCTGTGCCGGTCCAGCACAGGATGTGAACAGGGCGCTACTGCTGGCGGCCAACAGGAATCCGAGCGTATGCGCTTTCATGATTTGGCCGGTAACCGGTTTCGAAGCTTTAGACGTCGGAAACCGGCAAACCGGCTATGCGAATTCAGATTTTTTTTGGCTACAATGCCTCCGTCATGCTTCGCTTCGACGCCGGGCGTTTGTCCTTAGAGGTACATTACTCGCGGGTTGAGATGGGCCGCGCCGCCGCCGCCGCCGCCGCTCCGTTCCTCCGGGGACCAGCTCTCTTCGCCTCCGCTGCCTCCCAAGTGGAGTGCCTCGGCGCGTTGCGCCAGTACCAGACAATCGATTGGCCTGCCGTGTCCGCGTTTCACCTGGACGAGTATGTGGGCATGGGGCCGGATCATCCAGCCTCATTCCGGCGTTTCATCCGTGAGCATTTGCTGGACCACGTGCCCGTGAAGGGCTTCGATGGATTGACCGGCGAAGCGCCCGACCCGGAAGCGGAATGCGCCCGCTATGCCCGCTTGCTCGACGCGAATCCGCCGCAGGTCTGCATTCTCGGCGTGGGCGAGAACGGACACCTCGCGTTCAACGATCCCCCGGTCGCCCGTTTCGACGATCCACTCGCGGTGAAGGTGGTGGATCTGGATCTGGTCTGCCGCGAACAACAGGTGCATGACGGCGCGTTCGCTTCCCTGGCGGATGTGCCGATGAAGGCTCTAACAGTCAGCGTCCGGCGCATCATGCAGGTGCCTCGCCTGGTGGTCGTGGTTCCCGGACCCCGTAAGGCGGCGGCGATTCGCGCGGCGCTCGAGGGTCCCATCACTACCGAGTGTCCGGCTTCCATTCTCCGCACACACCCGAACGCGGCGCTGTTTCTGGATCGCGATTCGGCTTCGCTGTTGTCCGCTACCGCTGGAAGAGACTGATCGCCGCAACACCCGCCGCGCCCGCCGCGGCGCAAGCCGACGCGTTCTCTACGGTGATGCCGCCCAGCGCCAGCACGGGAATCCGGACCGCTCGCGCGCCGGCTGCCAACGCGTCCAGCCCCAGCGGCGGCCGCCCGTCGTCCTTCGACAAAGGTTTGAAGACCGGCCCGTAGAGCGCGTAATCCGCGCCCTCGCCTTCGGCGGCGCGCAACTCTTCCTCCGTATGGCATGAAACGCCGAGCAGGAATCCGGGTGGGGCCAGCGCGCGCCACACGGCGGGCGGCGGCGAGCCCGCGGGCAAGTGCGCCCCGTGCGCGCCCGCCGCCAGGGCCACGTCGAGGCGCGTGTTGACCAGAATGCGCGCGCCCGGCGGACGGGGCAGCGCGAGGACGGCCGTCACCAGATCATAGAGCGCGCCGGCGGTGAGGTCCTTCTCGCGGATCTGAACGAAGTCGACGTCCATGGCGAGCACGCGTTCGATATTCGCCAACAACGTGTCCGCGCCGCCGCCAACCTGCCGCCGGTCCGTGATGTACATGCGAAGCATCAGAGGGGCGTGTAGTACCGTTCACCCGCGCAGCCCCGGCACAGCGTGCGGCCGTCCCGCGTCACCTGGCGCTCGAAGTTGACCCCCTCGCCGCACTGCTCGCAGGCGATGCGCGCCGCCTTGTATCCGGGCAGGTCCTCGGGGCCGATGCGCACGCGCACCCATTGTGCGGAGAACAGCTCGGCGTCGGGCAGCTCGCGATAGGCGGCCATCTGCTGGCGGTTCTTGCTTTCGATCTCCGGGTGGAGCTCTCGCGCGCGCTGCTTGGACGATTCCAACGCCACCAACCGCACCGCGCGATCTTCACCCAGATCGCAAAACGTGGCCGCCATTTTCCCGAAGTCGCGAAACTTCAGTGCCCGCTTGCCCAGGCGGCACCCCGTGACCACGCCGATCGCGTCCGTCGCGCAGCGGTCGATCTCGACAAAGGTCACCAGCCGCTTGCGATGCGCCCCCGCCGGATCGTCCAACGCGAGCAGGCGGAGTCCGTACATCGCCATGCGCACGCCCAGAATCTGCCCCGCGCACAGGTGCCCGTGCGCTTGCTCGGCCAAGGCGATGTACTCGTCCAATGTCCTCATTCGGCCCCGGTCTTCAGAGCGCCCGCACGCCGCGCGTGGGAAACGCCACCACCCACTCCTTATTATGCTTGCGCTCCTCCCACTCTTCGCGGGCGAGATCGACATGCACGCCGTTCTCGAACTCCAGACGCATCGCGCCGGGGCGCTCGAGCGTGCTCAACAGGCGCGACGGGACGTGGTTCGGCGCCGGCCGTCCGTCGCGCGCCCGGGCGTCCAGTTGATCCGGCCGAATGCAGAGCAGCACGCGCGCCCCCAGCAGCAAGCCGCGGAAATAGGGACCCGCGAGCTCCGCGCCGGCGAAGCGGTAGCGGCTCGAATCGCGCTGCGGGTCCAGGGCCAGGATCTCCACCGGCAGCAGGTTGTAGATGTCCAGCAGCCGCGCAACGTCGGCGTTGGCGGGATGCTCCACTACGTCCGCCGGCGCGCCGCTTTGCACGATCGCACCGTCGCGGTAGATGAACATCTCGTCCCCCAGATTGACGCACTCCTCCAGGTCGTGCGTGACCAGGAGAATGGGCGTGTTGAAATCCTCGCGAACCTGCCGCAGCGTCTCATACAACTGCCGGCGGAGCGGCGCGTCCAGCCCGCGGGCAGGCTCGTCGAGCAGCAGCAGGCGCGGCGCGGTGATCAGCGCGCGCGCAATCGATCCGCGCTGCTTCTGGCCGCCGGAAAGCTCGTGGGGTTGGCGTCCGGCCAGATCCCCCAGGCCGAAGCGGTCCAGCATCTCATTCACCCGGCGGCGCCGTTCCAGCCGCGGCAGCCGGTGCCCGGCGAAGGCCAGGTTCTCGCGCAGCGTCATGTGCGGGAACAGCGCGTAGTTCTGGAAAACGTAGCCGCATCGCCGGATCTGCGGGGGAAGGTGGACCTTGGCCGCTCCGTCGAACAGCAGCAGGTCGTCCAGCAGGATGCGGCCCTCGTCGGGACGTACGAAGCCGGCGATGGAGTCCAGGGTCAGCGTCTTGCCCGCGCCGCTCGGTCCGAACAGCACCGTGACGCCGCCGGAGGTGGCCAGCTCGATGTCCAGCGCGAAGCCGGCGGAGTCCCGCGTGCGCGGGAAGCGTTTCCGGATGCGGGCCTGGATCATCCCGCCTGCCTGCGCCCGAGCGGCGCCCCGATCCGGTTGGCAATGGTGAGCACCACGATCGCGGTCAGCGAGACCACCACCACCAGCACACGGGCCAGCGCGCCGTTGCCCGCTTCCACCGCGTCGTAGATGGCCACCGCCACGGTCTGCGTGCGTCCCGGAATGTTGCCCGCGATCATGATCGTCACGCCGAAATCGCCCAGTGCGCGGGCGAAGGCCAGCGCGGCGACGGCTAGAATCGAGCGCCTCGCCAAGGGCAGCGTGACGCGCCAGAAGATCCGCCACTCCGACGCTCCCAGCGTCCGCGCCGCCTTCTCGTAGGTGTGATCGACGCTCTCAAACGCGGCGCGGGAAGCCAGGATGAGAAGCGGCGCAGAGTGCACAATCGCGGCCACCACCGCCGCTTGCCAGGTGAACACCAGCGGCGTGCCGAATGCCGCTTCGTAGAGCGGGCCGATGGGACCCTCGCGGCCCAACAGCACCAGCAGATAGTAGCCCAGCACCGTGGGCGGGAGCACCAGCGGCAGAGTGACCGCGGCGTCCAGCACGGCGCGCCCGCGAAACGGCCGGCCGGCCAGCAGCCAGGCGACCCAAAGGCCGAGCCCCAGCGAGAACAGCGTGGAAACGGCCGCGACGCGAAGGCTGAGCCACAACGGAAACCAGTCGACCGCCATGAGAAGCACGATTGTATCGCGGCGCGTCCCCGGAAGACGTATACTCGCCGGTATCCGATTCCGCCATTTTCCGCTATGAGTTGGCTGCGAGCCGTGGGGCTTTGTGCGCGCCTGATGGGCTGCCTTCTCGCCGGCGCCCGCCCTGCGCCGGCGCGGCGCTGGCTGCCCGCCGCGGTGCTCCTCCTCGTGCCCTTCGGCTACCACGCCGCGCGGCGGCTCACCGAACCGCCGCCCGAACCGCGTGTGCACGACGAGTTTTCGTATTTGCTCGGAGCCGCCACGCTCGCCCAAGGCCGCCTGGCGAATCCGCCGCATCCCATGCGGGACTTCTTCGAAGCGCCCCACGTCTTACAGGAGCCCGCCTACGCGTCCAAGTACCAGTTGGGACAAGCGGCGTTTCTCGCGGCCGGGCAGGTGCTGTTCGGTCATCCCCACTGGGGCGTCGTAATGGGTGTCGCTCTCCTGTGTTGGGCGACGTACTGGGCGGTCGGGTTGTGGACCTCGCGCGCCTGGGGCCTGATCGCGGCCCTCATCGCCTTTGCCGTGTTCGGCGCCGAGCATTACTGGGCGCGCAGCTACTGGGGCGGTGCGGTGGCGTTTTCCGGCGCCATGCTGATGGCGGGCGGGTGCCGTGGGCTCATGCTCGGCCGGGCCGGCGCCGGTTGGGTGATGGGCGCCGGAGCGTTTCTGTTGGTCTTCACGAGACCCTTTGAAGGCGCGGCGGTGGGCGTTGGGCTGCTGCTGGTTTTGCTTCGCGGCTCCCGGCTGCGCAAAGCGCTGCTGCCGCTGGCGGCTTGGGGCGCGGCTTGGGCGGGCGCGCAGGCCATGCACGACCGCGCGGTCACCGGCCACCCCCTGCGGTTGCCCTATCTCGAGTACTCGCGCCAATACTCCTCCACGCCGCCCTTGTGGATTCTGCCCGCCGGCGACGGGCCCAGGCGCCTGCCCACGGCGACGTTGCGGAGAATTCACGACTGGGAACTCACCTGGCTGAACCAGCCCGAACGCCCGTTCCCGATCGCCCTGTGGAAGCGTTTCGATTTTGTGCTGTCAACCCTGCGCACGGATTGTTCGGCGGATGCGCCGCTTATTCTGCTGCTGCTGTTCGCCGCGGGCGTGGAAGCCGCGGCGCTCTCCCTGGCCGTTCCCATCGCTCTGGGGCTGTTCGCGTTGTCGCTCGAAACGTGGACTCTCGCCCACTACGCCGCGCCCGTCGCTGCGTTGCTCTGGGTGGCCCTGTTCGTTGCCCTGTCGAGGCTCGCGCGGTGGCGTCGCCGCGGCGCACGCGCGGGCGCGGTGTTAGTGCTCGGCGTTCTGGTCTGCCTCCTGGTGAAGCCCGTGCTCACCTCCGCGGCTCGCATCGCCGGATGGAACCGGCAGGCCCAGCCCCGCTCCGCAATCGCGCGGCTGCTGGCCGCGCAGCCCGGAGGACACCTCGTTCTGGTACGGCGGGCGCCCGAAGCGAGTTTGCATGAGGAGTGGGTCTACAACGGCCCGGACATCGACGCGCAGCGCATCGTCTGGGCCCACGACCTCGGATCCGCCGCCAACGATCGCCTCCTCACCTACTACCGGGGACGGCGCATCTGGGTGCTCGAACCCGAGAAGAAGGAAACCGGCGCGCCCCGGTTGACGGCGATCCAGCGGTCGGGTCCCGTCAACCGGAGCGAATGACCGGCCTACGCGCCCGGGGGAAGCACGAAGCTCAGGTCGACGTTGGTGATCACCTCCACGGGTGTGCCATTCAAGAGCGTTGGTTGGTAGGTCCACTGCTTTAGGGCTGCGAGCGCCGCCGGCACCAGCAGCGGGTGGCCGGATTCCACCATGATGTTCTTCACGTCTCCTTCCTTGCCGATCACGATCTGGAACCGCACCGTGCCCTGAATCCTCGCCTGCTGGGCCAGCGGCGGATACGCCGGTTCAGCGCGCTGGATCAGCTTCGCCGCCTGCACGTAGGCTCCGACACGAATCCGATCCGGCGGGTTGGCGGGAATCGCCTCGGCAACCGGCGGCGCATTCGCCAGCACCAAAACCGTGAACTCGTTCGCCGACGGGTCTTTCTGAAGGCTCAGATTCACGCCCGCCAGCACCGGACGCAACTCCGAAAGCAACTGCTCCACGGTCTTCCGGCTCATCTCGCGGCCTTCGTACGGCGCCACCATCGGCCGAACCCGGTTCTGATCTTCCACGGCGAGCTTGCTCACGTCCACGCGGCGCAAGACGCCGCCGCTGTCGAATGGGGACGCCGGGCGCGGTGGCGCGTCTTCGAGTTTGAACGGCACCACCACCTCCAGGCGCGCCGTCCTCTCCGGAAGCGTGACCGGCTGGAGCGCTCGGCGCATGGCGGCGGCCCGCAGTTCGTCGGGCCCGGAGAGCACCCGCGCGTCGATCAGTTCCCCGCTCGGGTTGAACTGGAGTTCGATCACGACGTCACCCTCGATCTTCTTGTCGCGGGCCGCGGGCGGATATTCGTAAGGCCGGAGAACGGGGCGCCCCACGGCGTCTTTGGCGACGGATATCGGCGACACAGCGGAAGATCGGATCTCGCCGGAGCGGACCACCTCGCGCGGGGTCTGTGACGGAGCGGCCTGTGTTTGAAGCGCGACGGGCGGGGACGCCAGCCGGTAGCGTGGCGGGGCCTTCAGGGGAAATGCGTTGACGGTCGTCCAGCCTGCGGCGGCAAGGACGGCCGTGGCGGCGCCAAGTGATGCGATGCGCCTGCGATGGGACATGCGGACCTCCTTCATCAAAGTGCGAATTCGTTGGACCAGGTGATCTTTGCCCAGGAAAGGCGGTGCGGGCGCGCAATCCAGGTCGCCCGGACCGCCCGCGAACCTGAGCAGCGCCGTGACATATGGCTCCCGCGCTTCCGTGAGCGCAATTACCGCGCGGTCCACGGTCTCCTCCCGCGAAAGCCGGATCTGCGCCAGCAGCCACCAGACCGCCGGATGGAACCAGAGCAACGCGGCGGCGAACTCCTCGGCGAGGCTCGCCAGCCAGTCGCGCCGCCGCACG
>DALYJJ010000205.1:0-9144 GCA_031969915.1 Bryobacteraceae bacterium | reverse complement strand
CATCAGAAGAACGTCGACGCCGGCCTCGAAGGCGCGGACGGCGGCTTCGCCTGGGGGTACCTGTTTGGAGAGCCCCTGCATGTCCATGGCGTCGGTGACGATGAGGCCCTGGAAGCCGAGGTCTTTGCGGAGCACGCCGTTCAGGGCGGCTGGGGAGAGGGTGGCGGGCATGGGGTCGCCGGCGAAGGCGGGGACGGCGATGTGGGCGGTCATCACGGAATCGATGCCGGCGGCGACGGCGGCCTTGAAGGGGGCGAGTTCGACGGCGTCAAGGCGTTCTCGGGGGACGTCGAGGCGGGGCAGGTTCATGTGGGAATCGACGGCCGTGTCGCCGTGGCCGGGGAAGTGTTTCACGGTGGCCAGCGCGCGTGCGCCCGCCGCGGCGTGCACGCCCGCGATGTAGGCTTCGACGTGGGCGGCAACGAGTTTGGGATCTTCGCCGAAAGAGCGGATGTTGATGATCGGGTTGTCGGGATTATTGTTGACGTCGGCGGAGGGCGCGAAGATCCAATGGACGCCCATGGCGCGGGCTTCGCGCGCGGTGGCCTCGCCGAGACGCTTTGTGGCCTCGAGATCGCCGGCGGCTCCGTAGGCCATGGCGTGGGGGTACTTCACGGTTTCGGCCACGCGCATGGAGGCGCCGCGTTCGAAATCTCCGCCCACGATCAAGGGCACGCGCGCGGCTTTCTGCATGCGGTTCAGGAAGGCGGCCATGGCGAAGGGTTCAGCGCGCTTGATGCCGTTCTGAATGCGGTTGACGAGAATCAGGCCGCCGACGCCGGTCTGGCGAACGAGTTTGTGGAACTCGCGGGCGGCGCGGGAGCGGGAACTGGGCGCTTCGCCGTAGAAGGGGATGACCACCAACTGGGCGACCTTCTGGCGCAGGGAGAGTCCGCGCATGAGGCGCTGGACAGGGCCGGGCGGAGCGGGAGACGCAGCCGCCGGAGCGGAGAGCCGGCGTTGGGCTTGTGCCGCGGGCGCCGGGATAGCGGGCAGAAGCAGAGTCAGGGCAAGGAAGGCGCGGGCACGCGCGCAATCGCGAAGCACACCTCTACTATAGTGGCCGGGGCCTGAGGCTTTCGTTTACATCCGCCGGCGCTTTGCCGCCGCTCTTCCGCCCTGCGAGCCGGGTGGTTTGCGCGGCTTCCCTTTCAGCAGGCGGTTGACGGCGCTGACGAGGTTCTTCAACTCGTGATGGTTCTTTTGAATGACCACGTCGGCGCCGGTGTTTTCTTCGGAGAGGCCGAGGGGGTCGGCGAAACCGCTGATCAGGATGACGGGTGTCGACGGGGCACGCGGGCGCAGGTGCTGGATGAACTCCAGGCCGTCCATGCGCGGCATGCGGTAGTCGGTGATCACCAGGTCGTGCGAGCCCGGAACGAAGGCGTCGAGGGCCTCGGCGGCGGTACTGGCGACGGTGATGGCGAAGCCGAGTTCTTCAAGGACTTGCTTGCGGGCGAGCAGCCCATCGCGATGGTCATCCACGAGCAGAATACGGGGGGGACGATCGCAGGATGAAGGTAGAGATGGCATGAACGTTACGGTAAGACTCGCCGAAGGTAACAGAAGCCCAAAGAGGGTGTCAACGAATCCGTAACACATTGCAGGAGGGCGAGATCAAGGGCTTGACAACGGGGGCTCCAAATGGCAGGCGGCGCGGCCTTGGGAGCCGCCGCGACCGCATACAGAGAGTGTGAAACCGCCTACTATTCGACCTCGCGCGGGGCCGTGTAGCCGGCCTTGGCGATGATCTGATACTTGATCGGCTTATTCTTCTCGTCGAGGATGCGGAGGGGCTGGTTGTTCTCCGGGTTGACGAGTTCGACTTTGATCTTGCGGAACTTCCCGTCGCGCGCCTGGTTGGTGGGCTGATAGGTAAGCGCATACTGGTTGCGGAGGGAATCGGAGATGGCGCGGAAGATGCCGGGGAACTCGCCGTAGAAGCGAGGGAAGAAGGACATGCCGCCGCTCTCCTTGGCAAACGTGCGCATCTGATTATCGGCCTGGAGGAAATCGAGGCGGGCAATGCCGCCGAGCATGCCGCGCGCGTCGTACCACTCGCGGAGGGCCTGCATGAGGCCGATGCCGTAGATGGGCACGCCGGCGGCCTGGATCTTCTTGCGCGTCTGGTCAAAGGTGAGCTTGCTGAAAGTGTCCATGCCGGAGGAGATGAGGACGATGGCCTTGCGGCCTTCGATCTCCGACATGCGCTCGGCGGTATCGGTCACGGCATCATAGAGGTTCGATTCCGAATACGCCGCGATCTGTAGGCGCCGCATGGCCTCATAGGCGTTCTGCTTGTTCTGGGAGAAATCGGAGAGGATCTCAGGACGCATATCGTAGGCCACGACGGCGACGAAGTCTTCGGGCTTCAGGGTTTCGAGGAAGCCGTGGGCGGCCACGAGGGTCTGGTACCAGGTTTCACTCCAGTAGCGCTGGAAGAGATTGCTGAACTCGATCACGAGAGCGACGGTCATGGGCGCTTCGCCCATGCCGAAGCTGGAGACCTGCTGGGGGGATTCGTCTTCGAGGATGCGGAAGTTGCCGCGCGGGATGTTGGGGATGAAGCGGCCCCGGTTGTCGAGCACGGCGACATCGACGGTGACGGTGTTGACGTCGGTGCGGAAGGTAGGTGTGCCCTCCGGGGGCGTCTCGCCATCCTTTTTCTTGAAGCGCGAGGGAATCTTCTCGCCTTCGGGTTCGGGGGCGGTGGCGCCGCCGTCCTTCTTCTTTGGGCGGACGACGGTTTCGCCGCGCTCCCGTTTGGGGCCCTCCTGGCCGATGGCGACGCTCGTGAGGGCCGCCAGGCACGCCAGACCCAGCAGGACGATCCAGACAGATTTCCGCTTCATGGTGTTCAACGCTACCAGATTAGACGATGGCCGCGCCCGGCGCGGTTTCCGAAGTTACTGTACCCAGCGGTCTTTCGACTCACGCTTCTTCAAATACACCTCAAACTTGCGCTTGGCGCGAGCGCGGCGCCACTTGTCGTATTGGGCGCGCAGCAACTCCAACGGGTTCGCGCCGCCGCTCCGGCCGCGGCTGTAGCGGCTGCCGCCCACGCCCAGGCTGGTTCGCACCCAGAGATAACCAAACAGCAGCCCGCCCAGGTGGGCGACGTGGCTGACGCCGCTGCCGGACGCCTTGAGTGTGCTGAGGAAGGCGATGGCGCCCAGGATCATGACGAAGTACTTGGCGCGAATGGGAAAGAGGATGAAGAGGATCGTGGTGTCGGGGAACAGGAGCGCGAAGGCCATCATCACGCCGTAGATGGCGCCCGAAGCGCCGATGGTGCGCGTGTCCGGCGTGCCGTAGAGATAGTTGCCCACGATCGCGAGCAGGCCCGCGCCGATGCCGCAGAACAGGTAGAACTTCAGGAACTGCCGGCTGCCCCAGGTTCGCTCCAGATCGGAACCGAACATCCAGAGGGAGAGCATGTTGAACAGGATGTGGCTGAAGTCCGTGGGGCTGTGCAGGAACATGTAGGTGGCCACCTGCCAGATGGCGAGGTGCTCCACCACCCACGAGGGAATGAGCGCCAGCGGCAGGAAGACGCCGCTCCACTCGGTACCCGCGGCGAGGAAGCTCACCAGGAACAACGCGATGTTGGCGATGAGCAGCCACTTGACGACGGGAGGGAGGCCGCCCATGGAGAAACCGCCTCGCTGGTGCCGGAAGGAATAGGAGGACATGAACAGCGAACGCCCTGAATTTCAGAATAACACTCCCATGCAGGCTGCCGAATTGGCTGACAATTCCGCCAGTTGGCTGCTGGTCATTCAACGGGATGGCCGAGTGCCGTGGCATTATCACGAACCCGGATGTCACGAGTGATGATTGTCACGAGGGCCGGCTGGGCCCCCAAGATCTGAGCAGTTGCCAGATGAATGGCGTCCAACGTGCGGACCGGTTCAACGGGAAAAGGGCGAGCCGCTTGGGCAAGGACCGCCTCGCTTACACTCACCACGAAACAGCGCCGTTCGAACCTTTGCAGGGTGATCAGCGCGGCTCGTTGCTGCTGAGCCGTGATCCGTCCCGCGAGGCGCGCACGAAGAACTGCCCGGCTGGCTTCAGTCAGCGTGAGAGCGGACGTCACCCGTTGCCCTTTGGCACGAATGGACACCCTCGCAGCGGAATCTCCCTCCAGCACGGCCGCTACCAAAGCGCTTGATTCGATGTAGCGCGTGGCAGGAACCCCCTCGGTCCGGGTGCGGCCCGAAGGGCGCCTGCTGCGAGCTTGAGTTGCCTTACGCTTCGCCACGGTCGCTGTCAATCAGGGCGGCTGCTGTTCCAGGGGGGAGCAGGATGTCGGGGCAGTCTTCCAGCGGATCCCCACTCTCGGCAGGCGGGGTGATCACGCCGGATGCGATGAGCCGGGCGAACGGGCTGACCGTTTCTGGACGGTGCGTGGCAGGGGGAATGATCTCCGCGACTGCCCGCCCGTTCGCAGTGACTACGATTCGATCTCCGGCCTCGATTCGCCGAATGTATCGGCTCAGATTATCCTTCAGTTCGCGAATCCCCGCTTCCATGCGCCAATTATAGCCACATGTAGCCACGGAAGGAAACCGGCTTGTGGTTTGCGTTGGTTGATTCACGGCCGGGTCGGAACTCCTGTTGCGCGCTGCCGAAGCGGCCCGGACGGACGTAAACGCCGGGCCGTTGATCGTGACTTCGGTGCACCACAGTGGTGCATGCTGCTAGCCTGAGCGCATGGCAACGCGGCAGAAGGGGGCTCCCGCGAAAGCGGTTCGGCAGAGTGTAACGATTCCGGCGACGCTGGTTTCGGAGGTTCGTCGAAGGGCCAAAGAACAGCACATCACGATGAGCCGGGCCTTGGTTGCGCTGGCTGAACGCGGCGTGCGCGCGGAGGCAGAGGCAAAGGAGCAACTGAAGTCCTCCTACAATCGCTTTCTCGCGGAGCAAGATCCGACCCGCAAGAACGAAGCGGGCAAAGACCTGATCCGCGCGATCTTCGGGAACGACGCGATTGCCGAAGATTCAGTTCGCTAACTTGCCGCGGCCCCTTTGGCAGCGCCTGCTACAACGAGTCGACGAGTTCAGCGTCACGCTTATTCCACCGGGTCGCGCGATCTGGTACGGCTGCGTCTAGTGCGGCCTTAAAGGCTCCGTGCCTATTCCTCCACTGTGCCAACGTGCTGCTCATCTGAGAGACTCGAAATCCTCACTCTTCCGTCGGGGAAACGCGCGACCAGTTCGAGTTCGCCGCCCAGCGCGGACACGAAGTTGCGCAAGGTGCTCACGTACACGTCGGTGCGGCGTTCGATCTTGGAAACGCGGCTCTGATCGATCCGCATGGCTTCCGCGATTTGCTTCTGGGTGAGGCGGCGGGCTTCCCGCAAGCGGTGAAGCGGCATCTCCTTCAAGGCAGCGGCTACCCGCGCGTCGGTGCTCTGGCGCCGGTCGGCCGGAATCTTGGCCCGCAGTTCATTCCAGTTCTTCATGGGATTAGTCCCTCCCGTTTCAATTCCTGTAAGTACTTCGAATAGATCTGTTCGGCGAGTGGCACGTGATCCTCATACCAGCGATCTTGGCCAGTCTTGTCGCCCCCGATGAGCAGAATGGCGTGGCGGCGCGGATCAAAAACATAGAGCACCCGATAGGGGCGGCCTTGATGTTGAATGCGCAACTCTCGGACGTCGTATTTCTTCGCGCCCGAGACGTCAGAACTATAGGGGAATGGAAGCACAGGCCCTTCCCGGATCAACAACTGGACAACAAGATCGACACTGTCTTGTTCCCCGGCGTCGAGGCCGACCCACCAACCCTCGAACTCGTCGGTGAATTCCACTTCCCACACGCATTCAGTATGACAGTTATAGACTAGTCCGTCAACAGACTTCCCAAGTATGGTACCGGGGGAAGCCGCGGACGCTTCGTGGCGTCTTCGCCCCGCCGGGGCAGGCTGCGCGCGACCGGGCGAGGTAGGGCGGGATCGCGCAGAGTTGTGTAGCGTTTCACAACGCTTGGGCAGCGGCTTGTATGCGGGCGGCCGGGAGGGCGTCCCATTCGCGCTTAAGAAGTGTGAAAAGCGGCATCTTGCGGGCGGCGTCGGGCGTCGCTTCGGATACACTGGAGCGAGCTCTTATGACAAGAGAACGCAAGATTTATTGGGTCAAAACGGCCACTATCCTTTGCCTCATTCCAGTGCTTGTTTACGCTTTCGGGTCTGGTCCGCCGCCGCGCCGCACGGGCGCTCCGGGCGACCGGACGTGCCTGGATTCGGGTTGCCACGTAGGGACGAGCATCCCCGACTCCGGCGCCATCGCGCTCAGCAGCTCCATCGGCGATCTTAGCTACACGCCGGGCGGCGCTCGCCAGCGCTGGACGGTGCGGATCACTGACGCGCAGGCGCGCCGCTTTGGGTTCCAGTTGACCACGCGGCTGGCGAGCAACGAGACGAGCGGTCAGGCGGGCGATCTGAATCCCGCCGACACGGCGACGCAGGTGATCTGTGAGAACGATCAGCCGAAGCCGGCGGCGGGATGTCCCTCGAGCGCGCCGGTGCAGTTCGTGGAGCACTTCCAGTTTCCGCGCACCGACGGGACGTTCACGTTCGATTGGACGCCGCCCGCGACCAATGTGGGTGACGTGCGCGTCTACGTGGCGGCGAACGGATCCGTCGCGGGCGTGGGGAACTCGCGGATCCACTTGCGCAACTTCACCATCCGTCCGGCAACGTCCGTGCCGCCGAGCCCCGCGATTCGCGCGGAGCAGTCCGTCTTGCAGGCCTTCGACGATCGCGCGCGGATCTCGCCGGGAACGTATGTTCAGGTCTTCGGATCGAACTTCGCGCAGAACGGCGCGAACGGGCGGTTGTGGGAAGGCCGCGACTTCAACGGCAACAGCGCGCCCACGAATCTGGATGGATGGGGCGTGACGTTCAACGACATTCCGGGCTTCGTCTACTTCGTGCGCGGCGGCGTCTCCGGAGCTCCCGACCAGATCAACGTGCAGGTTCCGAACATCGCGACCACGGGTAACGTGAACGTTGTGGTGACCGGCCCCGGCGGGTTGCGGAGCAACGCGGCCACGCTGCCGGCCGCGGCTGTCAGTCCGGCGCTGCTGGCGCCCGCGGGCTTCCGTGTGAACAACGTGCAGTACGCGGCGGCGAACTTCTCCGCGGATTTGAACGCGGGCCGCGTGGTGTATGTGGGCCGCACGGGACTCGTCTCCGGAGCGGAGTTCCGCCCGGCGCGCCCCGGGGACACGCTGATCTTTTACGCGGTGGGATGCGGGCCGGTAACGCCCGAAATCCGGCCCGGACAAATCGCAACCGTCGAAAGCCGTCTCGCCTCGCCGTTCACCATACGGCTGGGCGGGCAGACCATCACCCCGGTGTACGCGGGTCTGTACGGCGGCTTCGTGGGCTTGTATCGTTTCGACATCACGGTGCCGGATCTTCCCAACGGCGACCACCGTCTGGAGTTGACCGTTAACGGCGTCTCCGTGCCGGAAGCGTTCCTCACCGTGCAACGTTAGTCAGAACCCGAACTCGGACTCGAGGCTCATCATGTTCCGTACCCTAGTAGTGTGTCTGGCCGCGGCGGCATTGCCGCAGGCCGTATTCGGCAACGCCGCCAATCCGGACGGCCCGCCCATTCGCCGCACGGGCGCAGCCGTGGATGGAGGGCAGACCTGTACGGTGTGCCATCGCACGGGCGCGAACACGGCGGGAGGGCGTGTGCAGATCAACGCCTCCAGCTACACGCCCGGCGTGAAGCAGACCATCCGCGTGCGCGTGGAGCACCCGGAGTCGCAGCGTTGGGGCTTCCAGTTGACCGCGCGCCTGGCCAGCGATCCTTCCCGCAAGGCGGGGACATTCACGGTCACCGACCTGATCCGGGTTCGTTGCGACGACCCCACCGCGGCGCGCGGCACTCCGGCGCCCTGCGCCGCGGACCGGACTGAATTCGCGGCCCACACGCTGGCGGCGGCCTCGCGGGGCTCGAACGGGCGGATGGACTTCGAAGTGGAGTGGACGCCGCCGGCGACCAACGTGGGACGGGTGATCTTTTACGCTGCGGGCAACGCGGCGAGCGCCGACGGCTCAAACGCCGGGGATCGCATCTACAACGATTCGGTTGAAATCGAAGCCGAAGATGACGAATGCCGGGTGACGGGGCGGCCCTCCATCCGTGCGGTGCAGAACTCGGCGTCGGGCGCGCCGGGCCTGGCCTGGAACACGATTGCCTCGATCTTCGGATCGAACTTCACAGTGTCCGGCCGCCGCCGCAGTGCGCGCGACGACGGCGACCGGTTTCCGACGGACCTCGCCTGCGTCGCCGTCTTCGTCGAAGACCGGCCGGTACCCATCACCTACATCCAGGAAGACCAGATCAATTTCCAGGCGCCCACGCTGACGAACATCGTGAGCGGGAACGTGCGCGTGCGCGTGGTGGTGAACCGGGGCCGTTCCAACGAGCAGCGCAGCGAAGACGTGCTGGTTCCGCTGCAAGTGTACAACCCGGCGTTCTTCGTCTTCGGCGGCACCACCTCGATCGCCGCGCTGAACCAGGACTTCAGCTTCCTGGTGGATCCCGCGGTGCTGAACGTGGGCGGCGCACGGCCCGCGCGGCCGGGCGAGATCGTGCAACTGTTCGGCACCGGCTTCGGGCCCACCGATCCCTTCTACCAGCCGGGCGAGCGCGTGCCTACCTCACGGCAGACGCGGGTGACCGAGGCGTTCACGGTGACGGTGGGCGGCACGATGGTGAGGGCTGAGGACGTGGTGTACGCGGGTCTGACGCCGGGCTCGATTTCCGGCCTCTACCAATTCAACGTGCGGCTGCCTGCGAGTACGCCCGCGGGCAACGTGGCGGTGGTGATTCGCATGGCGGGACAGTCCACGCAGGCGAACGTGACCATACCGGTGCGGCCGTAGGTTGGTGTTTGCGAACGGCGGTCCCTGTCGGACATGGATGTTGTGTCCGGCATGGACCGCCGTCGTTTTGTCGCGCCCTTAACCGCCGCCCGCCTGAGACCGGGCTGGGCCGGCACCCTCGTGACCCGCTGAATCGCTCGCCCCAGATGTTCTCCCTTTTTGGCCCCGTCTGCTAAAATGTAATTTCCGGGCAACCCCCAGAAAAATATAGGAGTTCTCTTGGCCAACAACGACGCGCC
>DALYJJ010000204.1:0-9156 GCA_031969915.1 Bryobacteraceae bacterium | reverse complement strand
CCGGGCCGGGGTGCTGCCGGGGGAGGCCCTGGTGGAGGTGACTCCAGGGCCGCCGTTGCGTTTCACCGTGCGCGTGGAAGCCGACGCATCCGACCTCGACGAAGACGGCTTTCCGGACGCGCTGCGGTTGGACGCGGACGGAGACCGGGCGGTGTTTCTGCGCCGTTTCAGCGGGATCGCGGAGGCGCAGTACGACGCGCAACCGCCGCCCGCCGAAGTCGTGGATTGCGGGGCGCTGCTGCGGTTCGCCTATCGCGAAGCGCTGCGCGGCGAAATCGAGAAATATCAGTACCCGTTCACGCCGCTCGGCGCCAATCTGTTTCGCATAAAGCCCGGGCCCTATCGCCCCGGCGGCGAAGCCTTTGCGCAGTTCGCCGACGCGGAGACGCTGATGCGCCACAACACCTGGCTGGTGGGCCGCGACCTGGCACGTGCCCAGCGCGGCGACTTGCTGTTCTACCGCCAGCTTGAGCAGTCGATGCCGTTCCATGCGATGGTCTTCCTGGGTACACACGCCGTGTATCACACCGGGCCGGTTGGCAAGTGGCCGGGCGAAGTCCGGCGGCCTGCCATCGCCGAACTTCTGGTGCATCCGGAGCCGCGTTGGCGTCCATTGATCGGAAACCCGAACTTCCTCGGCGTCCACCGCTGGAAGATACTGAAGGACACGATATAGCCTATGCGCCGCTTACACGCCTTGTTGCTCGTGGGGTTGCTTCTGGTCCCGGCCCTCGCCCAGGACGACGAAGCCGGCGGGTCCGAGGGATTCTTCTCGCTGGCCGTGAATCGCACGTTTGGGCCCGGAGAAAAGCCCGTGGTCCAGTTGTATGGAAGCGGCGTGCAGGTGGTGGAGATGCGCGTCTACCGCATCAACAACCCGGTGAAGTTCTTCCAGTCGCTTGAGGAGGCGCACCGCTTCGGGACCGCACCGCAGCCGCGCCCGGTGGCCGGCGCCGAGGAGGCGAAGACGCCCCTCGAGAAGTTCCACCGGTTCAAGAGGCGGACGCAGGTTTGGGTGCGGAATGTGTTTCGGGCGCAGTTCAGCGGCGACGCGCGGGCCGAAATCCGGCGATCGATGTACACGCCGCCTTCCCGGAAAGCGGCTCCCTCCGCGGTGAACTACGCCGCCGTGCCGGTCCTCAACCCGCAGCAATTGGTCAGCACCTGGCAACAGCCTCTGACGCGGGCGAACCCCTGGGAGTCCAGCTCCATTCCCCTGGAGATCCCCGGGAAAGGCGTTTACGTGGTGGAGGCGACGGACGGGAAATTACGCGCGTTCACCATCGTTCAGGTCACCGAGCTGGTGGTGCTCACGAAGGGCGCACCGGGGCGCATGATGGCGCGGGTGGTGCGCAGGGATACCGGCGAAGGGGTTCCGGACTGCGCGGTGTCCGCGTGGTCGAAGAAACTGCAACTGGCGAGGACCGTGACCGAGAGCGACGGGCGCGTGGAGTTCGAAGTGGAAGGCGAGAACCTGGGCGACGTCATTGTGCTTGCCAAGAAGGGCGAGGACTTCGCGGCCACGGCGGCCTACGGGTACTCTCTGGGCGCGAGCGGCGAGCGGAACTGGGTGGGCTACGTCTACACGGACCGGCCCGTCTACCGGCCCGGCCACGAAGTGAAGTACCGCGCCGTGCTGCGGGCGCAGATGGGTGCGGGGTACCGGATCCCCTCGGCGCGTGAGGTGGACATCGACATTCAGGACAGCGAAGGCAATTCCGTGGTGAAACAGAAGGCCGCGGTGTCGGCCTTGGGAACGGTCAACGGGTCGTTCACCGTTCCGGAGACGGCGGCGCTCGGCTACTACCAGTTGGAGGTCAAGAGCGGCGCGGCGCAGGTATCGGGTAGCTTCCAAGTGGAGGAGTACCGGAAGCCGGAGTACGAAGTGAAGGTAACGCCGTCGAAGCGCCGCGTGCTGCAGGGCGAGGCGGTGGAAGCGGCCATCGAGGCGCGGTACTACTTCGGCGAACCGGTGGCCAACGCCAAAGTGAAGTACGCCGTGCACAAGACGCGATACTGGTATCCGGCCTACGCCGACGACCTGGACGAAGAACAAGGGCAAGAGGCCGGCGGCGACTGGGTGGACGAGCAGGCCGACGAGCAGGAGGGCACGCTGGACGCCGACGGGCGGCTCAAGGTGAAAATCGAAACACGCCTGGACGGGCACGACGCGCGGTACCGGATTGAAGCGCGAGTGACCGACGACGCGAACCGCGAAATCGCCGGCGCCGGTTCGGTGCTGGCCACCGTCGGCAGTTTTGTGGCGCACGTCGAGCCCGCTCAATACGTGGTGGAGCGCGGGCAGAGGGCGGCCTTCCTTGTCGAGCTGCGCGACTACGACGGCAATCCCGTGACCGGCGACTTCTCGGCGCGAGTGCGCCGGTGGGAATGGAACCGCGGTGGCGGCGGGCCGAGCGTCTACGAGACTACGGGCCGAACGGACGCGCAGGGGCGAGGCCGGTTTGAGTTGGCGGCGGAGCGCTCGGGTTCCTTCCTGGCGGAAGTGACTGCGCGCACGCCGGAAGGCCGCGAGGTTCGGGACACGGCCTATGTTTGGGTGTCGGGCCCCGGGGACGCATGGGGCGGCTCGCGCCAGGAGCGGCTGCAGATCGTCACCGACAAGAAGTCGTACCGGCCCGGCGAAACGGCGCGGGGGTTGATCGTCACCGGAGTTCCGAAGGCGAGCCTCCTGATCGGCTACGAAGGCAAGGACCTATTCGGGACGCAGACGCTGAACATTGAAGGGCCTTCAACCACGATCGAGGTGCCCATCAAGCGCGAGTACACGCCCAATTTCTTTGTCGCGGTGACGTTCCTGCGCGACGGGCAGCTCTACCAGGGGCTGAAGAACATCAAGGTGCCTCCCATCGATCAGCAGTTGGCGGTGACATTGACATCGTCCAAGGCCGAGTACAAGCCGGGCGAGCCGGCCACGTTTACCATCGAGGCAAAAGATCGCGACGGGCGTCCGTCGAGCGCGGAGTTCAGCCTGGGAGTCGTGGACGAAGCGATTTACGCCGTGCGGCGGGAGATGCTGCCGGAGATGCTCAGTTTCTTTTATGGGAACTCGTGGAACCGGGTGTCGTACAGTTCGTCGCTGAGCTACTATTTTCAGGGCGAGGCGGGGAAGCGGCCCATGCAGTTGGCGCGCCTGAAGGCGCCCAGCCTGGCGCAGTTGAAGCCGGAACGGCTGGTGGATCCGAGCATTCGCAAGGCGTTTCCGGATACCGCGTTCTGGGCGGCATCGCTGCGGACCGACGGCGGCGGCCGCGCCTCGGCGCAATTCAGCTTTCCCGATGCGTTGACCACGTGGCGGGCGACGGCGCGGGGCGTCACCGAAGACACGCGCGTGGGCAGCGCGGTGCATCGCGTGATCGTGCGCAAGAACCTGGTGCTGCGGTTGACTACCCCGCGCTTCCTG
The DNA here is from genome assembly GCA_031969915.1 of Bryobacteraceae bacterium. Classification (GTDB taxonomy): domain Bacteria; phylum Acidobacteriota; class Terriglobia; order Bryobacterales; family Bryobacteraceae; genus DALYJJ01. Next base: position 5,735 of record DALYJJ010000204.1, on the reverse strand, counting down.
CGCGAGGGCGACGAGGTCACCGTCTCCGCGCTTGTGCAGAACTATCTCGCGGAAACGAAGAAGGCGCGGGTCTCGCTGGATGTGCAAGGGCTGGAAGTGCTGGAAGGCGGCGTCCGCGAAGTTGAGGTTCCGAGCAAAGGCACGGCGAAGGTGGACTACCGGTTGAAGGCGCGGCCCGGCGCGAAGGCCGTGCTCTTGGGTAAGGCGCTGACCAACGAAGAGTCGGACGGCCTGGAACTGACCCTCCCGGTACTGCCGTTCGGCGTGAAACTCACCGACGCACGTTCCGGGTCCATCGCGGCGCCGAGCGGCGAGGGGGCGGCCACGCTGGTCTTCCCGGCCAAGAGCGTCGAGACGTCGCGCGGTCTTGAGATCTCCGTTACGCCCTCCATCGCGGGCACGCTCTTCGGCGCGCTGGAGTACCTGACTGGCTTCCCCTACGGTTGCGTGGAGCAGACCATGTCGAGCTTCGTGCCGAACATCGTGGTGTCGCGCACGCTGCAGGACCTGAATCTGAAATCGAAGGTGGACCCGGCGGAGCTGCGAAAGATGGTGCGCGCCGGCGTGGACCGGCTCAACGGGTTCCAGCACGAAGACGGCGGATGGGGTTGGTGGAAGGATGACGCGAGCCACCCCTTCATGACGCCCTATGTTCTGGCCGGACTTGAGCAGGCTCGCCGCGCAGGCTACAACGTCGAGACGGGCGCCCTGGAACGGGCCGCGGAGTGGATTCGCCAGAACCAGGAGGCCAAGGGAACGCAGCCCGATCAGCGTGCCTACATGGCCTATGCGATGGCCCTGCACGGCGCCGCGAACCGTCCGGTGCTCGACAAAGCATTTGCCGCGCGGCCTTCGATGACGGCGTACGGGCTGGCGTTTCTCGGGCTTGCGCTGCGGGAAGCGAAGGACCCGCGCGGGGAGGAGATCGCCGCGCAATTGGAAGGCATGGCGCAGCAGACCGAAGTGGAAGCGTGGTGGCCGTCGCAGCGGGACCAGTTGCTCGACTTCTCCGTCGACGCCACACCCGAGACAACGGCCTACGCGATGAAGTTCCTGACCGCGGCGAGGCCACAGAGCCCATTGCTGCCGAAGGCCGCGGCGTGGTTGGTGAACCATCGCGGTGGAGGTTACTACTGGACGAGCACGAAGCAGACCGCAATGGTGATCCATGGCGTGGCCGACTACCTGAAGCTGGGAGGCGAGTTGAAGCCGAACTCGCAGGTGACGGTAAGCGTGAATGGGCGGCAGGTGTTGACGCGCCGCTTCACGGAGGCGGACGCGCTTGCGCCGGGCGCGGTCACTTTGAAACTGGCGCCCTCGGAATTCGGGGGTTCGAAGGCGGACGTCAAAGTGACGAAATCGGGCGACGGCCGCGTCTACTGGTCGGCTCGCGCCACCTACTATTCCACTGAGGATTCCGTTTCGCGCGGCGACGGCGGCATGGGGATTTCGCGCGAGTACTTCAAGCTGGCTGCCGCGAAGGTCTCCGACCGGATCGTGTATGACCTGCAACCCCTGCAAGGGCCGCTGGCGCCGGGAGACACCGTGGCGGTACGGCTCACACTCAAGGCGCCGGGCCAGCGGTTCCTGATGATCGAAGATCCGATTCCCGCCGGCGCCGAGCTCATTGAGCGCGATCAGCTCTACCAGTTGAACGAGCAGCCGCGCTGGTGGGGCTACACCTACACGCGCCGCGAACTGCGCGACGACCGCGTGGCTTTGTTCCAGACCTACTTCGATGGAGCCGAAGCACGCGACTACGTTTACCTGATGAAGATCGTCAACCCCGGGCTGTATCGCGTCAGTCCGGGGCGCGCCGAGCCGATGTATCAACCGGGCACCATGGCCACAAGCAGCTCGCGGACGATGGAGGTGCGGAAGCCATGACGAAGCGGCTGTGGTTGGCGCAGGCCGTGGGCAACGCGCTGCTTGCGGGCCTGGCCTGGGTGTGGCTAGGGCTGGGAGATGCCGAGATCTGGCAGTTGGCGATCACCGCGGTGCTCGGGTTGATGGTGGTGTGCGGCTCGCTGTGGCTGCACGGCGGAACCATGGCGTCGTTCCGGTTGGGGGCAACCGCGTGGGGCCGCGCGGCGCTCGCCTTGCCCTGGCTGCTGGTCTGGCTGGCGGCCGCGGCGGCTGCGGCCTGGGGGGCGATCCGATACGGGAGAACGGCGGGTCCGTGGCTCGCGCCGCTCCTGGTCCTGCTGCTCTTACCCGTGGCCGGCGCGCTGGCGACCGACGGCGTGCGCAGCCTGGCAAGAAGCGAAGCGTGGAAGCCGTTTCGGAATTGGCGGTTCCTGGTCATCGCACCCCTGGTGGGCGCCGCCGCCGGATTCGCGGCCTACCGTCTCATCTGGTGGGTGCCGGGTCTGAACGGCCTGACGATGCAGGCGCTCAGCGCCGCCGTGCGTCTCGGACTTGCCTATCTGATTCTGGTGACGGCTTGGGTTGTCATTCTGGCGCTTGCCGGACGGGCCGCAAAGCCGGCAGGGGTGGAGTGACGCCCCGTTCGAGCCACTCGAAGAGCTTCGCGCGGCCGTGCTCCAGCGCCAGGCGGGCCACTCGCGGCGAACTCCCGCCGGCCAGGTAGGCCGCCAACTCTTCCCGAAACCAGTAGGGAACATTCGGGTGCGTTCTTGTTTCGAGCACGACATGCAGCATCTCATGCAGGAGCGTGGCCGCGCCGGCGGCGGCGGGCTGCAGGTGAATCGTGTTCCCGCGCGTGACCGCCGCCACCGCGCCGGACTCCCCGGTGGCGTCGCGGAACGCGGCGGCGCTCGGGTAGACACGCACGCGCACCTGGGCCGGTGCGGAGTATCGTGTCCGGCGCTCGGCTTCGGCGAGCGCGCGCCCAGCCAGTGCGGGCAACGGGCGGTCCCGCTGAGGCGCCGTCGTCTGGACCTCCACGCGTTCCGCCCCGAGGGTCTGCCACGGCATCCCTTGTGGATTGATCCCCACCGCGGTGCCCTGATAATAGAACGCGAGAATATCGAGGTAGTTCCTGCCCTCTTCACCCATCCGCGCCGCGCCGCGCTGGCAGATGCCGACGCCGTGCCCGTAGCCGCGGCCCTCGACGACGGTCTTGCCGTTCGCCTCCCGAAGGTTGAAGAGTGTGGAACGCAGGCCGATCTGGCGCGGATCGACCCGACGGCCGCCCGCCAGCAGCCAGCGTACCCGCCCCGTGGGCGAGCGTTCCAGCACGCGCAACGGCTCGGCGAACTCTTCCCGCCAGGAGCGTGGACCGCCCGCCTGGCACCACGTGTCCACCTGATGCACCAGGTAGGGGAGTTTCAACTGGGGCCACACGTCGTGGGCGGCCTCGAGCGTGCCGCCGCAATCGCTGTGATAGTACGTAGTGGCCAACTGGCCTTCGTACCAGAGAAGCTCATTGGCGGTGGCGGCGGCGATTTTTCGCAGCCGGTCGGTGGAGGCGGCGAGCCGCGCGTCCTGGCAGTGCGTCGTATCGCAGAAATCGAAGCCTTCGGCGCCGTGCCGGCCCAGGAAGCGCTGCGCATAGGTGCGGATGGCGACGGCCATCGCCTTCAGAGACTCGTCGCTCTTGAACGCTCCCGCCTCCCCGGCCAGCACCGCCGCGACGTACTCCTCGCGCGAGAGGCTGACGGTTGGCCCCGCGCCGGGTTTCGACTTCCAGTACAGCCGGACGCGCACCGGTGGACGCCACGCCTCGAACACGCGGCGCGCGATGGGCGCGGCGTCGGGCCCTCCCTGGCCTTTCTCGACGAAGACCACGACCACGATCTCAGGATTCCGCGCGGGCGCCCAGCCTGCGAACCAGCCGTGCGTGTAGGAGAGGTCGTCCGCCGTGGCCGTGCCCGTCTTGCCGGCCACATCCATGCCCGGCGCGGCGGCCAGGCGCGCGGTCCCGTACTTCACTGCGCCGATCAGGCCGTCCAGCACCGGTGTGGGAGTGAGTTGGGCGAGCCGCCGGTAGGACTCGGCGAGCTGCATTGGCGTGACGCGCTCGCCGCCCTCGCCGATGGCCTGCGCCTGGCGCTGCTCGAGCGTGGCGGCGGCGGCGGGGTTGATGTTGTACTTGGTGAGCGTTCGCGCGTAGGAGCCCGGGTCGATCCGCTGGCTGAGTTCTTTGAAATAGGAATTGCAGCTATAGGCGAGAGCCTCCGCGGGACCGAGCGGCGCCGCGTGGCCCTGGCAGGGCAGGGAAGGGGGTTGCTTCTGCGCGGCCAGCAGCGAGGCGAGCGTGATCGGTTTGAGCGTGGAACCCGGCTTTGCGGCGCGCCGGGCCGCCGCTTCCAGGCGATGCCCGCCCAGGACGCGTCCACTGCGCGCGTCCAGGATGACGATCACGCCTTGCCGCGTTCCCATCGCGCGAGACGCCGCTTCGTCGAGCGTCGCCGCGGGCAAAGCGAGCGTCGCCGCGGCAGCAGCGAACAGGCTAGCGCTTGATATCGAAAAGCGCATAGTACTTCGGCGGCAGCTTGGCCGGTTTCATCGTCTTGTCGAGGAACACATGGGTCGTCGTGCCGTGCGCCAGCACGCGATGCTCGCCGGCTTCCAGAATCTCGTACCGGAAACGCACCAGCCGTGGGTGCGCCTTGTCGATTCCGGCCCGGACGATGATCTCGTCGTCATACCGTGCCGGAGAAACGTAGCGGCACTGCACATCCACCACGGCAAGGAGCACGCCGTCCTTCTCCTCCATATCGCGGTAACGGACGCCGCGTGAGCGGCACAGCTCCACTCGGCCCATCTCCATCCACACGACGTAGTGCGCATGATAGACAACGCCCATTTGGTCCGTCTCCGCGTAGCGAACGCGAAAGCGGACTTCGTGTGTGTCCATACGCTTAGGAGTATAGCGTCCGTGGCGCGGCCGGCCGCGTCACCACGTGAAGCTCCCCGCGGGCGGCGGCCACAGCAGCAACGCCTGCCGCAGGGTCACGACCTGCCCGAGATGATGTGCGTTGTGCACCGCCATGTGGGCGAGCGCATCGGCCACGGCCTCGCCCCGAAGCCGAGCGAGGAACCAACGCTGCCAGAAGTTGACGTGTCGTCCTCCGTCAGGTCGCCTAACAGTTGCGTGGGCGGCATGTAGGCGTAGGTTTCCACGAACAGATGAGTCACGTCCATGACCTCACGATAACAGCGCTTCGAGAAAGCGCTTGCGCCGAACGCGCACTTGCGGCAAGCTGCATCCATGCCCGCTTGGTTTGATTCGATGATTGGTGAGTGGCGCGGCCCGAGCCGCCTGTTCCTTGGACCTGAGGCCGAGTTTGCGTGCGAGAGCACCCTGGTGGCCGAACCCACCGGGATGGGAAAGTTCCTTCAGGTCCGCTACACGTGGTCGCACGAAGGTGCTCCGCACGAAGGAGTGCTGCTCGGGGTAGTGGCCTCGTCCGGAAACGCCTCCGCAGGTTGGGCCGACTCCTGGCACCAGAGCGGCAGCGTGCTGCATTTGAAAGGAGCGTTCGACGGGACGGAGTTCTCCGTTACCGGAAGCTACAACGTGGGTGAGGGACCCGACTGGGGCTGGCGCATCGCCTTGGCGCCGTCCGGCGGCCGGGGCCTGCGGATGACCATGACCAACATCGAGCCCGGCGGCGAGGAGTACCCCGCCGTGATCGCCGAATACGAGCGGGCCGGCAAATGAGAAAGGGCGCTCGCTGAGGAGCGCCCTTTCGCCGCGTCAATCGGAATTGACCCCGGAGTTGTGACTTCTTGGTCCCCTTCGTATCGGGGTGTTTCGAGTATAGCGC
>DALYJJ010000203.1:0-9235 GCA_031969915.1 Bryobacteraceae bacterium | reverse complement strand
CAGCAGCTCGCTCGCCGCCGCCGCTCCGTCGCGCGCCAGAATCCGCCGCGCCTGTTCCGTCTCGCGGTAGAGGCCCGCCACCGTGGCGCTCGCCTCGCCGCCGAAGCGAGCCAGCAGATCCACCATCCTCCAATCCCGCTTATCGTAGGCCTGAAACACCGGCGTACCGCTGGCGTAGACCATCGCGTTCGGGTTCGCGCCGCGCGTCAACAGCAGCTCCGCCAACGCGTGTTTGCCCGTCGATGCACAATGCCAGAGCGGCATGCCGCGGGTGAGCGCGTGCCCGTCGCCCGCCGGGAACCGCGTCGTCTCGTCCGGATCGAAGCCCTCGTCCAGCAGCAGCGTGAGCACGTCCGCCCGGTTGTGTGAGGCGGCGATGCGCAGCAGTCCGCCGGTATGGTCGATCGGGTTCGCGGATTGTCCGCGAAGAAAAGCCAGATCCCCCAGCGCCGCCGCCGCCCGTGCCGTCTGCCGCGCGCCCCGCTCACGCAGGAAGCGCGCGAAGGGCGCGAACGCCGGCTCCTCGCCACTCGTGTACTCCGCGGCGACATCGAGCGCGGTGCGGTCCATCGGGCCCCGCGCCTCCAGGTCCGCGCCGTGATCCAGCAGCCACGCGGCCAGCGCCTCGTCCAGCCGGCGCGCCGCCAGGTGCAGCAGCGCCCACCCGTTCGGGTGCAGCGCCGCGGCCAGCGCGGGGTTCGCCTCGAGCATCGGAATCGCCGTACCCGCGGCCACCGCCTCAAACAGGCCCGGCTCGTTCGCGATCGATCGCCGCCCCTCGGCTTCCTCAATGATCGCCACGATCTCTTCGTAGCCCCGCTCCCTCGCCATGGTCAGCGCCGAGGTCGCGTCGCGATGCGGGTACACGCCTTCCCGCGCCGAAGCCCCGTGCTCCATCAGCAGCCGGACCATCGCCGCGTTCCGGGCCCCCACGGCGTGATGGATCGCCGCCACATTGTCGATCGCCCCGCGCGCCAGCTCCGGCCGCCGCCCCAGCAGCAGGCGCGCCTCATCCAGATCGCCGGCCTTCACCGCCTCCACCAGCCGGCGCAGCGTCACGCCGTCCACAAAGGCCTTCAACTTCGGCCAACTGTCGTACCCGTAGGCGCGCGCCAGAACCAGTTGCGCGTCATGCAGGGCAAACGCGCCCGGCTCCGCGCCGTGGAAATAGGCGGCCACCTCCACCGCCGCGGCGCTGTCTCCGCCGCGAAACGAATCCAGAAGTTCCTTCGCCTGGCGCTTCAACTGCGCGAGGTCGGGATGTGGGGGCAAGGTTCTCACAACGGTCTCCTTTCGCTGCCCGGTGTCCGCTTCCTCGGGCGAAAAGAGTTCGTCGCAAGACCGATCCAAGGCTCGAATCGAAGGCTCAGGAGGACGCCGTCCTTCCCGCGGACACGGAGGCGGCCTGAACCGCCTGAGAGCAGATCCTATCACGAGCACGGCAGAGTCGCCTCCGGCCTCCGCCGTCACCGCTTGGCCGTCAGCGCCGCCGGGCCGAAGGCGTTCTTGCGCCTCGCCAGGCCCGCCCGGATCAGGTCGATGTCGTCATCGGTGAACGCCAGCGGCGCGCTCTCCATCGCGGCGAAGTCGGCGTCGTCCCAGCGCGCCTTCATCACCCCGCCCTTTGCGTGACGATCGCAGCCCTGTAGCAGGTGAGTGATCTCGTGCACCAGCACGTGAGCCAGCAGTGCCGGACGCCGGGATCGGCCCGCGGGCGCCTGCAGCCGGTCCAGGTAGATCCGGATGTTCCGCCCTTCGAAAACCTGGGCCCCGGCCAGCACGGCGCCGGAAAGCCCGCCCGGCGCTTTCGGCTCCAACGTCACAATCGCACTGCCTTCCCAATCGGGACAGTTCTTAGCCCGCGTGCACCACTCCAAACGGACGCCGGCCGACGCGAACATCCGCACGGCCATGGCCCGCGCCTGACTCACGGCCGGCGTACTCACTTCCACGCCGCCGCGCAACTGCGCGGCGATCGCGACCTCGGAATCCCTCTCCTCCGCTCCCAGTACCATCGACATCGCCACCAGCACCAGTGCAGTAAGCCGCATCTCTTCCTCCGGCCCTCTAGCGCCGGCGGGACGGCGGAACTCCAACCTGGGGAGAAATGTTTTTTGAAACGGCCGCGAGACGGTAAACTAGGCTCCCGTGGACGCGTCACGCTGGGACCGGATGAAAGGACTCTATGATTCCGCCTTGGAACTCCCCGTAGCCCAACGTCCGGCCTATCTGGCGCAGGCCTGCGGCGACGATTCGGCCTTACGCCAGGAGGTGGAGTCCCTCCTGGCGCATGCCGATACCGAAGACAGCCCGATCGACCGGCCGGCCTGGGAGGGCGCCGCCAGCCTGATCGGCGGAACCGTGCTCGCGCCGGGCGCATCCGTGGGTCCGTTTCAGATCACCGGGGTGCTGGGCGAGGGCGGCATGGGGCGCGTCTATGCGGCGCGCGACAGCCGCCTCGGCCGGAGCGTCGCGATCAAAACGTCGTCCTCCGGCTTCAGCGGACGCTTTCTCCGCGAGGCCCGCGCCGTGGCGGCGCTGAATCACGCCCACATCTGCACCCTGCACGACATCGGTCCCGACTATCTGGTCATGGAGTTAGTCGAAGGCGAAACTCTCGCCTCGCTCCTGCGGAGGGCCCGGATGCCCGCCGAGACCGCCCTGCGGTATGGGGCGCAGATCGCCGGCGCTCTGGCCGCGGCGCACAGCAAGGGGATCGTGCATCGGGATCTGAAACCGTCCAACATCATGGTCACCAAGGCCGGCATCAAGGTGCTGGACTTCGGGTTGGCGCGGATCGAATCGAACCAGGGAGTGGACGGCGGCCTGACGGCAACGCGGACCGAGGCCAACCTCGTGATGGGAACGCCCGGTTACATGGCCCCGGAGCAGTTACAGGCCTTGGGCTGCGATGCGCGGACGGACATCTTCGCCCTGGGCCTGGTGCTCTATGAGATGATCGCGGGCCGGCATCCCTTTCCCGGCGGCAATGCCGCAGCCGTGAACGCGGCGATCCTCCGCGAAGAGCCGTTGCCGCTCGAGGGCGTTTCCCGCCATCTGGCGCACCTGGTGGAATGCTGCCTGCGGAAGGACCCCGACCAGCGGTGGCAATCGGCCGCGGATATCCGGATGCAGCTCGAACTATTGGCGCATGGAGTCCCGGATTCGCCGAAGGCCCTGGCGCCCCAGGCTGCGAAGCCGCGTTGGCGGCTGCCCGCCGCGGCGGGAGTATTGGTGGCGGCCCTTGCCGCCGTCACCTATAGCGTCGTCTACCGCGCTCCGGAGCCGCAGCCCGAAGCCACTGTGGCTCCTGCCACCACTTACTCGGGCAGTGAGGTCACGCCGTCTTTCTCCCCCGATGGCCAGCAAGTGGCCTTCTCCTGGCACGGCGAGGACGCGCGGCCGTCGAACGCTTTCGATATCTACGTGAAGCAGGTTGGCGTCGGTGAGCCGATCCGCCTCACCAGGGATCCCGCGCCCGATCTTGCGCCCAAGTGGTCCCCCGATGGGAAGTGGATAGCGTTTGTCCGGTACCGAGGCGACGGGCGCACCGGCATCAACGTGATCCCCGCTTTGGGCGGGCTGGAGCGCGAACTGGTGGCTTCCTATCCAGCGTTCTCAAACGCCGGCGGATATTGGGGCAACTGGTACGAGAATCTGGATTGGACCCCGGATAGCAAGTGGCTTGTGATTGCCCAGCGAGCGACAGCCGATGGGCCGGTCGCGTTGGTCTTGCTGGCTCTCGAAACCGGAGAGATCCGGCCGCTGCTGCCGCCCAGCGCCTCGCCCTACGCAGCCGCCACGCTCGCGCCGGACGGCCGCGCGCTGGCTTACTGGCAGGAGCCCGGCGGATTGACCGTTCAGCCCTTGACCGCCGCGTTAGAACCGGCGGGCGCGCCTCGCGAGATCCCACTGGGCGCGACGAGGCCCACCTTCATCCCCTCGCTGGCCTGGACCGCGGACGGCCGCGACATCCTGTTCTCGGTCGGCTCTCGCGAGAACTCAACCGTTTGGCGCGTGCCGGCGTCGGGCGGGTCGCCGCCGCGGCAAGTGCCCTCGCTGGGCGACGGCGCGGCGGGTCAGGCCGTCTCCCGTCGCGGAAACCGGATGATGTTCACACGCTACGACAAGGAATCGGACCTGTGGTCGCTGACTCTCGACGATTCCGGCCAGGCCACCGGGCCGCCCGTCCGGGTCTTCACTTCCAGCAAGACGGAGATGAACCCCAATTTCTCGCCGGATGGCTCGAGGGTGGCCTTTGCGTCCAACCGCTCGGGCAATGAGGAAGTCTGGGTTTGCCTGAGCGACGGAACCAACTGCTCCCAGCTGACAAACTACGGCGGACCCCAGGTCGGAACGCCGCGATGGTCGCCCGATGGCAGCCGGATCGTCTTTGATCTGTTTCAGGGCCGGCCCAGTTCCCAGGTCGTCCCCGCCGGAGGCGGCAAGGCAACCCAGGTGACCGATGGCCTCTCTCCCCGCTGGTCGCCGGATGGCTTGTGGATCTACTCCTGGTGCCCGGCCGGCACCTGCCGCACTCCCGCGTCTGGGGGAACGGCCGAGAAGGTCTTCGACTGGCCCACGACGATCGAATTCTCTCCCGATGGCGCCTGGCTCTATTACTCAAGATTCGGCCCGAGTGTTCCGTTGATGCGAAGACCAATGCGGGGCCCCGGCGAGACCCAGACCGTCATCGCCGCGATCGGGAGCGGCCAGCGGTTTGCCGTCTCCAACACCGGCATCTGGTACACGACTCCCAACACCGCCGAGGGCTGCGCGCTCCAGTACTACGATCTCGGAACCAACTCCACGCGCACCTTTCATCGGATCACGCGAGGCTGCCAGAGCGGTTTGGCCCTCTCGCCCGATCGGCGGCGCGTGATATTCAGCCAGGTGGAGCGCCTCCAGAATCACGATCTGGTGCTGGTTGAGCCCTTCCGTTAACGCGGACGGCGAACGCCGGACAAGGTAGACTGATCTCCCGTGGATGCTTCGCGCTGGGACCGGCTGCAAAGGCTCTATCAATCCGCCGTGGAACTCCCCGCCGCCCAGCGTCCTTCCTATCTGGCTGAGGCCTGCGGAGACGATTCGAAATTACGGCAGGAAGTGGCACGCGGGCGGCCAGCTCCGGCGCTTGAACCTCGCCGATGGCTCCGTCGACGTGCTCCGCCAGTTACCCGGCAACTTACTCTACCCGTCGCTCTCGTCCAACGGCCGGCGGATGGTCGCCCAGCAACTGGGCCGCGATACCAACATCTGGCGCTTACCCTTGCGCCGGCCGGGAGTGGCCGGGAGCCCGGCGCTCTGGTTCGCCTCCACGCTCGAGGACTACGATCCACGCTCTTCGCCTCAGGGCGCACAGGTCCTGATCTCGTCTCCGCGCTGGGCGGCGCGCCCAAGCAGATCACTTCCGATAGCTTCGAGAACATAGTGCCGAGCTGGTCGCACGATAGCCAGTGGATCTACTACTGTTCCAACCGCACCGGCCGCCAGGAGGTCTGGCGCGTGGCGGCCGAGGGCGGCAAGTCCGAACAGGTTACCAGTACGGGCGGTTTCGAAGCGCAGGAGTCACGCGACGGCCGCTATCTCTTTTTCTCCCGCAGCCGGGCCACGCCGATGGTGGTGCGGCGCGGGCGGGACGCAACCGAGGAGACGTTGATCACCGACCTCGGCCAGCGCGGCTGGTGGCCGGCGAGGATGGGATCTACTTTGTGAACCAGGCCCGGGATCGCCTGATGTACTACGACTTCGCCACCAGGAAGTCCACGAAGCTGCTCGCGTTGGAGAAGACGGTGCCCATCGTGCACCGGCTGCTCGACCTCGCGCCCGACGGCCGTGAACTGCTCTGGTCCCAGGTGGATTCCTCGAGTTCCGACGTCGTCCTGGTCGAGAACTTCCGTTAGCCGCCGGTCTGTTTCAACTCACGCTTCACCCACGAACGCGCCAGGCTCCAATCCCGCATCACGGTTTGGGGTGAGACCTTCAGCACATCGGCCGTCTCTTCCACGCTCAGTCCGCCGAAGAAGCGGAGTTCGATCACCCGCGCCTTGCGCGGATCGAACGCGGCCAGCGCCGTGAGCGCATCGTCCACCGCGATCAGTTCCCGGCCCCGGCTGCCGGCGATGTCGGGCACTTCGTCGAGCTGAACCCTGGCTGCATGGCCGCCGCGCTTCCCCCGGTGGCGGGCGCGGGCCGCGTCCACCAGTATGCGGCGCATCACCTGCGCGGAGACGGCGAAGAAGTGGGCCCGGTCGGCATACTCCACCCCGGCCTGCGCGAGCCTGAGGTAGGCCTCGTTCACCAGGGCGGTGGCTTGCAGAGTCGCGTCCGGCCGCTCGGAGCGCGCGTAGCCCCGGGCGATCTTCTTCAACTCCGCGTAGACCAGCGGCGTCAGGCGTTCCAGCGCCGCATCGTCGCCCGCCCGCCACGCCTTGAGGAGTCCCGTGATCTGCGTCCGCGCTTCTTCTTCCAAGCGTCCCATTGTAGGTCGAGTACGCCGGCAGATCTCCGGCGGAATCCTCGACCTCAACCAGGGCACCCTCTGCCCGGCCCTCCTGCGTCTCGAACAGCGCGGCCGGGTGCGCGCGAAATGGGGCGTCTCGCACTCCAACCGCAAGGCGAAATTCTACGAACTCACCGCCCCGGGGAAAGCGCGCCGTTTCCGGAGAGGCCGAGGAGTGGTCGCGCACGGTCGCGCTGATGGAGCGCTTCCAGCGGCCGCCGGAGGAGTAGACGGTGCGCCGCGGCGGCCCTCATCGCGGCGTCGATTGAGCCCCGCGAAGCGCTTAGGCACGAATGATATGATCGTCTCCCTCCGGAGGGAGAACCATGTCGAAGCGCTGGATCGTCGCGTTGAGTTTCACTGCCGGGCTGTGCCTGGCGCAGTCGGACCGCTCGTTCACCTTGAACGGCGTGCGCTGGGCAAGCCAGCAGGCCTTCATCGATAGTGGCGGACGCTGCGCCACCAAACAGCCGGACGACATCGAAGCGGCCGAGATCGACCGCACCATCCTCGACCGGGTGAAACGCAAAGGGCCCTTTGCGGGAGCCGTGCGTGTGCCGGTCTACTTCCACGTGATCAGCCGCGGCTCCGGGATCGAGAACGGCGACGTTCCCTCGAACATGGTTCGGGAGCAGATTCGCGTGTTGAACGAAGGCTACGCCTCCGTGGGGTTCCAGTTCGACTTGGTTGAAATCACGCGAACCCTCAACCCGGCCTGGTTCGACATGCTGCCCGGAACGGCCGCGGAACGCGACGCCAAAACCGCGCTCCGCAAGGGCGGCTCCAACGCCCTGAACCTGTATTCGGCCGCGCTGGGCAACGTGCTTCTCGGCTACGCCTACTTCCCGAGCATTCTCGAATCCCCCACCTTCCGGGTGCTCGATGGCGTGGTCGTGCTGTATTCGTCGCTGCCCGGCGGTTCGGCAGCTCCGTACAACCTGGGGGACACCGCCACGCACGAGGTGGGTCACTGGCTGGCGCTCTATCATACCTTCGACGGCAAATGCTCTCAGTTCGGCGATTACGTGGGCGACACCCCAGCCGAGCGTTCGCCTGCGTTCGGTTGCCCCGTGGGGCGGGACACCTGCCTGGGCACGAAGTCCGCGGGCGTGGATCCGATCGAGAACTTCATGGATTATTCCGACGACGCCTGCATGTACAAGTTCAGCGCCAACCAGGGCGCACGGATGCAGGCCGCCTGGGTGGCCTACCGCCAGCCGTAGGGAGTGAAGGTGACGATGCGCAAGCGAATTCTGGTTTGTCTGCTGGGTGTGTGGCCGGTCCTGGCCCAGGCGCAACGGGCGCCGCAGGTGGAGCCGCCCACGAATCCGGACCTCTTCTACGGGCTGGCGCCCGATCTGACCCCGCAGGAAGGAGTGCCGAAGGGCGAGATCCGCGGGCCGTTCGTGCTGCCCAGTGAAGCCTATCCGGGCACACAGCACACCTATTGGGTCTATGTGCCGGCGCAATACGATCCGTCCGTGCCGGCGAGCCTGATGATCTATAACGACGGCCAGGCGTTCCTTGCGCCGGAGGGCGATGTGCGGGCCCCGGTGGTGATGGACAACCTGATCTTCCGCCGTGAGATTCCCGTCATGATCGGCGTGTTCATCAACCCGGGCCGGCGCCCGGACCAGCCCGAGCCGAATCCCGGCAACTGGGGCGACCGCGACACCAACCGGCCCACGGAGTACAACTCGCTCGACGACCGCTACGCGCGCGTGATCGTGGACGAACTGATGCCCGTGCTGTACAAGCAGTACAACCTCTCCATGGACCCGCGGCGGCACGGCATCGGCGGGTCGAGCTCCGGCGCCATCGCCGCCTTCACCGTGGCGTGGCAGCGGCCGGACCACTTCCGCAAAGTCCTGAGCAACGTCGGCAGCTTCACCAACATCCGCGGCGGACACGCCTATCCGGACATCATTCGCAGCAGCGAAAGGAAGCCGCTCCGCATATTTCTGGTGGGCGGGCGCAACGACAACCGCGCGCTCCGGACCGACGGCAGCTACGATCCCACCTGGGACTGGTTCCTGCAGAACGTGCGCATGCAGGAGGCGCTCACCGAAAAGGGCTACGACCTCAACTATTATTGGGGCGTGCAGCGCCACGGGCAGAAGATGCTGCGCACCGTCTTTCCCGACATGCTGCGCTGGCTATGGCGCGACCACGGAGCCGTCACTGACCCGCGCGACATGGTGGAGCGTATGCCCCTGGGCGCGCGCTAGGGGCTCGCGCTGGCGGCAACGGGACACGCAGGCTGCGAACGCGCGTTACCATTGAAGACGGGAGATCCTGGGCAAGGAGAGCGTTGTGGAGCACTCGAACGGTGGCGGCCGAAGCCTGAACTTCGTTCAGTTGAACGGACGGTGGACATTCCAATTGAACTCCGCTACCTACGAGGGGGGCGACCCCACCTTCATCGCCCACGGCGAGCAGTTTTCGATGGGCCTCGCGATCAGCGACCGGACCTTGGCGAGTGGGGCCTATCAGGCAAGGGTACGGTTTGACACGCCCTTCGGACCGGAACAGCACCAAGCGGCAGGCTTGGTTCTCGGGTACCGTTCGACCAACCATCATTACCTGCACGTGCAACTCGGAGCAGGAAGGGTCGCGTACTCGATTGGGGAGTTTGTTCCAGGCATGGGTTGGAGGCTCCTGGAGGCGACGGGGCCGCTGAATGCGCTTCGGGAAGGTCAGGACTATCGTTTGGAAGCGTCGATCCGTGGCCAG
>DALYJJ010000202.1:0-9239 GCA_031969915.1 Bryobacteraceae bacterium | reverse complement strand
TTCGACAAGGACGGCAAGCACCTCTACTTCACCGCCTCCACCGATTCCGGGCCGTCGATCCAGCCGGACATTCAATCGGGCGCGCGCACCGCTACCAGCAGCATCTACCTGATCGTTCTGTCCAAGACCGACCCCTCACCCTTCGCGCCCGAGAGCGATGAAGAGAAAGCGGCGGCGGACGAGAAGAAGCCCGACGCCGCCAAGCCGGCCGAGGAGGCCAAACCCGCCGACGGTCCCAAGCCCGCCGCGCCCGCCAAGCCGCCTGCCAAGGCGGTTGAGGTGAAGATCGACTTCGACAACATCCTGCAGCGCGTGCTGGCGCTTCCCATGCCGCCGCGCCGCTACACCGGTCTGCAGACGGGTAAAGCGGGCACGCTGTTCGCGATGGAAGCGCCGCCCCCGTCCCCCGGCGGGGCGCCCGGTCTCACGGTTCATCGCTTCGATCTGAAGGAGCGCCGCGCCGATGCGCCGCTCAGCGGCGTCACCAGCTTCGTCATCGCCTACAACGGCGAGAAGGCGCTCTACCGACAGCAGACCAACTGGATCATCGCCCCCATTCGTCCCTTGCCGCCGCGCAACGCGCCGCCCGCGCCGCCCGCCGGCGGTCCGCCGCCCGCTCCGCTCAAGACCGCCGACCTCGAGGTGAAAATCCAGCCGCGCGCGGAATGGGCGCAGATGTACCGCGACGCCTGGCGCATTCAGCGCGAGATGTTCTACGACCCCGGCCTGCACGGCGTGAACGCCGCCGACTACGAAGCCAAGTACCGCAAGTATGTCGCCGGCCTCTCCTCCCGCCGCGACCTGAACTACGTGATGCAGGACATGATGGGCGAGATCAGCGTGGGCCACCTCGGCGTGTTCGGCGGCGAGCAGCCCGAAGTCAAGACCGTCCAGACCGGCCTTCTCGGCGCGGACTACGAGACGGCCAACGGACGCTACCGCTTCCAGCGCATCTTCAACGGCGAGAATTGGAACCCCGGCCTCACCGCCCCGCTCACGCAGCCTGGCGTGAACGTCGCCGTGGGCGAATACCTGCTCGCCGTCGACGGCCGCGACGTCACCGTCAAGGAGAGCGTCTACTCGTTCTTCGAAGCGAAGGCCGGCAAGCAGGTGGTATTGCGCGTGGGCCCCAACCCCGACGGCAGCGGCGCTCGCGATGTCACGGTGATCCCGGTGCCCTCCGAGGCCGGTCTCCGAAACCTGGCGTGGATCGAAGACAACCGGCGGAAAGTTGAGAAGGCCACCAACGGCCGCGTGGCCTACGTCTATATGCCGGACACCGCCTTCGGCGGCCTGACCAACTTCACCCGCTACTTCTACGCGCAGGTGGGCAAGGAAGCGGCCATCATCGACGAACGCTACAACGGCGGCGGCAACCTGGCCACCGACATCGCCAACATCCTCACGCAGAAACCGCTCAGCCGCGTGGCCACGCGCGACGGTGAGGACGAGTTACAGCCGCAGGGCGCCATCTACGGGCCCAAGGCGATGATCATCAACGAATGGGCGGGTTCCGGCGGCGACGCTATGCCCTGGTACTTCCGCCGCGCCGGCGCGGGCCCCTTGATCGGCAAGCGAACCTGGGGCGGCCTGGTGGGCCGGGCCGGTGTGCCGCAGCTCATGGATGGCGGTATCGTCACTGCTCCCAGTTCCGCGGTCTGGGATCCGGCCACCTCGAAGTGGATTGCGGAGAACGTGGGCGTTGAACCCGACATCGAAGTCGAGAACGAACCCGAATTGGTCCGGCAGGGGCGCGATCCGCAACTCGAACGGGCCATTGAAATCGTGATGGCCGAGCTTGCCAAGAAGCCGCTCGCGGAGCCCAAGCGGCCCGCCTATCCGAACTATCACGTCCCCGGCGGCCCGCCCACTGCGGCCACCGCGAACGCCACGCGCAAGTGAGAACGGGGCGCGGCGGGCGGCGGGCTACTTCGCCGCGAACTGCGCCTTGCTCTTCTCCGTCACCTTCCACAAATAGATCGTTCGCCAGTCGAGCGTGATCTTCTCGTCCGGCTCCCATTCGCCCATGTCGAACTGATGGGAGACGATCCGCGAACCTACTTTCAGGTCCTTCAGGAGTTTCGGCCGCAGTCTCAGGTTCACGTCCGGCAGCAGGTACAAGGTCACCACGGTGGCGTCGCGGAAGTCCGCCTCGAAGAGATTTCCCAGGATGAACTTGGCCTTGTCCGTCACGCCGGCCTGCTTGGCGTTTTCGTTGGCTTCCTTGATGCGCTCGGGATCGATGTCGTAGCCGGTGCCCCGCTTGGCGCCGTACTGCTTCACGGCCGTCACCACGATGCGCCCGTCTCCGCAGCCCAGGTCGTAGTGGATATCGCCCGCGCTGACCTTGCCGAGCTTCATCATTGCCTCCACCACCTCAGGGGGCGTCGGCACATATGGAACGTCTTTCTTGAGCTCGGAGTCCTGCGCGGCCAACGGCGCGGCGAGCAACATCGTCAGAACAACGCCCGATCCACAGAAACGTGCGAACGGGCGAAGCGGTGAATTCGGCGTCATGCGCGCGAGTGTAGCAGGTTCGAACCAGGCTCGACGTGAAGTTGCGTTCATCCTCGCGCCCGGGCAACTACCCGAGAGCGATCACAGGAATGTTGAAGGCCACCGTATTCACCGTGCCGGCGCGCTGGATCTGGAGCCACACCCGGTGGACGCCCCGGCGCGGGAAGACCAGGTTGAACTGCATCTGGTGGCCTTCCCCGGTGAGGTAGGGCGGAGCGAACTGGACCAGGTACGGATGGGCGTGGATCACGTCGATCAGGTCGCCGCTGGCGGCCAGCATGTGGCCCCAGGCGCCGAGAAACTGCTCCAGCCGATCGGTGGGGCTGAGGCGGAAGAAGAGCTTCGTTCTCTGGCCGGCGAGGGGCTGCGGCGGATCGGTCTGGAGTTCGATCTGGAGATTCTCGCCGCGCTGGGGCGCGGTGTCCGGCGGGAGGCTCGGCGCGGCGATGCCGGGGCGGTAGCCGGCGGTGAGCAGCGTGCGGCCGCTCATCTGCGGCGTGCCGCCCGCCGGGTAGAAGTCGCAGAGCACGCGATAGGCGCCCGGTTGGGGCAGCACCGTTTTGAAGCGGAACAGGCCGCCGGGCTCGAAATCCGGGTGCTCATGCGCGAAGTAGGAGAGGTCGTCGCTCACCAGGAAGAGGTGGAAGAGCTTCTCGTGGACGATCTCGAATTTGCGGACGCGGCGATTGGTCTTCGGGTCGAGCACCTCAAAGAGCAGTTCCACCGGGGCGCCGGGCTTCACCACCCGGGGCAGGGTAGTGAGGCGCACGGGGAACTCCACCGGTTCAGGGAGTCCAAGCACGAGCGGCATCCCGCAGCGCGGGCACTTCGCCGGGCCGGCCGCGCGAACGTCGGGGTCCATCGGGCATACGAAGTCGAGCGGCGCCTTCTCCTCCTGCGCCCGCAGCGGCGCGCAGGCGCCGGCCATTGCCGCCAGTGCCGTGCGGCGGTTCATCCCTGAAACGGCCAGATGGCGGTCTTGCTGTATCCGCCGTCGACGGAAATCACTTGACCGGTGATGTAATCGGACCCGGGCGCGCACAGGAACGCGCCCAGCGGGCCGATATCTTCGGGCAGACCCATGCGCGGGTTGGCTTGGGCCTGCTCGCGCCACTTGTTGAGCGACTCCTCCTGCCACATCTTGCGATTGAGGTCGGTGAGAATGAAGCCGGGCGCGATACAGTTCACCTGGATGTCGTAGCGGCCCCACTCGGCGGCGAGGGAATGCGTGAGGCCGACCAGGGCCGTCTTCGAAACCGAATAGGGCGTAAGAAAGGGCAGGCCGATGTTGGAGGCCTGGCTGCCGACGATCACGATCTTGCCGCCTTTGCCCCGGGCTTTCATGCGGCCGCCGAGTTTCTGCACCAGCACGAAGACGCTGTTGATGTTGGTCTCCATGATGCGGTCGAACTCTTCGCGCGTGTAGGTCTCGAAGGGCTTGCGTTGGTTGATGCCCGCCACCGTGACCAGGCCGTCGAGTTCGGGAATGGCGGCCAGCGTGGCATCGTCGAGGTTAGTGATGTCGAGCTTGAGGGCGCGCGCTTTGGCGCCTTCCTTCACGAGCGCCTGGGCCTGCGCTTCGAGCGCGTCGAGCGTCCGCGCCGCGAGGATCGTGTCCGCGCCGGCGCGCGCCACCGACTGGGCGATGGCGAGTCCGATGCCGCGGCTGGCGCCGGCGATCAGCACCGTGCGGCCTTCAAGGGAGAACGGGTTCTGTGGCATGTCGATGTTGCTATGATACGGAGCGTTCCCCATGCAACGCTATTCGATCGCCGTGATCGCGGGAGATGGCGTCGGCCAGGAAGTGACTCCCGCCGCCTGCCGCGTGCTGGAACACGCCGCGCACCTGCACCAGTTTGAGATCGAGTTCACGCCCTACGAATGGGGCTCGGACTACTATTTCCGCCACGGCCGCATGATGCCGGCCGACGCGATCGAACGCCTTCGGCCCTTCGACGCGATCCTGCTCGGGGCGGTGGGACATCCGCAGATCGCCGACCACATCACGCTCAACGGGCTCCTGCTGCCCATCCGCCGCGCCTTCGACCAGTATGCGAACGTCCGTCCGGCGGTGCTGTACGACGGAGCGGAATCGCCGCTGCGCCATGCCGCGCCGCGCTCGATCGACATGGTGGTGGTGCGGGAGAACACCGAAGGCGAGTACGCGCAGGCGGGCGGTTTCGTGCACCAGGGGCACGCCGGCGAGGTCGCCGTACAGACCGGGGTCTTCACGCGGAAGGGCTGCGACCGCGTGATCCGGCACGCCTTTGAGCTGGCGCGGAAGCGCGACGCGAAGAAGCGCGTGACCTCGGTGACCAAGTCGAATGCGCAGGGCTATGGCATGGTCTTGTGGGACCGGGTCTTTGAGAGCGTGGCGGCGGAGTTCCCCGATATCTCAACCGAGTCCTTGCTGGTGGACGCGGCGGCGATGAACTTCGTCCGGCGGCCGCAGAGCTTCGATGTGGTGGTGGCGTCGAACCTGTTCGGCGATATCCTCAGCGACCTCTCGGCCATCATCACCGGCAGCATCGGGCTGGCGGCGTCGGCGAATCTCGATCCGGAAAACCGGTATCCCTCGATGTTCGAGCCCGTGCACGGCTCCGCGCCCGATATCGCCGGGCGGGGAATCGTGAATCCCATGGCCGCCATTCTGTCCGCGTCGATGATGCTGGAGCATCTCGGCCAACCCGAAGCGGGGCGCCGCGTCGAGCAGGCCGTGGCCGCGGTGCTGGCCGAACGCCGCGTACTGACGCCCGACCTGGGCGGGCAGGCGGGCACGGTGGCAGTGACCGAAGCGGTCCTGCATGCCATCGGCTGACGTCCGGATTCCCTCAAGCTGCGTTACCTTCCACCGATAAGTGCTGTAGCCGGTCGTAAGGAAGGGAACGCATGCCACTCGATGTCTTGATCGTTGACGACTCCGCCGCCATACGCAAAATTCTGCAGCGCGTGTTGGCCCAGGCGGACGTGCCCATGGGCAAGGTCTATGAAGCCGGGGACGGCAATGAGGCGCTCGCGGTGTTGAACGCGCAGACCGTCGGTCTGGTGCTGTCCGACATCAACATGCCCAACATGGACGGTCTTCAACTGTTGAGCCAGATCAAAGCGAACGACGCCTGGAAAGCCCTGCCCGTGGTCATGGTGACCACCGAGGGGAGCCAGAACAAGGTGCTCGAGGCGGTGCAACTGGGAGCCGCCGGTTATGTGCGGAAGCCCTTCACGGCAGAACAAATCAAGGAGAAGCTCGCGGGCCTCCTCTAGCGGGCGGGAATCGAAATGGAACCGAAAGAACTGCATCAACGCGTCGCGGATCTGGCCGGCACGGCGGCGAAGGAAGTCTTCGAAACCATGCTGGGCATCCCGGTGAAGGTCGCGGATCACTATCTGGACCACAAGGACCCGAGGCCCCAGGAGGGGATCGTGTCGCTGATCGGGCTGGTGGGCTCCTGGATCGGTACGGGCAGCATCTGCTGTCCTTCGGACACGGCCTGGAAGCTGTGTTCGCGCATGCTGATGACCGAATTCAACTCGGTCAACGAAGACGTGCTGGACGGCATGGCCGAATTGACCAACATGATCATCGGGAACGTCAAGACGGGGCTCGAGGAAGACATGGGGCCGATGGGGTTGAGCATTCCCACAGTGATCTTCGGACGGAACTTCGAAACCCGGAGCGTCGGCAACGGGGAGTGGACCATTATTCCCCTGGAGTGCGAAGACGGGCCGGTGAACATTCTGGTGTGCCTCGCGCCGAACCGGGAAGGCCGTACCATTCAGCGCTTCTGGATGGCGGGCGTGCGCGCCTAGGCAGGCGGCCTGGCATGCCGGACGAACTCTATCTGGTGTTCCGCGCGGCGGGGGAGGAGTTCGCCCTGCCCGCGGCGCAGGTACGAGAAATCGTGACCGTGCACGACTGCACCGACGCGGTGAACGTGCGCGGCGCGGTGCTCCCGGTGGTGGCTGCCGCGCGGGTGCCCGCCAAACGGGGTTGCGTGATCGTGGTGGAGGCGCGCGAGCGCCGGCTGGGACTCCTGGTCGACCGGATTGCCAGCGTCGTCAAGATCGAGCCCGAAAAGATCTCTTCGAATCCCGATCCGCCCTCGCGCCGTCTGCCGCTTTGCCGGGTCGGGCGCGTACGGCTGCATGGGCGATTCAAGCACGTGCTCGACCCGAACCTGCTGCCCGCCTGTCTTCCCGACGCGTCATAATCGCTGCATGACGCGCAGGGAATTTCTCCCGCTCCTCGGCGCTCCCCTCGCCGCGAAGGCCGCACCCTTTCCCAGCATCCTGGTCCACGAGCACGTCCTGGTGGACTTCATCGGCGCGGACCGCACCTCCCGCGACCGCTGGAAAGAGAAGGAAGTCATCGCGCTGGTGAAGCCCTATCTCGAAGAGGTCAAGCGGCTCGGCTGCCGGCGCTTTCAGGACTGCACGCCGAATTTCATCGGGCGCGATGCGAAGCTGCTCGAAAAGCTCTCGGACGCGGCGGGCCTCGAGATCTGGACGAACACCGGCCTGTACGCGGCCGCCCAGGACTTCAAGTTCCTGCCGAAGTTCGCCCACGACGAAACCGCGTCGCAGTTGGCCGTGCGTTGGGTGAACGAGGCCCGGCGCGGTATCGACGGGGTGAAGCCGCGGTTCATCAAGATCGGTGTGAGCGGGGTGAGCCCGCTGCATCCTCTCGACAGGAAGATCGTGGAAGCGGCCGCGATCACCTCCGCCGAGACGGGATTCACCATCGCCTCGCACACCACGTCGGGCGCGGCGGCGCTGGAGGAACTCGACCTGATCACCGGGCGCGGCGTGAAGGCTTCGAAGTTCGTTTGGGTCCACGCGCAGAACGAGAAAGATCAGGCGATCCAGGAGCAGGTGGCCCGCGCCGGAGCGTGGGTGGAGCTGGACGGGATCGGCCCGAAGACCGCCCGCTGGCACCTGGAGTGCGTCATGAACCTGGTGGCGAAAGGGCTCGGGGAGCGGGTTCTGATTTCGCAGGACGCCGGCTGGTACCGCGCCGGCGAACCCGGAGGCGCTCCCGAGCAATTCCGCGGGTACGCGTACATCTACACGGACTTCATTGCAGGCATGGAGCAGAAACTCGCGCGCCAGTTGCTGGAACACAATCCGGTGAAGGCGTTCGGGTGATCGGCCGGCCCGGAGATCACGGCGCCGCTCCTTGTATTGGTAAGCTACCGTAATGCAAACCGGGGCGGCGCCGCAGGTCTTCGATGCGATCGTTGTGGGCTCGGGCGCCACGGGCGGCTGGGCGGCCAAGCAACTGACGGAAGCCGGCATGCGCGTGGCGATGCTCGAAGCGGGGCCGAAGGTCACGCCGCGCGACTTCACTGAGCACGTGCAGAGCTGGCAGTTGCCCTACCTGGGCATGAATCCCAAGATCCTGCGCGACCGCCCGATTCAGGGGCGCTGCTACGCCTGCCGGGAGCAGAACTACCGTTGGTTCGTGAACGATCACGAGAACCCCTACACGCAGGAAAAGCCATTCAACTGGATTCGCATGCGCGTGCTCGGCGGCCGTTCGCTGAGTTGGGGCCGGCAGAGCTACCGCATGTCGAACCTGGACTTCAAGGCCGCCTCTCATGACGGCTACGGGGACGATTGGCCGATCCGCTACGAAGACCTGGTTCCCTATTACGAGCAGGTGGAGAAGTACGTGGGCATCAGCGGCCAGGCGGAGAACCTGCCCCAGTTGCCCGACAGCGTGTTTCAGCCGCCGATGGAGATGACCTGCACGGAACTGGCCCTCCGCAAAGCCGTGAAGGAAAAGATGGGGCACACGGTCACTATCGGCCGCGTGGCGATTCTGACCAAGGCGTTGAACGGGCGGCAGGCCTGCCATTATTGTGGGCCGTGCGAGCAGGGCTGTTCCACCTTCTCCTATTTTTCAAGCCCCTTCACCACCGTCGCGGCAGCGCAGAAAACCGGCCGGCTGACGTTGATCACCGATGCGGTGGCGGCGCGCGTCGTGATGCGGGACGGCAAGGCGGCGGGCATCTCCTATGTCGATCGCACGTCGCGCGACTTGCGGGAAGTCCGCGGGAAGATCGTCGTGCTGTGCGCCTCCACGCTCGAATCGACGCGGTTGCTGTTGAACTCGGAGATCTGCAATTCGAGCGGCGTCCTGGGAAGGTATCTGATGGACCACATCTACCAGGGCGGCGCATCGGGCGTCATGCCGCAGTTCGAAGCCAAGCCGTGGGCGGGTATGCCGCGGCGGCCGAACGGCATCTATGTGCCCCGGTTTCGCAACGTGAAGGAGAAGTCGACCAACGGGTTCATTCGCGGGTACGGATATCAGGGCGGCGCGATGCCGGAGTTTGACTACGGCGCGCCGGGCTTCGGCGCGAAGTACAAGGAAGCGGTGCGTTCCGGAGCGTGGCAGATGAGCCTGGGACTGTGGGGCGAATGTCTGCCGCGCAAGGAGAACCAGGTGGAGATCGACAAGGAGCGCGTGGACGCCTGGGGTGTCCCGGTGCTCAAGGTCAACATGGAATGGGGCGACAACGAGAAGAAGCTCTGGGAGGACGGACGGCAACAGGCGGCCCAAATGCTGGAGGCGGCGGGCGCCAGGGACGTGCGCGTGACGGGGACGTATTCCGTGCCCGGCTTCTGCATTCACGAGGTGGGAACCGCGCGCATGGGCGCTGACCGCAAGACCAGCGTGTTGAACCAGTATTGCCAGTCCTGGGACGTGGAGAACATCTTCG
>DALYJJ010000201.1:0-9273 GCA_031969915.1 Bryobacteraceae bacterium | reverse complement strand
CGAACTCGCCGCGCGCGTGCTTGACGCCGTGCTGCCCCATACCGGCAAAGCGCTGCGCGTGGGCATCACCGGCGTCCCCGGGGCGGGGAAGAGCACGTTCATCGATACGCTCGGCATGCACCTCATTCGCGAGCGCGGCGAAAAGGTCGCCGTCCTCAGCGTCGATCCTTCCAGCCCCTTGAGCGGCGGCAGCATTCTCGGCGACAAGACCCGCATGGAGCGCCTCGCCGTCCAGGAGAACGCGTTCATCCGCCCCTCTCCGTCGCGCGGCCACCTGGGCGGCGTAGCCCGCCGCACCCGCGAAACCATCCTGCTCTGCGAAGCCGCCGGCTACCAGAACGTCCTGGTCGAGACCGTCGGCGTCGGCCAGTCCGAAACCGCCGTCCGCTCCATGACCGACTTCTTCCTACTGCTCATGATCGCCGGCGCCGGCGACGAACTGCAGGGCATCAAGCGCGGCATCATCGAAATGATCGACGGCATGGCCGTCAATAAGGCCGACGGCGAAGGCAAGCCCCGCGCTGAACGCGCGCGCGTCGAGTACGCGAGCGCCCTCCGCCTGTTTCCGCCGACGCCCGACGGCTGGCGCCCGCAGGTTCTGATCTGCTCGTCGCTCGACGGCGCGGGCATCCCCGAAATCTGGCGTATGGTGCTCGATCACCGCGCCCATCTTGAATCCAAGGGCCTGCTGCGCGAACGCCGCAGCCTTCAGGCTTTGGCCTGGATGCGCGAGTTGCTGGCGCTCGGCCTCGAACACCTGTTCCGCGGCGACCAGCGCGTCGCCGCCCGTCTCCCGCGGCTCGAAAAAGCCGTGCGCGAAGGCGCCTCCACGCCCTTCTCCGCCGCGCGGGAACTCATCGCGCTCTTTCATCCTCAGGAGGACTAGTTCATCTCATGGCGTTCCGTTATCCGACGCTCACCCCAGAAGACGCAGCCGCCTTCATCAAGAACGGCGACACCATCGGCTTCAGCGGCTTCACTCCCGCCGGCGCGGCCAAAGCCATTCCTTTGGCCATCGCAGCCAAGGCTGAGGCCGAGCACGCCGCCGGCCGCGAGTTCAAGATCGGCGTGCTCACCGGCGCTTCCACCGGCCCTTCGCTCGACGGCGCCCTCGCCAAGGCCAAGGCCATCAGCTTTCGCACTCCCTACCAGTCGGATTCCCTGCTGCGCTCCCAGATCAACGACGGCAGCGTGAAGTTCTTCGACATGCATTTGAGCGTGCTTCCCCAGGCCGTCCGCTACGGCTTCCTCGGCCCCGTGCACTGGGCGATCGTCGAGGCCGCCGACGTCACCGCCGGCGGCGGCATCGTGCTCACCACTTCGGTGGGCGCGTCGCCGACATTCCTCAACCGCGCCGAGAAGATCCTCATCGAACTCAACGCCAAGCACCCGCCCACCTTGCTCGGCATGCACGACATCTTCGAGCCCGAAGACCCGCCCACCCGCCGCGAAATCCCGATCTACAACGTGAACGACCGCGCCGGCTCGCCGCTGGTCATCGTGCCGCGCTCCAAGATCGCGGGCATCGTGCACACCGACCTTGAAGACGAGTGCGGCGCCTTCGGCGACGCGACGCCCGTCACCGACCAGATCGGCCAGAACGTCGCCGACTTCCTGGTCAAAGAGATCTACGCCGGCCGCATCCCGCCCAATTTCCTGCCGCTTCAGTCGGGCGTCGGCGACATCGCCAACTCCGTGCTCGGCGCCCTCGGCCGGTCGACGGAGATCCCGGACTTCGAGATGTACACCGAGGTGCTCCAGGACTCGGTGATCGGCCTGCTCGAAAAAGGCCGCTGCAGGTTCGCCTCCACCTGCGCCTTCACACTCGGCCCCGAGATGATGCGGCGCCTCACCGATAACCTGGAGTTCTTCCGGAGCCGCGTGGTCATGCGCCCGCAGGAGATCTCCAACCATCCCGAGATTGTCCGCCGCCTGGGCATCATCTCCATGAACACCGCCCTCGAAGTGGACCTCTTCGGCAACGTGAATTCGACGCACGTCCTCGGCCGCCAGATGATGAACGGCATCGGCGGTTCCGGCGACTTCACGCGCAACGCCTACCTGTCGATCTTCAGTTGCCCGTCCACCGCCAAGGGCGGCAAGATCTCGACCATCGTTCCCACGGTCACGCACATGGATCACAGTGAGCATTCGGTGCAGATCGTGGCCACCGAGAACGGCGTCGCCGACCTGCGCGGCAAGGACCCACACGAGCGCGCGCACCTGATCATCAACCAGTGCGCGCACCCCGATTTCCGCGACCAGCTCTTCGAATACCTGGACCTGGTGAAGAAAGGCCACACCCCGCAATCGCTCTCGCTCGCCTTTGCCATGCATCGCCAGTTCGCCCGCGACGGCGACATGCGCAACGTGGTTTGGGAGGATTGGCGGAAGTAGGCGGCCGCTCCGCCGCGCCGCGCCGCTACCGCTGCCTTTCCAGGTGCGCCGCAAGCCGCGCGCGATAGCTCTCCGCGCCAGGGCCCCGCCACTCCGGGTCCTTCGCCATTTCGTCCCACGATCGCAGCCGCAGCATGTCCCGCAGTTCCGGCTCCTCCGCGAACTGCGCGGCTTCGGCCGCGTTCATGGGCCCGCCTTGCAGCCGCAGGGTCTCCTGGCTTGCCGGCGACAGGCGCCCCATATAGGTTTCGTTGGTGGCGGTGAGATACCGCTTGGCGTTCACATGCGCTCCCACCAGGCGGGCCAGGCGCGGAGCGAAGCCGCGCTCCCGCAGCCACTGCGCGCCTAATTCGTCGTGATTGATGACGCCCACCCGCTCGTCGCGCTGCGCTCGCTCGTCGTCCAGCAGGTGGCCTACGTCGTGCAACAGCGCGGCCAGGACCAGTTCGTCGTCCGCGCCCGCCTGCTCGGCCTGCCAGGCGCATTGCTCGGCGTGCGCCAGCTTCGAGACCGCTTCCCCGAAGTACTGTTCGCCGCCCGAGCGGGTGAGCAGGGCGATCACTTCGTCCACCACTGCCTCGGCGTTGTGTTGCATCTTGACCTCACTCTCTCATTGGCCCGGTCTTTTGTGCCGGGACGCCGGCCGCCCCCCGCCCCGGGCAACTTCGCTTGAATTATCCTGATCCTTCGTTGCGTCCAGCTTAATCTATTAACGCACTGTGGCCAGTTCCGTCTCCATCCCAAAAGCCAGTGGCGTGCCCGCCGACCGCGATCTCGTCGAGCAAAAGCTTACGGATCTGTTGGGTAGCCGCACGATTCCGGAGGGCGGACCGGTCCACGAGGCGATGCGCTATGCGGTGTTGGGAGGTGGCCAGAGAGTCCGCCCCCTGCTCGCCCTGCGCGTCGGCCGGCTGCTCGGCGCCGACGCCGGCCGGGTTCTGGAGGCCGCCGCCGCCGTCGAACTGATCCACTGCGCGTCGCTGATCGTCGATGACCTGCCTTGCATGGACGATGAGCAGTGGCGCCGCGAATCGCCCACCGTGCATGTCGCCTTCGGGGAAGCCACTGCGATCCTGGCGGCATTCGGCCTGGTGGCCTTGGCCGCGCGGTCGATGGTGGAAGACGCCTCGGACTGTCCACACCTCAGGGAGCGGGTCAGGTTCCAAACCCGCCTCCTTCAGTGCCTGGATTGCAGCGGCCTGATCGCCGGTCAATCGATGGACCTGGAGTTGCGCGGGGAGCGCCGCGAGAGCGCACGCACGCAGCTCACGGAGCTCAAGACCGTACCCCTGTTCCTGCTGGCCGCACAGGCGGGCCTTGCCTTCGCGGGCGCCGACCAGCGGCGCGAACGCGGCATCATGCGGTACGCCCGTGAGTACGGCATCGCTTTCCAGATGACCGACGACTACCTGGACGGCGAACTGGACAACTGGGATTACCTGAACGAACAGTACGAGAGGACCCGCGCCGCCATCGCGCCGTTTGGCCGCCACGGCCGTCCCCTCGTGGAGTTGATCGATTACCTTCATGCCAAGGCCTCAGAGAAAGATCGCCGTCATCGGTAGCGGGTTCGGCGGGCTCGCCACCGCCGTCCGGCTGCAAACCCGCGGGTACCAGGTAGAACTGCTCGAAGCGCGCGACATGCTGGGCGGGCGCGCCTACGTGTACAAGCAGGACGGTTTCACCTTCGACGCCGGCCCCACCGTCATCACCGCTCCGTTCCTGCTCGAAGAGCTCTTCGAGGGAGCGGGCCGCAAGATTGAGGACTACGTTCGCATCGTTCCCGTGGACCCCTTCTACCGGATCGAGTTCCATGACGGCCGCGCCTTTGAGTACAACCAGGACGAGGCCGAAACCGAACGCCGCGTCGCCGCCTTCGCGCCGAACGACATCGAGGGTTACCGCGAGATGATCCGGCAGGCGAAAGCGATCTTCCAGAAGGGCTTCGTGGAACTCTCTGACCGCCCGTTCCTGAAGGTCGCGGACATGGTGAAGGTCGCCCCGGACCTGATCCGCCTGCAATCCTACAAGACGGTCTACGGCTTCGTCTCGCGCTACGTGAAGGATCCCCTGCTGCGGCGCGTGTTCAGCTTCCACCCGCTCCTGGTGGGCGGCAATCCGTTTCAGACCACGTCCATCTACGCCCTCATTCACTACCTGGAGCGGCAGTGGGGCGTGCATTACGCGATGGGCGGCACGGGCGCCCTGGTGGATGCCCTCGGGCGGCTGTTCCGCGAACTCGGCGGGCGTGTGCGCCTGTCGTCGCCCGTGCGCCAGGTGATGGTGCGCGACGGCGCCGCCAAAGGCGTCGTCCTTCACGACGGCACAACCATCGAAACCGACGGCGTGGTGAGCAACGCCGACGTCGCCAACACCTACCGCAAGCTGATCCCGCCCGAGTTCCGCCGCAAGAACACTGACCAGCGCATGGAAAAGCTCCGCTACAGCATGTCGCTCTATGTGATCTACTTCGGCACGAAGAAGCAGTATCCGGACATCAAACACCACACCATCATCCTCAGCCCCACCTACCAGGAACTGCTCGAAGACATCTTCGTCAACAAGAAGCTGGGCGATGAGTTCTCGTTGTACCTGCACCGGCCCTCAGCCACCGACCCGGCGATGGCGCCGCACGGCTGCGACTGTTTCTACGCTCTGATCCCTGTGCCCAACCAGTTGAGCGGCATCGACTGGCATCGCGAATCGCGGCCGTTCCGCGACCGGATCATGCAGTTCCTCGACCGGAAGTATATGCCCGGCCTGCTCGACAACCTCGCCACCGAACGGGTCTTTACGCCGCTCGACTTTGAGACCACGCTCGACAGTTTCCGCGGCGCCGCCTTTTCCTTTGAGCCGATCTTCCTGCAGTCGGCGTGGTTCCGGCCGCACAATGTGAGTGAGGACGTGAGGCATCTCTATTTCGCGGGCGCGGGTACGCATCCCGGAGCGGGCGTGCCCGGCGTCCTCTCCTCCGCCAAGATCGCCGAGAGGTTGGTTTGCGAACAACTGCCGAACTGAACCATCTGTACCGGGAAGCGGCGGAGCAGACCGCGCGCGGCTCGAAGAGCTTCTATTTCGCCACCCGCTTCTTTCCGCCCGAGTTGGCCCGCTCCGCCCACGCCGTCTACTGGTTCTGCCGCCACACGGACGACCTGGTGGACGAAGCGCCGAACGTCGAGCAGGGGCGCCTCGAAATCGAGGCCTGGAGCGAACTCCTTGAAGACTCCCTGCGCGGCGGCGAAACCCGCCACCCCATCCTGCGCCTCTTCCGCGAGGCCATGGACCGGCACGCGATTCCGCACGAGTACCCGCGCGAGCTGATCGCCGGCATGCGCATGGACCTGGAGCGGGTGCGCTATGAGACGTTCGCCGACCTGCGCGTTTTTTGCTATCGCGTGGCAAGCGTCGTCGGCCTGATGATGTCTCACGTCATCGGCTACCGCGGACCGGCGCTCGACTATGCCATCGACCTGGGCATCGCCCTGCAGTTGACCAACATCCTGCGCGACGTGGGCACGGACCTGGCGATGGACCGGATCTACCTGCCGCTCGAGGAGTTGGCCCGCTTCGGCTATTCGGAGGCGGACCTGCGCGCGAAGAAACGGACGCCCGCCTTCGAGCAGTTGATGCGCTACCAGGTGAAGCGTGCCCGGGACTACTATCGCCGCGCCGAGCCCGGCATCCCGATGCTCGAGCCCGAAGGGCGTTTCGCGGTGAGAGTCGCCGCCGACGTCTACAGCGAGATCCTGCAGCGCATCGAATCGTCAGGCTTCGACGTGTTCGATCGCCGCGCCGTGGTGCCCGCGTATCGCAAGTACTGGCTCACCGCCCGTTCGATGGCGGGACCCGCCGCCCGGCAGTCGTTTGAGCGCCTGCTTTCCTGGAGGGCCAACGCGTGACGGCGGCCTGGATCGAGCGCGCCCTCCGGCAGTCCTCGCTGGCCGCGCTTGCCGGCCTGGCCGTCCATTACCTGGTGTCCCTTTTCACGGGCGCGCCGCTCTGGACGGACGCGATTGCCGAGTGGATCATGGCCCGCACGCCCTCCGGCGCGGCGCTTTGGATTCTGGACACGTTTGGGGCGTGGGCGAAACCGCTCGCGGCCACCGGCGGCCTCGCCACCATCGGCTTTGCGCTCTTCCTCCCCGCCGCCGCCTTCCTGCGCAGAAGGCAGGTGGGCCTCGTTCTGCTCGCCCTCATGCCCTTCGCGCTGGGCTGGCTCTTTGACTACCATTCCGCGCCCGGCCAATGGAGTTTCTGGCTGCCCGCCGCCGGCGCCCTCATCGCGCTGCTCAGTGGGAAACCTTCGGCCCCCTCGCCCGCGCGCCGCGCCTTCCTCGGCTCGCTGATGGCCGCCGGTACCGCGGCCGTCGCCGTCGAGAGCTGGGGCCGCGACCGAGCCCTGGCGCGCCGCGCCGTGGAACCTGTCGAACTCTTTCCCTTCTCCCCTCCCGGGGACCGCTCGGCCTTCGGCCAGGGATTGGTGCGCCGCCCCGTAACCATGGTCGGCCAGCACTACGTGATGAGCAAGAACACGGTGGACCCGGTGCTCGACCCCAACGTCTGGCGCCTCCGGATCTCCGTCGATGGCCGCGCCGCTCGCCAGGTGAGCTACCAGGAACTGCTGGCCCTTCCGCGCGAGGAGCGCTGGGTCACGCTGCGCTGCGTCAGCAATACGCTCAAGACCGATCTGATGGGCACCGCGTTGTGGTCGGGCGTCAAACTCTCGCAGTTGATCGATCGCACGCGCTTGCCCAAAGATGTTTTGGAGGTCGCCTTCATCGGCGTGGACGGACACGGCGACAGCGTGCCCGTCGACTACGCCTTCTCTGAGGAAGTGCTCCTCGCCGTGGGCATGAACGGCAAGACGCTGAACCGCTCGCACGGCTTTCCCGTCCGCCTGCTGGTTCCGCGCTACTACGGCTTCAAGAACGTGAAATGGATCGGCGAGATCGCCTTCGTGCGGCAGCCCTACTTCGGCACCTGGCCGAGAATGGGCTACACCAAGGAGCCGCTCATCCACACCATGTCCTTCATCGACCGTTTCCGGGTGGAGCCCGAACGCATTCGCCTGGGCGGCGTATCGTTCGCGGGAACGCGCGGCATCCGCCAGGTGGAGGTCCGGACCGAGGGCGGCCTCTGGACGCCCGCGACGCTCGAAGCCCCGCTCTCTCCCTATGCCTGGACGCGTTGGGTGGCCGAAGTGCCCGCCAGGAATGGAGCGCGCCTGATCGAGGCTCGCGCGATGGATGGCTCCGGACGCTGGCAGGCCACCGAAGAAGGCCCGCTGTTCCCCGACGGCGTCAAGGGCCCCACCTTCCGGAAGATCGTCTCGTGAGCCTGTTGGCCGCGGTGGTGGTTGCGCTCGGGAGCTGGTGGATGGTGATCAAGGCCCGCCGCGCGTATGCCGCTCTTCCCACGCTTCCGGACGGCCCGCCCCAGCCCGGGCACGCGCTCGCGGTGATCATTCCCGCGCGCAACGAAGAGCGCGTGATCGAACGCGCCGTGCGCAGCTTCCGCGGCTTCGACACCATTGTGGTCGACGACGCCTCCTCAGACCGCACCGCCGCCTTCGCGGAGCGCGCCGGCGCCCGCGTGGTCCCGGCGCCCCCGCTGCCCGAAGCCTGGCGCGGAAAACCGCACGCCTGCTGGACGGGCGCCGGGAAGAGCGATGCGGACTGGCTGCTGTTTGTCGACGCCGACACCTGGTACCAAGCCGGCTTCGCGGAGCGCCTGGTGAGTTATGCCGTGCGCGAAGGGCTCGACGCGGCCACCGTCTTTCTTCGCCAGGAGTGCGTAACGTTTGCCGAGCGCCTGCTGGTGCCCTACGCGCTGCTGCTCTACTTCGCGGGCGTCAACGCGCGCCATGTCAACGATCCCGCCGCCCGCGAAGCGCTGGCCAACGGCCAATGCTTCCTGATCCGCCGCGATGCGTATCACAGCGTGGACGGCCATCGCGCCGTGGCCTCGTCGGTGATCGAGGATGTCGACCTGGCCCGGGTGCTCAAGCGCAGCGGCAAACGCCTGCGCGTCCTGCGCGCCGAGGAATGGGGCGCGGTACGGATGTACGATTCGCTCGCCGCCATCTGGCGCGGCTTTGAGAAGAACTCGTTCCGCTTCCTGCTGGTGAACCCGTGGACCGGCGCGCAGGTGATGCTCACTTCCATCCTGCTCACCTCGTGGCTGCCCGCGCTCGCGTGGCTCCTGGTCGACGGCGAGTGGGTCCGCGCCGCCGCCTTCGCCGCCGTTCCGTGGCTGGTTCTGCGCTCGCCCTACGGCCCGCTCCCCATCTACCTGTTCCAATTGATCGCCCTGTCGGGGATGATCAAGACGGTCTTCGGGATTACCACGGTATGGAAGGGCAGGCGCGTTTGATCCGGTATCCGGCTCCCTGGGATCTGGTCTTCGGGCTCACGCCCTACATCGCCAAAGGGACGCCGCGCAACGTGGACGAGTTCAGCGCGGAGATCGTCCGCCGCATGCAGCCGGGACCGGTGTACGAAGGGCTCGACCGGCTTCCCGAAGACCCGCGCTTCCTGCTGGTCGCGAACCATTACCAGCGCAAGGGACTCTGGATCCTGCACACCGGCGCCGCTCTCACCCAGGCCATCCGGCAGCGCTACGGCCCTGGCGATCCGCCCGTGCGGTGGGTGGTGACCGCCAACTGGCCGCCCGTCCGGATCGGACCCTGGCGCTTTCCCTCTCCCGGCGATTGGCTGCTGCCGAAAGTGGCTGCGGCGCTCGGCTGTTACCCGGTGTCGTTCGCCAGACACAACCCCGGTTTCACCGCCCGCTCGCTCCGCCGCATCCTGCGCGAAGCCCCGCGTTCGAACCGGCCCATCGGGTTGTTTCCCGAAGGCGTGGCCGGAGCGGCGGGCG
>DALYJJ010000200.1:0-9417 GCA_031969915.1 Bryobacteraceae bacterium | reverse complement strand
CCCCCCGCCCCACCCTCCGGCGGCGGCGGCGGCGGCACGCTGTTCAGCGGTGGCGATAACCTCCAGCCCGTCAATATCGAAGACGAGATGCGCCGCTCGTACCTCGATTACGCCATGAGCGTCATCGTAGGCCGCGCTCTTCCCGATGTCCGGGACGGCCTGAAGCCTGTCCACCGGCGCATCCTTTACGGCATGCACGACATGGGCCTCACGTACAACCGGCCCACCAAGAAGTGCGCGCGCATTGTCGGTGACGTGCTCGGCAAGTACCACCCACACGGCGACGGCGCGGTCTACGACGCGTTGGTCCGGATGGCGCAGCCGTTCTCGATGCGATACCCGCTCATCGACGGTCAGGGCAACTTCGGTTCCGTCGATGGCGACCCGCCCGCGGCCATGCGGTACACCGAAGCGCGGCTGTCCCGCATCGCCTCCACTCTCCTCGAGGACATCGACAAGGAAACGGTCGATTTTCGCCCCAACTACGACGACTCCACCACGGAGCCCGAAGTCCTGCCCACCCGCGTTCCGAATCTCCTGGTGAACGGTTCCGCCGGCATCGCCGTGGGCATGGCCACCAACATCCCGCCCCACAACCTCACCGAAGTCGTCAACGCCACCATCGCTCTCATCCAGGAACCCGGCCTCACACTGCCCAAGCTGATGGAGCATCTCCCGGGTCCCGATTTCCCCACCGGGGGCTACATCCTCGGACGCCAGGGCGTGTACGACTACTTCACCAAAGGACGCGGCACGCTCAAGCTTCGGGCCAAGGCGGCCACTGAGAAGATCGGCAAGGATCGCGAGGCCATCGTCGTCACGGAGATCCCGTACCAGGTAAACAAGGCGCGCCTCATCGAACACGCTGCCTCCCTGGTGAACGAAAAGAAGCTCGAAGGCATCTCCGAAATCCGCGACGAAAGCGACCGCGACGGGATGCGCATCGTCTTCGAACTGAAGCGCGGCGAGCAGGCCGAAGTGGTCCTCAACAACCTTTACAAGCACACGCAGATGCAGGTGAACTTCGGCGTGATCATGCTCTCGATCGTGGGTGGCCAGCCTCGCGAACTCGGCATCCTCGACGTCATCAAGCGCTTCGTTGAGCATCGCGTCGACGTGGTGCGCCGCCGCACTGACTACCTGCTCCGCAAGGCCCGCGAACGCGAGCACATCCTGCTTGGCTTCCAGAAAGCCCTGCAGAACCTCGACGCCGTTATCGAAACCATTCGCGCCTCACGAACCCCCAAGGAAGCCCGCGAAGCGCTGATGGGCGGCATGACTTTCGCCGGCAACGCACGCCTCGCCGAGACCGTCGCCAAGTGGGCGCCCGCGGCCGGCATCTCCCGTTTCGACTTCACCGACAAACAGGCTCAGGCGATCATCGAACTCCAACTCCAGCGGCTCACCGGCATGGAGCAGCAGAAGATCCTCGACGAACTCGCCGAGATCCAACGCCAAATCGCCGAATACCTGGAGATCCTCGGCTCCGATGCCGCTCTTCGCCGCGTCATCGTCAAGGAGCTGAGGGAAGTCCAGAAGGACTTCGGCGACGAGCGCCGCTCCGAATTCGCCGAGGACACCGGCGAGATCCATCTCGAAGACCTCATCCAGCAGGAGGACGTGGCCGTCACCGTCACGCGCGGCGGCTACCTGAAGCGCACAGCCGTCGATACTTATCAGCGGCAAAACCGCGGCGGCAAGGGCCGTATCGGCATGGTGGCCCGAAGCGAGGATGTCATCGAGCATCTCCTCATCGCCAACACCCACTCCTACCTGCTCATCTTCACCAACAAGGGCCGTGTCTATTGGCTCAAGATCTACGAAATCCCGGACGCCGGCGCGGCCAGCAAGGGCAAACACATTTCCGGCCTCATCAATCTCATGCCCGACGAGACCGTCCAGGCGTTTCTCCCGGTGAAGGAGTTTACGCCGGACCGCTTCATCGTCATGGTGACCCGCCGCGGCGTCATCAAGAAGAGCGAACTCACGGAGTTCGACAACCCGATGTCGCGCGGCATCATCGCCCTCACGCTCGATGACGGCGACGAACTCCTCGGGGCCCGCATCACCGATGGCGCCAACTACATCTTTCTTGCTTCGAGCGACGGACAGGCCATCCGTTTTGAAGAGTCCGAAGTCCGCGCCATGGGACGCCAGGCCCGTGGTGTTCGCGCCATGACCATCGGCGAAGGCGACGTCCTTGTCGGAATGGAGGTCTGCGGCCAGGAAGGCCTCATCCTTTCCATCTCAGAGAACGGCTTTGGCAAGCGCACTCCGCTCGACGATTACCGCATCACGGGCCGCGGCGGCAAAGGCGTCATCAACATGAAGACCACCTCCAAGGTCGGTCAGGTCATCGGCGTCCTCTCCGTCAAGGAAGACTCCGATCTGATGATCATCACCAAGAACGGTAAGATCATCCGCATCGAGTCCGCGAACATCCGCCAGGCCGGCCGTTCCACCCAGGGTGTCCGGCTCGTCAACATGGAGGACGGCGACAAAGTCGCTGCCGCCAGCCTGATCCCCGACGGCGAAGCGGGCAAGAACGGCGAGGACGACGGTCAGGAGAAACTGCCGCTGCAGTAACTGGCCTTTGGCGCCTCCCGTACCCGAAATCGTCCTGTTCGAATATCGGAAGATTAAAGCAACGTAATGCTCTCGTCCGCCATCTCTTTAGGTGTGACGACGTCCCGCACCCAACACTGACGCTGGTCCGGGCCGCCGATCTGGGAACACCAATCGAGAGGACAACTGTGATCCGAAATACCTTGCGCACCCTGTGCGCCGTGACATTCCTGTGCCTTCCCGCTGCCGCTAACTGGGACAGCATTGGCGCCGAGAAGGCCAAGGCCCGCCGTGCCGCCGTCGAACTGGGCACACTCGCCAATGACCTGCTGAACATCTCCTGGGAATCGCAGGCTCTGCGTTTGAACCAGATCGAATCTTCGATCCATCGCATCGGCGCCGCGCTCGATACGCTGGAACGCCTCCCGCTCGCTACCTTTGAGCGTGCGGCCGCAGATCAGGTCCGCCGCGAAGTGGCGCCTATCGCTGATTCGCTCTCCTCGCTGATTGCAAGCGTGGCCGCGAATCGAAGCTACATTCGTCATCCGGAGTATCGGTCCAGGTTGACAGCTTTGCTTGAGGAGGTCTACTCCGCACACCGCGACGTCGTCGCTGCCATTGCAACTGCCGATGGCCGCAGCGCCTCCCAGCGGAAGGGCGCTTGAGGGAACAACCATGAAGAAACTGCTTGCTACGCTCGTGCTCCCCATTGCCGCGCTCGCCTGCGGCGGTGAAATGTCCACCTCCGATCGTCTCGATGCCATTCGTAACGGCAAGGCCCGGTTGACGGCTTCGCTCGATCAACTCCAGGCTCTGGCCCGCGCTGGCCACCTGACGAACTGGCAGTCGCACGCCATGAAACTCGACGAGGCGAAATCCCTCATGAACAGCATCGGCTGTGCCCTTGAGGCGCTGCCGCAGGGTGACGCGACGCGCGCCCGTCTGGTCTTGGAACTGGCTCCGTCGGCCGCTGGTATTGAGAGCCTCATCGCCCGCCTCCGCGAGAATCGACTCGTCATCCAGCGTGCCAGTTACTACGATGAAGTCACTCGTGTCGCCCGCGAAGTTCGTGAGCGCAAGCAGCGGGTGATCGAAGCCATCCAGATGGCTCTCGCCGGCAGCCCCGCCCGCAACGGCGCCTGACCGGCCGCCTCTTTGGTCCGGCGGCCTCCTGATCCGGGGGCCGCCGGCCCTTTCGGCCCTCTATAATATTGGCTATGGTGTCGGCGCTCGTTTCCCTCGGCGAACCAACCTTTGATCCGGCCGTGCTGGAACGGAAACAACAGGAATTGTTTTCCTACCTTGCCTCGCTCGAGAAGGTCCTGGTTGCCTATTCCGGTGGAACCGATTCCGCCTACCTCGCCTGGGCCGCCCACCAGGCGCTCGGTCCGAACGCCGTCGCCATCACCGCCGACTCCGCTTCCATCCCCGAATCCCACAAACGCGACGCCGATGCCTTCGCCCGCGACTGCGGCTTCCGACACGAATACATCGAGACCCACGAGTTTGAGAATCCCGACTACGTCGCCAATAACCCCGATCGCTGCTTCCACTGCAAGGACGAACTTTTCCGCGTCATGCAACAGGTCGCCGAGAAGCGCGGCTTCCGGCACATCGTATATGGAGTCAATGTCGACGACCTTGGCGACTATCGCCCCGGTCAAAGTGCCGCCCAGCTTCATGAAGTAGAGGCGCCTCTCGTCAAGGCCGGCCTGACCAAGGCGGAAATTCGAGAGCTCTCCCGCCGTGCCGGCCTCGCCACCTGGGACCGTCCTGCTTCCGCTTGCCTCAGTTCGCGAATCCCGTACGGTACGCCCGTCACGCCGGAAACCGTGAAGACCGTCGAGAAGGGTGAGGAGGAAATGCGCGCGCTGGGCTTCCGCCAGTTTCGCGTTCGTTTCCACGGCGAAGTTGTGCGCCTGGAGATCGCTCGCGACGAAATGCCGCGCGCTCTCACCATGGACATGATGTCCGCCTTCGCGGCCATCTTCAAACCCCTCGGCTTCCTCTACGTGACGGTCGATGTCGAAGGCTACCGGCAGGGCTCAATGAACGCTGTGCTCTCCAAGAACCGGTAAGCTAGCGGGCATGACCCGCCGCTCGCTGCTGTCGTCGCTCCTACTCCCCGGCCTGCTGCGCTCCGCACCGCCTCTCAAACTCCGTCGTGTCGACACCCTCCACTTTCCTAAGGGCCACGACTCCGCTCCGTTCTGGCCCCATTGGACCTGGTTGCGCCTGGTCACCGATTCCGGTCTCGAAGGCATAGGCGAAACCTACCCTCGCACCGCGCAGGAAGCCGAGATGATCCACTCCACCCTGGTTCCCATGCTCAAGGGCCGGGACCTCCGCGACATCGAACGCATCTGGACCGACTTCTACCAGACCTTCGATTACCAGATCGCCGGCGGCACGGAGATTCGCGTTCTCAGTGCGCTCGACCTCGCCCTGTGGGATCTCCTCGGCAAGGCCCTCCAGACGCCCGTCTACCAACTCCTGGGCGGAAAGTCGAACCCGCGCGTTCGCCTGTACAATACCTGCTTCCCCCTCCGGCACGATTTCCTCACCGACTCGGACAAGATCATGCGGGAGGTCAAGGAACGCTACGGCATCTCCGCCATCAAGGTCTGGCCCTTCGACCAGGCGGCGCGCCGGAACGGCGGCCAGTTTGTCACCCAGGCTGACATCGACGAAGGCCTCGCCCCCATCCGCAGACTTCGCGATGCATTCGGCTCCGCCATTGAGATCCTCGTCGAGTTCCACTCCAACTGGAACGTCACTGCCGCCGCCCGCATCGCCCGCGCGCTCGAGCCGTTCCAGCCGATGTGGCTCGAAGATATGCTGCAGCCCGGCAATCCCGCCCAGTACCGTCAGCTCGCTGAAGCCACTGCGCTCCCGCTGATCGCCGGCGAACGCATGGCGGGCCGACTTCAGTTCCAGCAGTTGCTCGACGCGCGCGCGCTGAAATACGTGATGTTCGATGTCTGCTGGTGCGGCGGCGTCAGCGAAGCCCGCAAGATCGCCACCCTCGCCGCTGCCCAACAACTACCCGTCGCCCCGCACACCGCTGGGGGCCCGCTCTTGTTCTACGCTTCCACCCACCTCACCACGGCGCTCTCCAACGTGTGGATCCAGGAAAGCTGCCAGCGATTCTATGAGCACGACTGGCCGCTCATGCTGGTCGATCCGCTCCTGCCGAAGGACGGGTCCATCGCTGCGCCCGGCCTCCCCGGGTTCGGCATGCAAATCCGTCCCGAAATCTGGTCCCACCCTGCGGCCCGACTGCGCTCCACCGATTGCTGACGGACCCTGGGGGGCGCCGAATCAGGCCCCCATCACCATCCGCTCCGCGTCCCACTTGCAGACGCGCTTCTCGTACAGACTCGTGTTGCACAATAACGCCGGCGCCGCCGCGCGATAGCCGAACACTGCGTCTTCAAACGGTACACGCTTCTCCCGCACCGCCGCGTAGAAGTTCTTGTGATGCTCCAGATGCGCACTCGCACGCGTCTCGAACCGCTGCTCGCTGTTCGAGTCCATTGACTCCGCCGACGGCGCCAGCACCGGATACTTCTTCCGGTACTCCTTCACGTACGCCTCCTGCACCGCCTTCGGGAAGGTCTCGATCGTGTATCCGGGCTCCTTCTCTCGTGGCTGCTTGCTCAACGAAAGCGAATTCATGCTCGCGATCATCACGCCCTCGCTGCCTACGAAGCGCAGCCCGAACGCTTCCCGCCCGCCGCCGCTGGCGAAGTTCACCCGCAGCGCGAGCGTGAACTCCGGATGTGCCGCCGTCTTCGGGTAATCCAGCAGCGCCAAAACCACGTCCGGCGCATCGCGCCCATCTTTCCAGAACCGCAGGCCGCCCGTTGCGAAAATGCGATTCGGCCCAAGCGAGCCGGTCACAACATGTAAGCCCGTCAGCAGGTGCACGAACAGGTCGCCCGCCACGCCTGTGCCGTAGTCGTTGTAATTCCGCCATCGGAACAGCCGGATCGGTTCGAACGGCCGTTTCGGCGCCTGCCCGAGAAACCGGTCCCAGTCGATTCGCTCCGGCGTCGCGTCCGTGGGAATCGAGTACTGCCATGCGCCCAACGCGGAATTCCGGTCGAGCCAGGCCTCCACCATGTTCAGCTCGCCGATCGCGCCTTCCTTCATCAGTTCGCGCGCCTTGAGGAACGCCGGCGAACTGGCGTACTGGCTGCCGATCTGCAGCACGCGTCCGCTCTTCTTCTG
Organism: Bryobacteraceae bacterium; assembly: GCA_031969915.1. Classification (GTDB taxonomy): domain Bacteria; phylum Acidobacteriota; class Terriglobia; order Bryobacterales; family Bryobacteraceae; genus DALYJJ01. The sequence goes on along the minus strand of DALYJJ010000200.1, from coordinate 2,619 downwards.
CGCCTCCATCATGGCCGGTCCTTCGGAGACCCGCTGCACCATCGGCTTTTCGCAATACACATCCTTGCCCGCCGTGAGCGCGTCAATCGTAATCCGCGAGTGCCAATGGTCCGGCGTTCCCACGATTACCGCGTCTACATCTTTGCGAGCCAGAATCTCGCGGTAATCCCGCGTGGTCGCAAGCTGCGATCCCCAACGCTCCTTCGCCCTCTCCAGGCGGCCGTCGTAGATATCGCAGGCGGCCACCAGTTCGGTGCCGCCCACGCGCAGCGCCAGGTCTGCGTCCCCGCTGCCCATGCCGCCCGCGCCAATCAGCGCTACTCGAATCTTGTCGTTCGCCGCCATTGTCGTTCTCCTAACTCTTCACCTTCATCGCCACCGGATCCCAGTCCACCACTCGTTCTTCGAAGTGGCTGGTGTTGGAAAGCACCGCCGGGCCGGCTGCCCGCAATCCGAACGCCGCGTCTTCCACCACCGGCTTCCGGCTCCGTACCGCCGCAATGAAATTCTGATGATGATGGACCTGCTCGGTGTACCCCGGCGGAGCGATAAAGCGCTCTTCGCTGGCCCCGTCCAGTTCCCTTCGTTCGGGGTACTTCTTCCGATACTCGGCCAGGAACTTCTGCTGCACGGCTTGCGGGAAGGTCTCGATGGTGTAGCCCGGTTCCTTCTCGCGCGGTTGCTTGGCCAGCGTCAGCGTCCGTCCCAACGTCAACACGCCTTCGCTGCCCACGAAGCGGAATCCCGAATTACTCCCCGCCCCGGCAACGAAGTTCACGCGCAGCGCAAAAGTGAACTCCGCATGCGCCGCCGTCTTCGGGTAGTCGTAAACGCCCAGTTGCACGTCCGGCACGTCGCGCCCGTCTTTCCAGAACCGCAGGCCGCCGGTCGAATAGATCCGCACCGGACCGATCGAACTCAGAACGTAGTGAATCCCGCTGAACAGGTGCACGAACAGGTCGCCCGCCACGCCCGTGCCGTAATCCTGATAGTTTCTCCACCGGAACAACCGGACCGGCTCGAATGGCCTCTTCGGCGCCTGGGCCAGAAAGCGATCCCAATCCACGGTCTCCGGCGAGGCGTCCGGCGGAATCGAATACTGCCATGCGCCGATCGCCGTGTTCCGGTCCGTCCAGGCCTCCACCATGTTCACTGCGCCGATCGCTCCCGAAGCGATCAACTGCCGGGCCTTTTCGTAAACGATCGAACTCACACGCTGGCTGCCCACCTGCAGGATGCGTCCCGTTCGCTTCTGCGCCGCCACCAGGCCCAGCCCCTGTTCCACCTTCTGGACCATGGGCTTTTGCACGTAAACATCCTTGCCCGCACCCATCGCCTCCACCGCCATCTGTGCGTGCAGGTGGTCGGGCGTGGCGATGATCACCGCGTCCACGTCTTTGCGGGCCAGTACTTCGCGATAATCCCGCGTGGTGAACAGGTCGTCGCCCGCCACTTCCTTGGCCCGCGCCAGGCGCCCCTGGTAGACGTCGCAGCAGGCCACCAGCTTGACCCCCGGCAATGCGATCGCCGTCTCCAGATCGCCCAGTCCCATGATCCCCACACCGATACTGGCGATCTGCACGCGGTCGTTCGCCGCCACCTTCTGCTGCGCGCTCTGGGCTGCGGTCAGGGCCATTCCCAGGCCGCCCGTTGTCTTCAGAAAATGACGCCTCGTGGAAGACATAACGCTCCTCGACCTACTCTACCATCGCCGCTCCAGGCAAGCCGCGCCGCGGGCAAGCCGCTATAATCACAGAACACTCAATGGATCAGATTGGCCGCTATCGGGTCGCCGGCGAACTCGGCCGCGGCGCAATGGGCGTTGTCTATCGCGCCGAAGATCCCACCATCGGCCGTACCGTCGCCATCAAGACCATCCGGCTCACTGACCTGACCGACCCCAAAGAGCAGGAGCGTCTCCGCGAGCGCCTGATGCGCGAGGCGCAGTCCGCCGGGATTCTCTCCCACCCCGGGATCGTCACCATCTATGACGTCGCCGAGAAGGACGGCCTGGCGTACGTCTTCATGGAGTTCGTCAACGGTCCCACGCTCGAAAAGCTCATGGAGCGAGACCGCCTTCCCAAGCAGGAACAACTCATCGACGTCATCCGCCAGACCGGCGCGGCCCTCGACTACGCTCACAAGAAAGGCATCATCCACCGCGACATCAAGCCCGCCAACATCATGATCGTGCAGGGCACCGACGTGAAGATCGCGGACTTCGGCGCCGCCTTCCTGAGGAAGAGCCAGGCGGTGCAGACCGCGGCGATGGGCTCGCCCTTCTACATGTCGCCCGAGCAGATCGAGGGCAAGGAGCTCACGCTGCACAGCGACATGTACTCGCTCGGCGTGGTGCTGTACGAGCTGCTCACCGGCGCGCGCCCGTTCGCCGCCGACACGCTCGAGGCGCTGGTGAAGAAGATCCTGCAGGAGAACCCGGCGCCGCCCTCGAGCCTCCGCAAGGGCCTGCCCAAGGACATCGACATGGCGATGCTCAGGCTCCTTGGCAAGAAGCCCGATCACCGCTTCGCCAGCTGGGGCGAGCTCGCCGTGGAGTTGTCGCTCCTGGGGTCGCTGGTGCTGCCGCCGGGGGCGATCCCCGACAGCGAGAAGTTCGTC
>DALYJJ010000199.1:0-9422 GCA_031969915.1 Bryobacteraceae bacterium | reverse complement strand
GCTCCCCGTACAACTCAGCAAACACGAAGCCGCCGGGTGCAAGCCCGGCGGCTTTCTTACTTTGTGACCGCCACCGCTGCCGTCAGGAATTCGCACACCGCGCATAAGCGGGCGAACGGGGTTGTCAGCCACAATGTAGGTCCAGATCTCACGGATGTCGCTTGCCGCTTCCGGAGAGAGCTTGAACCGGCTCAAGCCGTTCCTTTCTCGATCTCCCGTTCTTCCCGCTCCAATTCAACGAAAAACGTCTCTCCGTCGGCACCCTCATTGCGCGCCAGAGAATTCATTCCTCGGGCGATCTTCTTCCGGATCTCGGCCTTCCGCAACTCCAGCATTTCGTCGCGATCCGCGAGCAGGCGTAGGGCTTCCCTGACCACCTCGCTTGCTGAGCCGTAGCGGCCACTTTGTACCCAGCTGTGGACGAGCTGCTCCAGTTCTTTGGTCAAGTGCACGTTCATGCCCGCTCCCGCGCTCTCTTCTCTGAGTGTAATCCGTATGGCCTTTCTGTCAATCTTGGACATCCGAATCGGTACTGCGTTTTCGTCCGGCCGGCCGCGGTACTTCAGGTCGGGCACGCTGTATAACTTCGTGCGCTCGATCATGCCGAAGCAGATCCTGTTCTGTTTAGGTTGCCCTCGCCGGTGTGCAGGCCGCTCATAATAAGCTAAATCATGGGCCGGACGACAAAGCGGTCTGATCTGCGTCGGCCTTACCGGAGGCATCATGCGTGAAGGCGACAGTATCTGTCCGCGTTTGACCCGCAATGAGAAGTGCTTCCGATCTGAGCGATACGAGCAAGGGCGTATCGTCGAGGTATTCCATGAGCACGTTCCATCCCATCGAATATCGTTGGACTCAGAGATCGAGGCCCTGCGAGCTCTCGTCGGACACTTCGCAGGTTGGAATGGTTTGTTCAATTTACACTCGCGTCTGAACAATCGTCGCGGTGGCCCTTCTCGATACCCAGGCTTCACCTCCCAAGTAACATACCCGGAAAAGGGCGTCCTTCGTCGCTACTTCGGCTCAGGTGATGTAACGGCATGGGCTGATACCGTCATTGCACCCGGCAACTTTAGGTGCGATGGCGCGACTTAAGGGAAGCACCTCGCGTCGAGCAGCATCCTCCTGCCAGACCTGCGCAGCAGCCCCGCCAGGTCCGAGGTGGTCATCGCCCGGAGGCATTCTCCTGCGAGTTGGTGCAGGCGAAGGCTGACGACCTCCCGGACGCCATCCGAGGACGCGCCCTTCGCAGCCGCGATGCCGGCGATGCAGAAGGACGCCGCGGCGCGCATGGATGAGGTGCTTTCCGCTCCGGTTGCTACCCAGGTTGCTACCAAACCCGTTTTCGAAACGATCAACTGAAGCGTAAGTGATTGAAGCAACTGGTGGGCCCTGTTGGATTCGAACCAACGACCAACGGATTATGAGTCCGCTGCACTAACCGCTGTGCTAAGGGCCCAAATCACTACTCTACTTGCCGCGCCGCCTCGGAAGCAACGCGGGCGAATTGCCGGAAGGATGCCCGCCAGACGCCGGCCGCGGTATGCTCGACGAGTGACTTGGGTTCAACGTCGTGTGAAACGGCCTCTTGCGGCTTTGACGATGGCTCTCGCGGGCGCGGCGGCGGCCGGAGGGTCCGCTCTTGCCCAGCAAGCACCGTTCTTGCGCTCCGAGCTGATCTTTCCGCTCGAATCGTGGCACAACCACTCGTCTTCGATCGTCGAGCTGGCCAATGGGGATCTGCTGGTGTGCTGGTTCCACGGCAGTGGCGAGCGCACGGCGGACGACGTTCGGATTGAAGGGGCGCGGTGGAGCGCGAAGCGCAACCGTTGGGGGGCCCGGTTCCCCATGGGCGACACGCCCGGCTTCCCGGACACGAATCCAACCATGTTCGTGGACCGGAAACAGCGCCTGTGGCTGCTGTGGCCGGCCATCCTGGCCAACGAGTGGGAATCTGCGCTCATGAAGTACCGCATCTCGGATGATTACCTGCAGGACGACGGGCCGCCGCGATGGACGGCGGGAGATAACCTGCTCGTGATTCCGAAAAACCTGGGGCCGCGAATCACCGAAGCGATGGGCGAGATGGCCAAGCGTCCGGGACCCGCGCGCCTGTGGCACGCGCGGCTGCAGGTGATGGCCGCGGACAAACTCTCGTCCCGGCTGGGCTGGTTTACCCGCACGCATCCCGTGCAGTTGCCCTCCGGCCGGATTCTGGTTCCGCTCTATTCGGACGGGTTCTCGATGGGGCTGGTGGCGATCAGCGACGACGACGGAGCCACCTGGACGGCGAGCGAACCGATCGTCGGTTACGGAACGATTCAGCCGTCGCTGCTGCGGCGGCGCGACGGAACGCTGGTGGCCTACATGCGCGACAACGGCCCCGCGCCGAAGCGCATCGCAGTGAGCGAATCGAAGGACGACGGAGTCTCCTGGACCCCGGCGGACGACTCGGAACTGCCGAATCCGGGAGCGAGCGTCGAGGGACTGGTGTTGCACGACGGCCGCTGGTTGATGGTCTACAACGACCTGGAGCGCGGCCGGCATTCGCTCGCCGTGTCCCTGTCCGACGACGAGGGCAAGACGTGGAAGTGGACGCGGCGCCTCGAGCGCGACGATCGCGGCGACAAAGCGGGCGCGTTCCATTACCCGTCCGTCATCCAGGCCCGCGACGGAAGCATCCACGTCACGTATAGCTACTTCCTGAACCACATCCCGGAAGGGCAGGCCCGCAAGAGCATCAAGCACGCGCACTTCAATGTGGAGTGGGTGCTCGAAGGTTCGAAGCCGGAAACGGCCGGGCGCTGAGGGCCGGCCTCCCAAACAAAAAGCCCGCCCCGGCGCATCGCGCCAAAGCGGGCTCTCGTGACTTCACCGTTCCGCGGGCGCGCCACTACAGCGGCCGGTAGCACCCCCGCGTCTCGTTGCACTCGTACTCATCGACTAACTTCCCGTCCGGCCCCAGACACAGTTGCGTCTTCTGGCACCAGTACGCGCGGTCGTTCGAGTGGGGAATCGAAGGATCCCACATCGCATCGATGTACAGTCCCTTCCAGCGCAGGTTGTCGCAGCGGTCGTTGCCGATCCGCGTCAACCCCGCGCGCTCTCCGTCGTTCAACATACAGCCACCTATGCTTTGCCCGCTGCCGCCAGCAGCGCGCGCTTCACGGCCACCTTGGCTAACTGCACCTTGTAGCCGTTACCGCTCAGCGGTTGTGCCGCGGCCACCGCCGCCGCCCCCGCCTGCGCCGCCACGTCCTCGGTGATCGCTTTGCCCTCCAGCGCCTTCGCCGCCTCCGCCGCTATCCACGGCGTTGCCGCCACGTGCCCCAGCACCACCATCGCCGACGCCACCGCCGCGCCCTTCATCCTGAGCGCCACCGACGCCGTCGCCAACGGCCAATCCAGCGCCTCCTTGTGCCGCACTTCGTAGGTCGCGTTCTTCACGCCCACCGCCGAAGGAATCACAACCTCGGTGAGGATCTCGTTGGGCAGCAGCGCGATCTCGCGCGCGTCGCCCGAAGACGGCGCGACGAAGAACTTCGCCGCCTCCACCTCCCGCACCCCGGAAGCCGATGCCAGCTTCACCTTCGCCCCCAGCGCGATCAGCGCCGGACCGAAACTGGAGGCCGAAACGAACCGCGCCGGCCCGCTGGCGAAGATCGCGTGATACTTGTTCTCGCCCTTCTCCACCAGGCTCGCGCCGTCCTTCATCCCCAGCAGCCCGAAGCCCTGCCGGAAGTACCAGCAGCGCGGGCGCTGGCACAGGTCGCCGCCCACCGTCCCCATGTTGCGGATCTGCGGGCTCGTAATGCCCCGCGCCGCCTGCACCAGCGCAGGATACTCGGTGCGCACCAGCGCGCTCGCCGCCAGTTCGTCCACCGTCACCGCCGCGCCGATCCGCAGGCCCCCGGCGGTCTTTGCGATCCCGCCAAGTTCCTTCAGCCCTTTTACGTTCACTACCCGCTTCGGCGTGTGGACGTAGTCTTTCATCAGGCTCAGCAGGTCCGTGCCGCCGGCCAGCACATCCGCCTCGCCCCACTTCGTGCCCAGAAGGCTCAGCGCCTCCTTGAGCGTCGCCGGGCTTGCATACTCGAAGGCTTGCATTACGCGTTCCTCCCTGCGAGCGCGCTCAGCACTCGATCCGGCGTAACGGGCACCATCGGCACCCGCACGCCCGCCGCGTTTGAAACGGCGTTGGCGATGGCCGCGATGCCTCCCACCGCCGGCGGTTCACCCAATCCGATCACGCCGCGCTTGTCGTGCTCCGGCGCAATGTCCATGTGCACCACGATCTCGCCGATATCCTTGATGCCCGCCAGCTTGTAGAACTCCATGTCGGCGTTCATCACCCGGCCCGTCACCTCGTCCACGATCCGCTCTTCCATCAGCGCCCCGCAGATGCTCATGATGCACGCACCGTAGACCTGGCTCTCGGCCAGTTTCGGATTGATCACCAGGCCGCAATCCTGCACCGCCACCAGCTTGTTCAGCTTCACCACGCCGGTCTCGGTGTCCACCGTCACGTCCGCCATCTGCACGCCCGCCGCGCCCGCGCTGTTCAGCCCTTCGCGCGCCGCCTGCTTCGGGACGTTCTCGCCTTCTGCCGTGATCGAATTGACCCCCAGCTTCTGGCAGGCCGCTTTCCACGGCATGCTCTTCGCCGGGTTGCCCTTCACGCGGATGGTGCCGTCCACCGCCTCCAGTTGATCGGCCGGCGCGCCGAGTGATTCGGCCACCGCCGCGAACAACTTCTCGAGCGCGTTCACGCTCGCCTTCCGGGTGGAGGAACTCACGCCGCCCACCGTAGTGGACCCGCCCGAAGCGCCTGAGCTCGGGTACGCGTTTTCGCCCAGCTTCACCTTCACCGCCGCCATCGGCAGGCCCAGCGATTCCGCCGCCACCTGCGTGATGATCGTCCGCGTCCCGACGCCCAGATCCTGCGATCCGATCTCCACTTCCACCGTCGAATCGGGATGGATCTTCACGCGGCACGCCGACTGGTGCCCCCCGCCCTGCCACTGGTTGACGCCGATGCCCAGGCCGCGCCGCACCGCGCCCTTCTGCTGTCCGCGCGGCGTCCACAGCTTCTTCCACTCAATCATGTCCGCCGCCATCTTCAGTTGCTTCTCGTACGTCTCCGGACGCGGCGTGTACTTCAGGTTCTTGAGGAACAACTCCAGCGGATCCATGTTCAGCTTGGCCGCCAGGTCGTCCAGCGCCGAACACGTAAGGAACGAGGCCTGCGGATGATTCGGCGCGCGCCACGCCCGCTGCGGCGCGGTGTTCAGCGATACCCCCAGGTGCTTCATCCGGCGGTTCGGAATCCCGCTGCCCGGGTTGCCGAACACATACGGAATCGGAGGCATGCCGCTCGGCTGTACGCCGCCCGACGCCCAACTCTCCGACTCCCAGGCCAGAATCGTCCCGTCCCTCTTCGCCCCGATCTTAATCTTCGCGTAGGAGCTCGGACGCACCCCCGCGATCACCACCTCGTGCGCGCGGTCCAGGAACCATTTCACGGGCCGCCCGCTTTCCTTCGAAAGGTGCGCCCCCTCCATGCCCCACCGGTCGGAGTTGAACTTGCTCCCGAATCCCCCGCCCATGTGGTCCTGGTGCACGCTGATGTTCGCCGCCGGAAACTGCAGGCTGCGGCCCAGGTCGCCCGCCAGGCCCGACACGTTCTGCGTGGAGGGCCAGTACTCCATCTTCTCGCCCTTCCACTCGATCGTCTGCCCGTGCGGTTCCAGGCAGCAGTGCGTGAGCACCGGAATCCCGTACCAGCCTTCGCTGATCACGTCCGATTCCTTCAGCGCCGTGTCCACGTCGCCCGTCACCTGCTCGCCCGAGGGCTTTGCCCGCGACCCGATCTTCGCGCGGTCCACGTCCTGGACGACGTGCTCCATCACGTCGTACTCCACGCGGATCTTGCGCACTGCGTCCTTGGCCTGGGCTTCGGTCTCGGCAGCCACCACGGCCACTTCCGTGTGCGCCCACTGGATCTCCGTGCCCGCCGGCGAAATCACGCGAATCGCCTTCACTCCAGGCATCTTCGATGCTTCCGACGTGTCCACGCTCCGCACCTTCGCGTGCGCGTGCGGTGAGGACAGCAGCGCCGCGTAGAGCATCCCTTGCCGGTTCATGTCCGACGGATACTTCGCCCGGCCCGACGCCTTCGCGATGCCATCGATGCGGCTGATCCGCTTGCCGATGACCTTCCTTTGATCCATCGGAGGCCAACTGTAATTAGCCATTGCGCGCCCCCTTCATCTCCTTCGCCGCTTCCACCACGGCCTTCCGGATCCCCATGTAGGTGCCGCAGCGGCACAAGTTGCCGCCCAGCCCATCCATCGCCTGCGCCTCGGTCACCGCACCCGCGCTGCGTTCCACGAAGTTCGTCGCCGCCATCACGAACCCCGGCGTGCAATAACCGCACTGCTGCGCATCGTTGTTCACAAACGCCTTCACCATCGGATGCGGGCTCGCTCCCGCCGAGAGACTCTCGATGGTCCGGATCTTCCTTCCTTGCGCGTCGATCGCGAGCATCGTGCACGCGTACATCGCCTTCCCGTCTACGATCACCGTGCAGGCGCCGCAAGTGCCGCGGTCGCACACCCGCTTCGCGCCGGTCATGTCGAGTTTGTCGCGCAGCGCGTCGAGCAGCGTGGTCCGGGGTTCCACCGCCACCTTCACCGGCTTCCCGTTCAGGTTGAGCGTGATCGGCACTTCGCCCGGCCCCTGTACGTTGGCCGGCGTCTGCGCCTCCGCTCCCTTTTCGAGAAGCCCCACTCCGCTCGTGACGCCGATGCTCTTCAGCAGGCCGCGCCGCGAGAATCCGCCGCGTTTCGTTCGGACGTCGGGATCTTGTTCAAAGCTCACCGGACACCCTCCTTTACAATGAATCCGCCACCCTGGCGGGATCGAATATATCAGATGATACCAGCGGGCGGAGAGGTTACGGTGCGGCGCCGATCCTACCGCGCCGGCGCCCCGGCCAGCAGTAGGTACAACGGCTCTTCCGCTGCTCCCAGTTCGAGCAGCCGCTTGACCCGCTCCGCGTCGAAGCGCCCCAGGCCGATCGAACCCAATCCCAGCCCCGCCGCCTCCAGACAAATGTTCTGGCCCACGTGCCCGGCTTCGATCAGCGCCAGCCGCCGCGCGTGCTCCCCGAACTCCTTCGTCATCCGCGTCAGGTTCGCCGCCAGCACAATCGCCGCCGGCGCGCTCACCACGCACTCCTGCCCCGCCGCCGCCTCGCTCAGCCGCGCACTGCGGCTGCCCAGCCAGCACAACTCGAGCGCCTGTTCATCCGGGCGATACCGATAGAACCCCGCCTCCACGCCCTCCACCCGCCAGGCCGCCAGATACACCCGCAGCGGGTAGACCGCTCCCGCCGAGGGCGCCGTCCGCAACCCGCCCGGCGCCGTCACCCCTTGCGCCGCCCATAACAGTTGACCCGCTTCCCGAAAGCTCAGCGGTCGGGCCGCGTACTCGCGCGTCGAGCGCCGCGTCCGCATACACTCCTCAACCGGCCGCGAGTCCGCCAGCAAGGGGGGAAGGCCTAAGCGCAAGGCTGCTGCCGGGTGAGGATGACGGGAAACCGGTCGCAGGCCCGAAGAAGGAGGTGGCTTACGCACAATAAACCAGCATATCAGACCTGCATGTCCGATTCCTAGCGGTTTCGTCCGTCATTCCCGCCGCCCCGAAGCCGTCCGATCAGGACCTCCAACGCGCCCGCCACTTCCGCTGCCTCCCGCATCAGGCTCTCCGCATGCGCCTTCACGTCGTCGCTTGCGCCCGGCAATTCATCCCGCAGCGCCTGGGTCTCACGATGCAGCGCTCGCGATTGCTCGGCGATTCGCTCCAATTCGTCCGCGAACGGGAGGTCCGCTGGTTCGTCGAAAGCGCTCATGTCCGCGTTCCGTCAGCTCGTCGTGTCCGCTGAGATCGTGAGGAAGGTTCCGTCCGATTTCAACTGTAATCTAGATTACAGTATGTCGGACCGGCCTGCCCGCCCGTTATCGCCGAGCTCCCTTGTGCAGCACAGAACGGTGCAGCAGAGCATGGATCCGCACCGCCACCCGCTCCATCTCCGCCGCCGGCGCGTCTTCGGCAAGCTGCTCCATTCCCAGCCACGCCGCGTACTCGATCCGCGCCAGCTCCGCCGCCCGCCCGGCAAACCCCGTGGCACGGTTCAGCTCCGCCAGGTACCCGATCCGCCGCTCGTCCACTTCCCGCACCCGGCGCCGCACCGCCTCGCTGCCAGCCGCCCACCGCCGCATCGCGCGCTCCACCCCGCCGTCCAGCCCCGCCACCTCCCGCACCAGCGCCCGCCATCGCCGCCGCGCATCCGGCGCTTGTCCCGCCCGATGAATCACCTGCTCCGTAAAGCTCGCCGCCCAGTGCTCCAGCAGCGCATCCGCGAAATCCTCGGGGCTCCGGAAGTGGTGATAGTAGGATCCCTTGGTCTTCTTCATCCGTTCGCACAGGCGCTCGATCGTCAGCCCGCGCTCGCCCTCTGCCGCCAGAATCGCGAATCCCGCCTCCAGCCACGCTCGCCGCGCCGCCGAACCGCCCGCCTCTACCGGCTTTGCCACAGCCCCAGTATGCCGAACGCAGTGATCGCCGAAAAGAGCGCCCACTGCGGAAAGTGCGCCGGCCGCAGCCGCTGCCACCCGATCAGCGCCACGTTCCAAACCAGGCAGCCCGCCGCCAGAATGGTGGCCGCCAGAGCCAGCGGCCACTGCGCCGGCAGCGCCGCCGCCGCCCCGTAGAACCCCGCCATCGAGGCCAGCATCCAGGTCACGATGTGCCAGCAATAGTAGGAAGTGAACTTCGGCACCGGACGAAGACCCCGGCATTCGAGCAGCGGCCGCGCGACGTACTTGCCGCCCGCCGCCAGGTGGATCGCGCAGGTGGCCAGGGCCGCGGCCGATGCGCACGCGAAGAGGAGACTCATGTTCCGAGCATACCATAAGGTATGGTACGGAGCGTGATCTCACCCGCCGGCCGGCGTCAAGGCCCGCGCCTGGCACTGTCTTGCCTTGACTTCGAGCAGCAGCGAGTAGGTGGAATAGGGCGTCCCTCCGACATGCGGCAACGGCACCCACCACAGCCACCAGTCCCCGGAACTTCGGCCGAGCCTCGTCTCCACCCGCACCGGGCCGCATCCCGGCAGTGTGACCTCCACCGCCCGCACCTCGCGCCCCCAGCGCGGAATCCATCGCGAAAGTCGGTCGAAGCAGTCCGTCCAGCTCGGCTGCCCCGCGCTTCCCGCCGGCCGCCGCGCCGCCTCCGCGCACTCCGCGTACTCGCCCTCAAACCCCAGCACTCCCGATTCGTCGAGCGCCGCCTTCGCCAGCCGCTCCCCCGCGCCATTGAAGAAGACCAGCCCGATCGGGACCTCCACCCGGTATCGCCCC
>DALYJJ010000198.1:0-9470 GCA_031969915.1 Bryobacteraceae bacterium | reverse complement strand
CTCCGCGACACCGCGCCTTCGCCTTCGGAGCAGCAGCTCACGCTCGCCGCAGCCAATGCGCCGCTCCGGTACGGCTACGGGCGCGTGCGCATCGCGCCGCTGGTCGCCAATGCCGTGGTGGATGCCGCCGGCGCGCTGCTGCTGGATTGCGTGATCGGCGAGGGGCCCATCGACTCCGTCGTGGCGATGGAGATCAACGACGCCGCGGCGCCGGCCGGCGTGACGGTCACGATCTACGACGGTACGCAGACCACCGCGGATGCCGCGCTGGTGGCCGCCTGGGCCCTCCAGGGCGTGACCTACGCGGACATCCGGCCCGGCGTCGCCTACGCGGTGGTGAAGATCCCCGCGTCGATCGACGTGGCGATCGACGAGCGCTCGATCACCTTCGAGGTGAAGATGCGCAAGGTGTACGACCCGCGCTCGGGCCTCACCGTGTGGTCGGACAACCCCGCGCTCGCCCTGGCGGACTTCCTCGCGAGCTCGACGCTGGGCCCCGGGGACACGGTCGACTGGACTTCTGTGGGCGCGGCGGCGGACCGCTGCGACCAGGTCCTCGGCGGGAAGAAGCGCCACACCATCGGCATCGTCTTCGACGAGCAAAAGCCGAAGCAGGACGTCGAGGAGACGCTGCGCGCCGCGGCGATGTGCTTCGTCGCGCGCGAGGGTCCGGTCACCTACCTGGTCGCGGACGCCCCCGTCGACGTGAGCACCACGCTGCACCTGCAGCAGGCGGACTGGCAGCCGCTGTCCCTTCGCTACTCGCAGAAGAACGGCGAATTCGGCCGCAACAGCGTCTCGGTCCGCATCACCAACACGGCGGTGAAGCCGTGGGGGGAGGGGTACACCGACCCGCCGCTCGTGACCGCCGAGGTGGCCTCCGGCGACGTCGACGAGCTCACCACGGTGCTCAACGCGACGTGGATCCAGGACTACGCCGAGGCGGTGCGCTTCCAGAAGCGCTACTTCAACGAGAACACGCTGGGCATCCGGACGCTCGAGTTCGACGCCTTCGAGAAGGCGTGGTCCATCCGCCGCGGTGACGTGATCCGGCTCTCGAACGGTTCCGACCTCGTCGCGAAGCCGGTGCGCGTGCTGCGTATCATGCCCCTCGGCTTCGCCCGTGTGCACATCGTGGCGGAGGAGTACTACCCCGAGATGTACTCGGACGACGTGGTCACTGCGCCGCCGTCGATCGATTCGACCCTGCCGGATCCGCGCACTGTGCTTGCGCCCACCGGTTTCACGATGGTGGAGGAGGTATACCTCGACCAGAGCCAGGGCGCCACGGTGGCCACGGGCGCCAAGTACCTGTCGCGGCTGCGGGTGACGTGGACGGCTTCTCCTGACCGGTACTTGCTCGACTACGCCGTCGAATTCCTGCAGGGCACGAGCGTCATCTTCCAGGGCTCGTCGCTGCGCACCGAGTTCGTGTCGCCGGCGGTCGAGCAGGGCAAGCTTTACACGGCTCGCGTGCGCGCGCGAAACGTCCTGGGCTTCACCTCGGCGGAGATCACCGGCAATTACACCGCGCAGGGCAAGCTTCTGCCGCCCAGCGACGTACCATCGATCCTCCAGGCGTTCGAGATCGGCGGGATCGTGCTCACGAAGATCGAGCCGGCGATCGACATCGACACGCTGCGCTACCACTGGAAGTACACGCCGAACGTCACCACCGGCGGCTCGTGGGAGACGGCGGAGCGCGTGGACATCGTGGACGGGCTGCTCGGGCAGTTCAGGGGCCTGCCACCCGGGACCCACCGCTTCTACGTGAAGGCGCTCGACAGCGTGGGGCGCGAATCGGTCAACGCCAAGTTCCGCGACGTGACGGTCACCACCGATTCGGATGCCTTCATCCAAGATCGGGAGTATTCGAGCCCCACCCTCACCAACATGGTGGTGTTCCAGAACGAAGGCGAGACCTTCCCGCGCTGGATCTCGAACCGAGTCGGCAGCTGGGATTCCCTCTTCCCGCTGGCGATGACGTCGTATCCGAATCCCATCACGACCTATGGAACGGGGACGAGCCGCTTCCAGGGAGAGTCGTGGGACATCGGCCAGGCGGTGACCGCGCAGTTCTCGCTCACCGCCACAGTTACGAACCACTCGGGTGCGGCCACCTTCGCGTTGGAGGTGTCGAACGACGGGAGCACGTGGACCCCGCAGCCGGGATTGTCCTGGTCGGGCACCACGCGCTTCATCCGTCCCGCGGTCGAGACGACCGGAGCGATGGAGATCGTCGGCAAGCCGAAGATCTCCCTCGTGGCTCTTTCCAGGAGCGAATCGGGCCAGGCGACTACGCTCTCGTCGGGCGGAAAGCTCATCGAGATGTCCGGGCGCTACGCCGCCGCGCAGGACGTGCAGGCCACGGCGGTCAACACGAACAGCGCAAGGGCCTGCGTGATCGATCGGCTTCTGTTGAATCCGCAGCAGGGGTTGATGTTCACCCAGAACACGGGCGGCACCGGGGCCTCGAACGAGTACTCGTATATCTCAATCATGGCGGACGCGGCGATCGGGCTGTACGGCCCGACCGTGGCCGGAGACATCTTCGAGTACGAAGTGTTCCTCGATCCTTCGAGTCCTGCGCCGGATTCAGGCGGGTACACCGGCGGCGGCGCCTTCCTCGAATTCATGGACCTCTCGCAGATCGGTGGCGCTGGAGACCAACAGACCGGAGCCAACATGATCGGAGGCGGCATGGACGCCGCGGTGCGCGGCAAGTGGTACTACCGCTCCACTCCAATCGATGGATCGCACCTCGGGAAGACCGTCCGACAGGTGTATCTGGTGAACGAGTGCGACACGCCGGGTACCCCCAAAGCGATCTACCGCAACGTCCGCATCAAGAACGGCGCCACCGTGAAGCTGGCAATTTACGGCACCTCAGGTGAACCGGCTCGCAACGTGAACGCGCTGGTGTCGGCCAACGTGTCCAACATCCGCGTGGGGCCTTCGAACTCCTTCCTGCTCTATGCATTCAACGCGGGTACCGGCGCGCAGATCGCGGCCGACGCCCAGTGGTCCTTCCGAGGATTCTGAACCATGACCGCCGCCTATACCCACCCGAACTGGAACAAGCCCGACGGCAGCGACACCGGCCCGAATGTACCCTTGCGCGCGCGCGAGAACCTGAGGGTGCTTCGCGACGGATTGCTCACGGGAAAGGTGAAGGACTGGACCTTCCTGCGCACCAACGGCACGGGTACCGCCGACGAGCCGCAGTACTGGATCTTCAAGAACACGGTCAACAACATCTGGTTTCGCTTCACCAACACGTGGACCGCTTCGAAGATCACTTCGCAGCTCGTGGAGTGGAGTGACGACGGCGGCGCGACCTGGGCCACCGTTCAGGTGGCCGACGCTATCGTCTACGACGGGAACCTCAACATCACGTCGCAATCGATCGCTTCCGGGGTCTATGTTTTCATCCTCGAGCTGATCGCGAAGGGGAAGTTGGTGGCGGCCTCCCTCGTCGCGCACATCGCAGGGACAGGCACTGGAGTGCACGGCCTTGGGACCATGTCCACGCAGGCCAGCACGGCCGTGAACATCGACGGCGGGACCATCGACGGCACGGCGATCGGCGGCGCGGCGCCATCCTCCGGCAGCTTCACCCGAGTGGTCGAAGCGCTGAATGCCCTTGCCCCAGGATTGAACGCCGGCGTGACGGTGGACTGGGCGTACGGGGGTACCCGCATCACGAACAACGGGAACAACAACGTCACGTTCGCGAACATTCCCGGCGGCATCGCGGGGCACCTGGTCTATGTCTCGAACCACAACGCCACGCTGTGGCCCGCCTCGGTCACTTGGGGGGTCGGGGGGAAACCTTCGATCAACGGTGCGGCGACCATCATCCTCACCACGGACGACACAGGCACGAACGTGCGCGCCTCCGTGGGCTGGAGGGCAGTGTGAGGCGCCAACGTCTCGCGGCTGCCACCGCGCTCGCGATCGGCACTGCGGCCCTCACCTGGGGGCCAGTGCCGGAGCACGTTCAGCGGCCGCTCAATATCTCGCCCAATGTCCTGAAGCACCATTCCGACGTCCCGGCGCCACGGACGCGCGCGGCGGCGATCGAGGCCGTGTATGAAACCGCCCGGCAAATGTGGGAGACCGCGATCGTGGCGCAAGGCGCCGCCTTCTGCATGGGCTGGATCGTGCACCGCGGAGGCAGCACGCGTCGCGTGATCTCGCTCACCATCAGCGCCAACACCGTCGACTACAACGTGTACTCCGCGGCTGGAAGCCCTGTCGAGGCGGTTGACGTGATCGTGTCCATCGACTCGGGCGTCACTGTGTACGGCAACAGCGGCGCGGCGGCGTTCTTCACCACCACGAGCTTCGCCAGCAGCTCGACGGTCCGCATCGTCAATGCGGGGTACATCAAGGGGGTCGGCGGCTTTGGCGGCGACGGCGGAGGCCCGGCGGTCGATGGTGCCGCCGGCAGCAATGGGGGCAACGCCATCGACACGCGCGTGACCCTCCTGGTCGACAACACGAATGGATTCATCTTCGGGGGCGGTGGTGGCGGTGGTGGTGGCGGGGGCGCGATCGGCGGCACTTTCACCACCGGCGGCGGAGGCGGCGGCGGTGGTCGAGGTTTCGTCTCGCTGGGTGGAGGAAGCGGCGGTGCTGGGGATTTTCCGGGGGCGAACGGGTTCAACGGATCCGACGGCAATTCGAATGCCGCGGGTGGAGCTGGTGGCGTGGTCGGCCCCACGACCGGTGGCAACGGCGGTTTCGGAGGCGATTGGGCCACAGCTGGCACCGACGGAGGTGCTGGATCTGGCGCGACCGCGTCGAGCCTTGGCGGGGCCGCAGGGACCGGCGGGAAGGCCATCGCGCTGAACGGTAACGCGGTGACCTGGTTCGGCGGGAACAACTCCACGCAGGTGAAGGGGGCGGTGTCGTGAACGAACCGAGGTACCAGTTGCTAGCTCGCGGCGTCCGCGATCTCGATACAGGTGAGGACGTCGCGCCAGGTCACCCCGCCTGGCCCGAATACGATCGCTGGGTGGCCGCCGGCGGCATTCCTACCCCCATGGTGGAGATCAAGGTGCAGCGTTCGCTCACGGAGGCCCAGGCCGATCTCGTGGCGCGCGTCGAGGAACTCGCAAGCGAGGCCCGTGCCCGCGTGGTCAAGTACGCGAGCCCTGCGGAAATGTCGAGCTGGACCGTCAAGCTCCAGGAGGCCCGGGCCTTCCGGGACACCGGCGTGTACACCGGGGAGCTCCTGCAGGTGGAGGCGGACGCGCGCGGCGTGCCGCTCGCAGCCGTCGTCGAGCGGGTGCTCGCGAACGCCAGCGCATACGCGGTGGCGGAGGGGACCATCGCTGGCGTCGCCGGCCGGCACAAGGACGCCATCCGGGCCTTCACCTCAGTGGAGGAGGTGCTTCGGTACGACGTGGAGCAGGGGTGGCCGGGGCGAAGTCCGCCACCGCGACTTCCAGATGACCTGACAGGGCCGCCTTGAGCGGCCCTTTCGTTTTCGGCCAATGGCCATCCAGGGAGGGGAATCGATGACGTACAAGCAGACCAGGGCGGCGGGGCTGATGCTGCTGGCATTGGCAGCGAGCTGCCGGGCGATCGCCGCGGCGGTGGCGCCGCCAGGAGTACCTCTGGACGAGGCGGCTTGGGGCGGGATGAAGCTCCTGCACCTCACGCTTTCCGCGGCCGCCGCCGGCGCGTCGCTCTTCTTCGTGCCCCAATTCTCCGGTCGCGCGCTGGGGGCCACCGTGACGTGCGGGATCCTCTTCGGCACCGCGGGTCCGCCCGCCGTGGCATGGGCGGTGAGCTGGTACACCGACGGCCGCGCGGTCATGCCTGGACCGGTGCTCAACCTGGTGGCCATCGTTCTGGGCATCGTCGGGGTCTACATCATCCCAGCCCTCAACAAGATGGGCGCGGCCTTCGCAGCCAAGCCCTTCTCGTTCATTCCATGGTTCCGCTCGGGCGGTACCACACCCGGCCCCGACGAGGTCGGGAAGGAGGGGAGGCCGTGATGGAAACCTTCGTGAGCTGTCTCTCGTTCGTGGTGCTGGCGATCGCCGCGGCGATGCGCCTCAACATCCTTTACTCGAAGCATTCCACGCGATGGCACTACACCGAAGCTGTGGGCCTGGTGATGGTTTTCGCCGGGTGCGTGACTGCCATCGGCGAGTGGTTCCTGCCGCCTGGCTCCGACCTTCATGCGGAAACGCTCTGGGCATTCGGGGCGGCGCTCTGGGCGGTGGGTGTCTCCCGAGGTCTCAAGCTCTGCCAGCTGGCTGCTCGCCTGCAGGGATGGGATGGCACCGAGCGACGGACCGTGAATCGCCCGCCGAGAAGCGACATTGCCTCGGTCGATCCCTTCCTCAATCGCCGGTGGAGGGACTGATGGAGCTCGTCCTCGACCGCAATCCGACCGTCAACGAATGCACCATCGGCGGCCTCTTCGTCGACGGCGTTTTCGAATGCTTCACGCTCGAGGACGCGATCCGCGAGACGAAGATCGCCGGGAGAACGGCCATCCCGCCCGGGCGGTACCGCATCACCCTCGAGAACTCGCCTCGCTTCGGGCCGGACACCATCACAATCAACGGCGTGCCGGGCTTCACCGGAGTGCGCATGCACGCGGGCAACGACATCGACGACACGGAGGGCTGCCCCCTCGTCGGCGCCCAGGTGGTGGGCCAACGCATTGTCGGGGGCACTTCGCGGCCAGCGCTTCACGCGCTCAAGACGAAGGTCATCGGCGCAATCCGCAGTCGAGGCGAATCGTGCTGGATCACGGTGAACAACCCGGACTAGCGAAGACCTACGGCGTGCGACCTCTCGCGCGCTTCCTGGCGTGGGTGGTCGTCATTGCGGCGGCCCTCGCCATATACCTGCTCACAAGCCCGCCACGGGCGTGAGCTTCAACTGGAGATCCCGATGAAAGACGTAAGAGACCTGAACGACGACGGCCAGGTGAACCGGGCCGATGCCGAAGTCGCGCGCGCCGGCGTCACGGCGTTCCTGAGGAAGCCGGTCACGATGCCCATGGGAGCGCTGCTCACCGTGCTGGCCCTCGCCTTCGCCGCGGGCGCCTTCGCGTTCTGACCATGTGGCAGCTCCTGGGTGGAATCGCGATCGCGGTCGCGATCGCTGCAGGCGGGTACAAGGCCGGCAAGGCGGTGGCCACCGTCGATGCCGCGCTCGAGCGTGCCGCCGAGGGGGAGCGCGTGATCGTACACCTGCAGAAGGTGAAGGTGATCGAGGAGAAGGTGGTCACCAAGTACAAGGATCGCGAGATCTACATCTACGTGAACGGCGAGGAGGTGAAGAATGAAATCGAGACTGTGGTGGCTGCCGATTGCGTGCTGCCTCCTGACTTCATGCGCGAGCTCCGGGCGGTCAGCCGAAACACCACGGCCGCCGCTGCCGGAATCGCTGAGGACCCAAGCGAGAGGGCCGGTTGCCGTGCCACTCTCGAAGTCCTCCGACAGAGCTACGTCAACCACTACGCCGACGCCGCCCAACTGAGCGCAATCCTCGAGCGCGAGCGTCAACTGGATGCAGTGCCGTGAGGTGCCACCAAGCGCGTCTTTGGGCCGCTGCGGCGGCCCTTTTTTTCGCCCTCTCGTCGTGCGGGGGTGGTGGCGCCTCGAGCGGCAGCGGTCCCACTTCGACGTCGCCCCCGCCGCGGGTGACCGCGCCTCACTTCTGCTACTTCGGGATGAACGCCATGGCGGCCGTCGAAACGACGGACCACACGAGCTGCGTGGAGGCGGCCGACTTCTACGGGCCCCTCGAGCAGCTCGCCACCCTGACGCACGCCGCGGGCCGCCCGGTGATCCTGTACGTGCCGGCCTGCTACGGCCTACCGCTGGAGCGGCTGGAGAGCGAGATCACCTTCTGGCTGCAGCGCATCGCGGACGCGGGCCTGCTGCGCGACGTGGCGGCCGTAAGGCCCTGCGACGAGCCGGATCTGCACGGCTTGACGGACTCGGAGGTGAAGGCCCGGATCATCGCCGTGCACGCGGCTATGGCGCGCTTCGATGCCACCCGCGGCAAGCCCATCGCGGTCTTCTGGGCCTGCAGCTCGCGCGCGCGCCCGGGGATCGAGTTCGTGGACTGGCTCGGTTGCGATTCGTACGGCGACGGCTGCAAGGTCCTCGAGGAGTACT
Source organism: Bryobacteraceae bacterium (assembly GCA_031969915.1). GTDB lineage: Bacteria > Acidobacteriota > Terriglobia > Bryobacterales > Bryobacteraceae > DALYJJ01. The sequence goes on along the minus strand of DALYJJ010000198.1, from coordinate 1,317 downwards.
ACCCCGCCTTCGAGCAGCTCGTGAACCGCGAGCCCGACCGGCGCCTGGTGGCGATCGCGGGCGGCGCAAGTCCGTGGCGGCAGGAACCCACCTGCTTCGTGGAGAAGGTGATGCGCGACGACCGCTACATCGCCCTCGAGGCCTTCATCCGCCAGACGGTCACGGATCGGGGCGAAACCTACATGGGGATTCGCGAGAACGGGATGGCGCCGCTCTATCGAGAGGCGGGCCGGAAAGTGCTCGGCCAATGAGGGGGCCGTCATGAGGCTTACGCAGCTCGAGCCGATGTGGCTGCGCTGGAAGGAAGAGGATTCGCGGCAGTTCTTCTCGAATGTTGATTCGATCGAGGAGGCGCAGGGCATCCGGTTCCTCTGCCCCAAGTGCTTCCAGGCGAATGGCGGCCGCGTGGGCACCCATCAGGTGCTCTGCTGGTCCTCGTCCCGCGGCGTGCCTGCGCATGCGACGCCCGGGCCCGGAAGGTGGCGCTTGGTCGGCACGAACTTCGAGGACCTCACGCTCGACTGCGAGCCAGGTAAGTCGCGCTCGGTGCTGCTCCTGGGCGGGTGCGCCTGGCATGGCTTCGTGACGAACGGCGAGGTCACTCTCGCCTGAGGTGCGAGCCGTATCGGACGTGTGCCTACGGGTGTAAAGTGCGAGATTTGGAATTAGTTGCAGGGGTCATCATGGGGTTTCGCACGCGCAAATCGTTCAGTATCGCTCCGGGCGTCAAGCTCAACGTGTCGAAGACGGGCTTTTCCACCTCGGTCGGAACGCGTGGCGCATCGGTCAATTTCGGCCGAGGCCGGTCGGGCACAACCATTGGGATCCCCGGCACCGGAATATCTCACGTGAGCAGTCGCAAAGGCGGCGGAGGCGCCGCAATCTTCGTAATGATCGTAGCCGCCATCGTTTGGTGGTTCTTGTGATCGCGCGTGCGATGGTAGCCGCGCTCCTGGCGTCGATCTCCGTAACCGCCTTGGCTCACGGGGGAAAGCTGGATCGCTGCGGCGGCCACAAAGCCAAGAAGGGTGGGTACCACGTCCACAATTCAGCGAAGCACTGCTCGTGCTCCCCGCAGGCACCTGCCTGCAAGAACTCACCGGCTCCATCGAAGCCGGCGCCGAAGAAGGGCTGAACCGCTCTAGGTGCCGCTCGACTTCTGCAAGACTTTCTCAGGATGCTACTGGCGCCATGGGGCAAGTTGCAACGGACCGGCCGCACGGTTGTAGTTTGAAATCAACTGCTTGTCGGCGGGAACGATCCTACGAACCAGGGGGTCGTGGGTTCAAATCCTGCCGGGCGCGCCACATTTCAAGG
>DALYJJ010000197.1:0-9570 GCA_031969915.1 Bryobacteraceae bacterium | reverse complement strand
TGGACATCGCCGGCGGCACCGGCGACCTGGCCCGCGCCTTCGCCCGGCGCGTGGCGGTGGTCCCGCAGGCGCTCCGGCTGGAGTTTCCGTTCACCGCTGAGCAGGTAGTGATGATGGGCCGAACCCCACACTGCGACGGCCTCTTCGAATCGCCCGAGGACCTCGCTCGCGTCGAGAGCGCGATGGCATTCACCGACACCCTGGAGTTCCGCGGGCGCGATTTCCGCGCGCTCAGCGGCGGCGAACGCCAGCGCGTGATTCTCGCCAGTGCGCTCGCACAGGACGCCTCCGTGCTGCTGCTCGACGAGCCCGCGACCTTCCTCGACCTGCATCACCAGATCTCGCTTTACCGCCTCTTGCGGCAGCTCGCCGCGGACGGCCGCCTGATCGTCGCCGTCACACACGATCTGAATCTGGCCGCGACCTACTCAGACCGCGTCGTGCTTCTGGCGCGCGGCGGGGTCGCCGCCGACGGCCCTCCCGAACAAGTGCTCACCGCAGCCCGCATTCGCGACGTGTTCGCTGTCGACGTGCAAACCGTCGATCCCGGCGACGGCCGCGGCTGGATCGTCTATGGTCGTGAAACAGGCCACGCCTAAGACGCTCGGGCGCGCCGTGGCCGTCTCCGCGGCCGCGCTGTTGTTCGTGCTCGTCGCCGCTCCCCTGATCGGGTCCACTTCCATCGACCTCCGGCAGGCCTTCACCGCCGACTCCACGGATCGCGTGATTCTCTTCTCCGCGCGCCTTCCCCGCGTGCTCCTCGCCATGCTCGCCGGCGGCAGCCTCGCCGTCGCCGGCCTGTTGTTTCAGGCCCTGCTTCGCGATTCGCTGGCTACGCCCGACATCCTGGGCGTTTCGAGCGGCGCCTCGCTCGGCGCGGTGGTGGCCATCTGCGCCGGCCTGCAGTTGGTCGCTCACCTACCCGCCATCTGGGTGGCTGCTTTCGCCGGCGCGGCCCTGGCCCTGCTCGCCGTGGTGGCGGTTGCTTCCGAGGGCCGCCGCATGTCATCTTTTACGTTACTGTTGTCCGGCGTCACGATGAATAGCGTGTGCCTGGCGGTCATTCTTTTCTTGCAGAATGTGGCCAGCTTCACGCAATCGGTCGCCATCACCCGTTGGTTGATGGGGTCAATCGAGGCAGTGGAATATCGGACTCTGCTCTGGCTCTCGGTGGCGGTGGCGCCGCCGCTCGCTTTGATTTTCTGGAGAGCATCGGACTGGAACCTGCTGGCCGTCGGCGAAGAGTGGGCGGCCTCGCACGGTGTCAACGTGCAGTGGTTGATGCGTGCCGGGTTTCTCGCCGGGTCTGCGCTCACGGGCGCGGTCACCACGCTCACCGGCCCCATCGGATTCGTCGGTCTCATCGTTCCCCACGCCCTGCGCATGCGGCTGGGCGCGGATCACCGTTTGTTGATTCCCTGTTCATTCCTGGTAGGCGCGGCATTCCTGACTCTCTGCGATACGTTGGCGCGCGTGATCCTGGCGCCCACGGAAGTTCCCGTGGGCGTGATCACCGCGCTGGTCGGAGGGCCCTTCTTCATCTGGCTGCTGCGCTCGAGGCGGAGAAGCTTGTGGCTCTGATACTGGTTGGTGGAGGCGCGCGCAGCGGCAAGAGCAGGTACGCTTTGGCGCTCGCGCAATTGCATGGCCGGCGGTTGGCGTTCGTCGCCACCGCCCAGGCGGGTGACGACGAAATGCGCGCCCGGATCGACAATCACCGCCTGGAGCGGGACAAGAGCTTCGTCACGCTCGAAGAACCCTTCGAAGTGGCGGAGTTGCTGGAGCGGCGGCACAAACACTTCGACGCCTTCGTGGTCGATTGCCTGACGCTCTGGGTGAGCAACCACATGCTCGCCGGCAAGCTCGACCTGGCCGAAGAAATGGACCGCCTGGTGAGCGCGGCCGCCGCTTCGCGGGCAGGCATCGTCTTCGTCACCAACGAGGTGGGTTGCGGCATTGTGCCGGAGAACGAACTCGCGCGCCGGTATCGCGATGAAGTCGGCCGCCTGAATCAGCGCATCGCGGAGGTGTCCGAGCGCGTGTACTGGATGGCGTTCGGCTGCCCGCTCCGGGTGAAGTAATGGCCGGTGCGGCTGTCCGCTCCGTCCTCGGCGCGATCCAGTTTCTCACCGTTCTGCCCATTCGCGGCGAGACGGTTCCGCCCGGGCGCGCGGCGGTTTTCTTTCCGATCGTGGGCGCCTGGCTCGGCCTCCTCGGCGCCGCCGTCTACGAAGCGCTTCGTCCTCACGTCCCGTTCGCCGCGCTGCTGGTGGTCGTCGTCTGGATCCTGGTTACGGGCGCGCTGCATGAAGACGGACTGGGAGATGTTGCCGACGGCGTACGCGCGGGCCGTACCCCGGAGCGCATCGCCGCCATCATGGAGGACAGCCGCGTGGGCACTTACGGGGCGGCCGCGATCGTGGTCAGCGTTCTCGTCCGGTGGAACGCCGTCGCCGCGCTGCCTCCGCCCGTCACGCCGAAACTGGTGGCCGCGCTGGCGCTCTCGCGCGCCTCGATGGTGCTCCTCGGATGGGCTTCGCGCCCCTACGGCGAAGGCATCGGGACCGTCTTCATGTCCGGGCTCACCACGCCTGTCGCCGCCGCGGTGATCGTGCAGGCGCTGGCTGCGTCGTTCCTGTGCGGGCCGATGGCCGGCGTGGTCCTCGCCGGCGCAGCCGGGGCGGTGGTCCTGGTGGCCCGCGCCTGGTTTCACGCCCGCTTGGGCGGCGTCACGGGCGATTGCATGGGCGCCACCGGCCAGGTGGTGGAAATGGTGTCTCTGGTGCTACTGTCATGCGCAGCCTGTACGTCATAAGGCACGGCGAGCCGGCGCTGAAAGGCGTGATGCTCGGCCGCGTCGATCCCCCGCTCAGCGAAGCCGGCCGCGAAGCCGCCCGCGCGGCGTTGTCGGATCTGCAAGTGGATCTGGTCTACGCAAGCCCCCTGCGGCGGGCGCGGGAAACGGCTGCCTTCATCAACGCCCCCTGCCGCATCGTCGACGACCTCGCCGAGATGGCCTACGGCGATTGGGAAGGGCTCGCCTGGGCGGAGATTGAGGGCCGCTGGCCCGACCTCGTGGCACGCAAGATGGCCGACTGGTGGGCCGTGACGCCGCCCGGCGGCGAAACCCGCGAACAGGTGGCCGTCCGCGCCGCCCGCGCGCTCGACGTCATCCGCCAGGGGCCGTTCCCCGCCGCCGTGGTGGCGCACGGCGGGCTCAACGCGGAGTTGCTGTGGCAGGCGAGCGGCCGCGATCCGTTGCGAATCACGCAGGCCTACTGCGAGATCATCGCCATCACCCTCTGAAACCCCAGGTCCGCCGCGGCGCGCAGCCGCTACAATGGGCGGAGCGGTCACCGGCGAGGCGATCGCCGCGATTGGCCCGATCGCGCAGCCACGATGACCGACCTCCTCGAAGCCACCCTCAAACGCATCCGCCCCCTCGACGACCTCCGGCTCGCCGAACAAATGGAGGCCCATTGGGACGCGCTGACCAAGCCGCCGGGCAGCCTGGGCAAGCTCGAGCGGCTGGTGGTCCACCTCGGCTTGATTCAAGGGACGCCCACGCCCAGCGTTGCTCGCAAGGGCCTCATCGTCTTCTGCGGGGACCATGGCGTGACGGCGGAAGGCGTCAGCCCCTATCCGTCCGAAGTCACACGTCAGATGGTGCGCAACTTCGTTGCGGGCGGCGCGGCGATTAACGTTCTCTGCCGCCAGTACGGCATTCAGACGATGATCGTCGATGCAGGCATTTCCGGCGATCCGGGCCCCGGCGTGGTGGAACTCAAGACCGGCGCGGGCACTCGCAACATGGTGGTGGAGGCCGCCATGACCCGCGAGCAGACGTTGCACGCCGTCGATGCCGGGATCGAACTCGCCCTGGCGGTGAAGGACCGCTACGACGTGGTGGGCATCGGCGAGATGGGCATCGGCAACACCACGGCGGCGGCCGCTCTGCTCAGCGCCTTCAGCGGACGCAATCCGGAGGAGACGGTGGGCGCCGGCACCTCGACCGATCCGGCGCACGTTCTGCGCAAGCGAACCATCGTGCAGCAGGCCCTGCTGCGCCACAAGACGGCCACCGATCCGATCTCGATGCTGGGCGCCTTCGGCGGCTTCGAGATCGCCACCATGTCGGGCTTTTTGATCGGCGCGGCGGCCGTGCGCCTGCCTGTGGTGGTCGACGGGTTTATCGCCTCCTCCGCCGCGTTGGTTTCCCGCGCGCTGTCGCCCGATTCGCTGGACGCCGCCATCTTCTCCCACCGCTCGGCGGAGCGGGGCCATGCGTTGATGCTCGAGTTCCTCGCCGTGTCGCCGCTGCTCGATCTCGATCTGCGGCTGGGCGAAGGCACCGGCGCGGCTATCGCCATCAATCTTCTGGAGACCGCCGTGCGTCTGTATTCGGAGATGGCCACCTTCAGCCGGGCGGGGGTCTCCGGGGCGCACTGAGCCCCGCCCGGGCACGGGTCACCGGCGGCGTCTACTGCTTGCCCTTGCCGCGGCCTCTTCCGCGGTCATCGTCATCGTCATCGTCGTCGTCGTCCTTGCCGCCGCCCCGCCGCACCTGGCCGCGGATCTCACCGCCCGGGAAGTTCGAGCTGTGGACATTGACGTAGGCGGCACCGGTGCGGATCGCCGCGATGGCTTTCGCGAAGTCTCCCGCCGGAATGCCTTGCCCCGCGGGACCCACGACACTCGCCGCCCGCAGCACGCCCGTCACCTTCGCCTCCGCCGTACCGTTGCCCGGCGGGCAGGCGGGCGAGTTGCCGCCGCCGCACAGGAAGGTCATCACGCCCCCATTTACCCCCGGCTGCCCGAAATGGATGTGGGCGAACAGCACCGGTGTGCTCAGCCGCGAGTAGACCAGTTCATAGGCGATTTCCGTGCCGCTGCTATTCAGGGTTGCGCGGAACTCGCCTGTCGCCGCCGTCGAAACCGGCGGCGCTTCACGGTAGCCGTTGAGATCCGCCTGGAAGTTCACCGGATTGCCCGACTGGCCGAAGAGCAACACCCCGGCGACACTTGCCACGAACAGCGGAGTCCAAAACTTGACGAGTCTGATTGGATTCATACAATGCTCCTTCCGAACGCGGGTGACTCTCATGCTAAAGGGCCTGGATCCTGGACACAATCCGCAGGGTTGGATTTTAAGACTTGTTTCCCGAGTGAGTACAGGAAACCACTGAAGGAACTACGGATAGCGCACCGCGCCGATAGACAGCACAAGTGGGTGGTGTCTGCTGTAAAAGGGATTCTGTCTCTGGGAGTAAAGCACCAGTAAACTATTGATTTTCATATTCTTCGCATTTAGCAGGTGCTCCCTTGACTCGGGCGTGCAAGTCGCGATAACTTCGACCCAGTAGGCGACAGGCTGACCTGTCGCTCCTTACCTTTTTCTGGGGGATGAAATGCAGTTAGTTCGATCTTCGGGCATGCGGCTATTCGCCGCTCTGCTCGCTCTTCTGCTGGGTACTTTCCACTCGGCACAAGCGCAGGTTCTCTATGGATCCGTGGTCGGCATCGTGGAAGACCAAAGCGGATCCGTTGTCCCGAACGCCAAGGTTACGCTCGAGAACAAAGGCACTGGTCAGACCCTAGAGGCGACCACTGACGATCAGGGTCAGTTTTCGATCCTGAACGTGATTCCGGGCACCTACGATCTAAAGATTTCGGCCCAGGGCTTTAAGGGCCAGACGCGCACGGGTCTGAACATCACGGCCAACACGGTCGCCCGTTCGAACTTCCGTCTGGAAGTCGGCCAGCTCACCGAACAGGTGACGATCAGCGCCGACGCGACCGTGTTGCAAACGGACAAGGCCGACACGCACACCGAACTGAACTCGGTTCAGGTGCGCTCACTGCCGTTGCCGGGTTACCGGAACTATCAGAGCCTGATCAACCTGGTTCCCGGCGCCACGCCGGCCTCGTTCCAGAACTCGGTCACGGACACGCCTGGGCGCTCGCTCCGCACGAATATCAACGGCGCGAACGCCAACAACAACATCACCCGCATCGACGGCGCCTCCAGCGTGAACCTCTGGCTGCCGCACCATGCCGGTTACGTGATGCCTGCCGAGATGGTGGACACGGTGAACGTCACCACGTCCGCCGGCGACGCCGAGCTCGGCTTTGCGGGCGGCGCGGCGATCACGCTGGTGACCAAGTCCGGGACGAACGAGTTCCACGGGAGCGCGTTCTGGTTCCATGACAACCAGCGGCTGCGCGCGCGGAACTTCTTCCTGATCCCGACACAGCAGAAGCCGGTGAGCATCTTCAACAACTACGGCGGTACCATCGGCGGGCCGATCGCGAAGAACAAGCTGTTCTTCTTCTACAGCTACGACGACACCAAGGAGCGCAGGGGCGCAAACGCCCGCTACTCGGTGCCGAGCGCACCGCTCCGCACGGGCGACTTCAGCGGGATCACGACGATCATCTACGACCCGCGCACGGGCGATGTCGCCACCGGCGCCGGCCGCCTGCCGTTTGCGAATAACCGCATCCCGAGTGACCGGATCAGCCCGATCGCGCAACGGATTCAGGCGTTTTATCCGGGAGCCAACATCGCCGGCGAGCAGCAGAACAACTTCGCCATCGGCGCCACTCCGCAGTTCAACCGCCGCTACAACGACATCAAGGTCAACTTCAACCGCAGCGCCAACCACTCCATCTGGGGCCGTTACGGCATCATGACGGCTCTGGTCGGCGGCGTGGGCGTCTTCGGCGACGCCGTTGGGCCGGCCCCCGGCTCCGACCCCGGCCTGGGCGACACGCAGGTCCAGAACACCTCCATCGGCCACACGTGGACCATCTCCCCGACCGTTCTCTTGGACGGGGTGATTGGCTACCAGCGGCAGGATCAGGTAGTGCAGGGCCAGGACTTCGGCAAGGACTTCAGCCAGACGCTCGGTATTCCCGGGATCGGTGGCCCCGACCCGCGGCAGCAGGGCTTCCCGAACATCTCCATCACCGGTTACAACGGCACTGGCGTTCCCAACTGGATGCCGCTGGAGCGGATTGAGGAGAGCTTCACCACCTCGCACAACCTGAGCTGGATCAAGGGCAGCCACACCTTCCGCTTCGGCTTTGACGGCGTGCTGCACCGGCTGAACCACTGGCAGCCCGAATTGGGCGCCGGTCCGCGCGGCGCCATCGATTTCACCGGCGGCGTCACCGCGCCGGCGGGTGCGAACTTCAACAACTTCAACGCCTATGCGGCCTTCCTGCTGGGTCTGCCGACCAACATGCAGAAGAGCCTGCAGTACATCCTCGCCACCGGCCGCGAGTATCAATTCGGCTGGTACGCGCAGGATCGCTGGCAGGTGAACCGCAAGCTGACGGTGAACGTCGGTCTGCGTTACGAGTTCTACCCGTTGATGGGCCGCTCGAACGGCAAGGGGATTGAGCGCCTCGACCCCGAGACCAACCAGGTCTTCCTCGGCGGCCGCGGCAGCATTCCTCGCGACAACGGTTTCACCGTGAGCAAGGCGCTCTTCGCGCCGCGCCTCGGTATCGCATACCGCCTCAACGACTCCACGGTCATCCGCACCGGCTACGGCATCAACTTCAGCCCGTTGCCCTGGTCGCGTCCGCTCCGCGGCTTCTACCCGCTGACCGTGAACTTCGCGTTCCCGTCCGCGGTGGCCGCGCTGCCCACGCGCACCCTCGCCGAGGGCCTGCCCCCGGTGGTGGGTCCCGACATCAGTTCGGGTGTCGTGACGCTGCCCGCCGCGGCTGACATGCGCAGTCCTTACGCAGGCCGCATCACTCGCGGGTACATCCAGAGCTGGAACTTCTCCATCGAACGGAAGCTGCCGAGCGACATCATCATGAGCGTCGGCTACGTCGGCTCCGGCACGCGCAATCAGCTCGCCGACCGCGACATTAACTCCGGTCAGGTGCTGGGCGCCGGCAACCCGGGCCGTCCGTATTCCTCCCGCTTCGGCCGCAACATCGGCACGCTGATGTGGGACGGCTACCTCAGCGCGAACTACCACTCGCTGCAGACCGCCGTTCGCAAGCAGTACCGCAGCGGCCTGATGCTCCAGGGCGCCTATACCTGGTCCAGGGCCATCAACTACGGCGACGACGAAGGCTGGCAGGGCGTCAGCTACAACTGGGGCCCGGTGTTCGAGCGCAACCGCGCCGCGGCCGGCTATGACCGAGGCCACATCCTGCAGCTCGGATACCTGTATGAACTGCCCTTCGGCAAGGGTAAGAAGATGGCTTCCAGCGGTCCGGCCAGCTACATCCTGGGCGGCTGGGGCGTGGCCGGCGTCGTAGCGGCTTACACCGGTACTCCCGTCACCATCTCCTCTCCGGGTGGCACGCTCAATCTCCCGGGCAACATCCAGACCGCGGACCAGGTCAACGCCGACGTTCGCATCCTGGGCGGCATCGGGCCCGGCACCACCTACTTCGACACGAGCGCGTTCCGCGCCCCGACGCTTGCCACCGGCGAGCGTGGCCGCTTCGGCACCACGGGCCGCAACGCCTTCCGCAACCCGGGCGTCTTCAACTCGGACCTCTCCATCCAGCGCACCTTCAACTTCACGGAGCGCGTGACGATGCAGTTCCGCGGCGAAGCGTTCAACTTCATCAACAACCGGCAGTCCACCGGCTACGCGTCGGCGGACGTGACGAATCCGAACTTCGGCCGCATTCTGAGCGCCGGCAACGAGCGCCAGATCCGCTTCGGCCTGCGGTTCGGCTTCTAAGCCGCTCAGTCGCAGTCAAACGCAAAGGGCGACCCGGTTTCCGGGTCGCCCTTTTTGTTTATTCGGTAGCTCGCGTTCCACGTTCCCCGGCGGACCAACTACGAACGCGCCTATGGCGTGTCAGGGGCGGCGGAGGCGGCCGAGTGGTTCCTCCCGCTATCCTGATCTCATGGCCGCACGCTGGGAGCAGTCCGCATTCCGCTTGGCTTTCGCACTCCTCCTGAGCCTCACGGCCCTGGCGCAGAATGAAGGCCGCCTGGCGGAGAAGTCGCGGGAGGCGAATGCCCTCATGCAGCAGGGGAGGTTCGCGGAAGCCGCGGGGATGTACCAGGAGATCCTCAGGGCGTTGCCGTCGAATCCTGGTATCCGGTTGAACCTCGGCATGGCGCTGCAGATGGGCGGACGCACCGCGGAGGCTGTCCCCCACTTTGAGGCGGTCCTGAGAGCCGAGCCCGCCAATCCGCCTGCCCTCTTCTCGTTGGGTCTGGCGCACGTGCAACTCGGGCAGCCGGCGCGCGCCGTTGCGCCGCTGCAAAAAGCCGTCGCCGCGGACCCTGCGAATCTCAATGCGCGGGGACTGCTCGCGCAGGCATTGCTCGAGGCAGGCCGCCCCCGCGAGGCCGCTCCGCACTATCGCCGCTTAGCCGCGGCCACGCCGAAGGATGCGCGCGCCTGGGGCGGGCTGGGGCGCAGTTACGAGGCCCTCGCCGGCCAGGCCTTCGCCGAGTTGAAGCCCGACTCCGCCGAGTGGGCCGCGCTCGCCGCCGATACCCGCCGCGCCCGAGGCCAGAAGTGCTCTGCGAGAACTAGTAGCCACTCTTCTTGTCTACCAGATTTAGCAGTGGCTCGCCAT
>DALYJJ010000196.1:0-9636 GCA_031969915.1 Bryobacteraceae bacterium | reverse complement strand
CGCGCACCACCACCCGGGAAATCCCCGCGCTCATGGAATATGGCAAAGCCCAACTGCGCGAACTGCTCGGCAACTACGGCAAGATCGACATGCTCTTCATCGACGGTCCCGCCGACGGCCTGCGCGAAGAGGCATGGCGCCTGCAGCCCGACATCGTAGTCACCCGCGGCGCCATCGAGACGCCCGAACAGCACGTCCCCGGCATCCCGCTCGACCAGGCCTGGGAGGCCTGCATCACCATCGGCAGCGCCTGGCAGCACAAGCCCTTCGACACCGCCAAGCCCGGCCAGGAACTCGTCGAGACGCTGGTCGAGATCCGCGCCAAGGGCGGCAACCTGCTCCTCAACGTCGGCCCCCGCCCCGATGGCGCACTCTCCGAACAGGAGGAAGCGCGCCTTCGCGAAATCGCCCTCTGGAGCTTCGTCAACCGCGAATCGATGGACGCCGTCCGCCCCTGGATCATCACCAACGAACAGAACATCTGGTTCACGCGCCACAAACGCGAACCCACCCTCTACGCCTTCGTCACCCGGTCCCCGTGGAAAATGGGCGAAACGCGCGACCTGCTGCTGCGTTCCGTGCGCGCCACCGCCGCCACCCGGGTCTCGATCCTCGGCCAGAGCGGCGAAGTCCTCGAATACCGCCCCGACGTCAATCCCCGCATCGAGTGGAAACAGACCCCGCAGGGCCTCGCCATCCGCGCCATGAACGCCCAGCGCATGTACGACGACCGCCGCTGGGACAAGCCGCTCGTCTTCCGGATCACCCACGTAGAGGCCGCGCTCGCCCCGCCTCGCGTGCGCACCGCCGGGGCGCGCTTCGCGAACAACGCCTGGGTTTTCGAAGGTGAACTGCTGGCCCTCGGCGACGCGCCCTCCGTCCAGGTCGGCTTCCAATATCGCCCGCGCAAAGGAATCACCGATCTCTACGAAAAGACCGAGCCCTGGCGCGACCTGCCGCTCTCCGCCCGCTCCTCCACCGGCCCGTTCACGCAATCGCTGCCCGGCCGTCCGAAGGACGACTGGGAGTTCCGGGCGGTGGTGAAACACCCGCTGCTGACGCTGTTCGGCGAGGAAAAACCGGCGTCGCGTTAACGCGACAATGTCGTGTTACCAGGACAGCTCGACGAGCGACACGCCCTGCCTCGGCAGCGGGAAGTCGAGCTTCACCTGGCCCTGCCCGCTCGGCAAGTAGGACGGCGACGCCACCAGCCGGAGTTGTCCTGCCGCCTCCAGGGCGGCGTACTGTTCGGCCGCCGGCGTCTGCGGCGACCCCATCTGCTTCCAGGCGGTGTAGGAATTGCCGTGGTCGCGGTCCACGCGGTAGTGCCGGAGCAGAACGGTTTGCTTCGCCGGCAGGCCGGCGATGTGAAGCGCGACCGGCGCCGCGGCGGCGGGCAGATCGTCGTCGTGGTAGTTCCAGACCATCACCGTGACCGAGCGCGCCCCGCGGGAGGCCAGCGCATTGACGTCCGGGCTGGTCTTCACGCCGTTCTGCAGCATGGCGTCGAGCGTCGCGGCCAGCGAGCTTTCGGCCTTGATGCGCGTGGGGCCCATCAGACCGAACATGCGAAAGACGTTGAGCACGGGCTTGTCGATGCCGTTGGTGGCCAGGTCGCGGAAGCCGTCGAAGTAGGGCTGGTCCTCGAACTCGAAGGCCCAGGTCACGGCGCCTTCGAAGTTCACGCCGTGCTTCGCGGCGAGGTCGTGTTTCCGGGCGAAGGTGGCCGCGGTGTAGCTCGAATACATCGTGCCGTTCCGGTAGTCGTTCTGGGGATGGAAGCGGACGGAACAGGCGGCGCAGCCTTCGGGGTCGGATTCGCCGATGATGATCGGCAGATTCTTGAACTGCGGAAAGGAGGCGACGATCTCGAAACCGCGGTCGATATCCCGGAGCTGCGCTTCGCTGCCCATCTGGACGTGGCCTTCGACGACGCGCGGCCGGCCCTTGGCGTGGAAGGAAATGTAGTCGAGGGGCGCGCCGGTTTTCGCGGCCCAGGCGAGGAAGTCGCGCAGGAACCGGGCCGCCTTCTCGCCCTTGGGCCCGGTGGTGGTGGGGCCGCCCACCTTGATGGCGGGCAGCGCGCGCTTGATCGCGCGGACGGTGTGGTCGTAGAGCTTGAAATACTCTTCGGGCGTCGACTGCCAGTAGCCGATATCGGGCTCGTTCCAGACCTCCCAATACCAGGTGGCGACTTCCTCGCGGCCATAGCGTTCGATGCAGTGCCGCACCCACTGGAAGATCAGCTCCGACCACTTTGCGTAGTCCTTCGGCGGGTGCGCCCAGCCCGTGTAGATGGAGTTGTAGGGGCGGGCGGGGTCCCATTGATGGCGGTACGGCTGCGGCTTGACGCTGAGCGCCTCGGGCATGAAGCCGACTTCCACGAGAGGCTTCATGCGGCGTTCCACGTAAGTGTCGAAGATGCGGTCGACAATCGTCCAGTCGTAAACCGGCTTGCCGCCGGCGTCCTCGGTGTAGGCGTTGGTGGAGCCCCACTTGAGCGCGGCCGTGCCGTCGCCGGTGGTGAGCAGGTTATGCGCCCGCACGTGGACCGTGACGGGGCTGAGGGCGGCCAGTTCGGAAAGCAGTTTCTTTCCGTCCTTCATGTAGGTGTAGTTCGGTTCGTCGTAGCCGAAGAAGCGGTACACGGGTTTCAGCGGCCCCAGTTGCGAGGCGGCGTCCACGCGGATGGTGACGGTCTCCTGCGCGGAGGCGGGTACGAGGAGAGCAGCGAGGAAGAGAACCGGCATGCGCATCGTATATGGTTTATAGCAAGGATTCACGATGAGACGCTCGTTGATCGTTCTTCTCTGCGCGGGGGCCTGCCTGGGCGCGCCGCTGGAACTGTGGTACCGGCAGCCGGCGCCGGACTGGAACTCGGCGCTGCCGGTAGGCAACGGGCGCTTAGGCGCGATGGTGTTCGGCCGTGTGGCCGAGGAGCGGATCCAGTTCAACGAGCACACGGTGTGGACGGGGGAGCCGCACGACTACGCCCGCAAGGGCGCGCACCGGTTTCTCGCGCCGATCCGGCAACTGCTGCGCGAAGGCAAGCAGAAAGAAGCGCAGGCGCTCGCGATGAAGGAGTTCATGAGCGACCCGATCCGGCAGAAGTCGTACCAGCCGTTCGGCGACGTGGTGCTCCGCTTTCCGCACGTGGATGCGGCGGAGTACCGGCGGTCGCTCGACCTGGACGCCGCGGTAGCCGCGGTGGAGTACCAGGCGGGCGGAGTCCGATACCGGCGCGAGGCGATCGCGAGCCATCCGGCGCAGGCGATCGCGATCCGGCTGACCGCCTCCCGGCCGGGGAGTCTTTCGTTCGAAGCGGCGCTCGGCAGCCCGCATGCCGGCGCGGCGGTGCGCGCGGAGGGCGGCGTGGTGACACTGAGCGGAAGCGTGGCCGAATCGGCAATCCGGTTTGAGGCGCGCCTGCGGGTGAGCGCGGAGGGCGGGCGCGTGTCGGTGCGCGACGGGCGCGTGGCGGTGGACGGGGCGAATGCGGCGACGCTGGTGCTGGTGGGAGCCACCAACTTCAAGACGTTCCGCGATGTCAGCGGCGACCCCAAGGCACGGAACGATGCGGCGCTGGCCGCGCTGCGGGGCCGCAGCTATGCGGCATTGCTCAAGGAACACCAGGCCGATCACCGGAAGCTGTTCCGGCGCGTCGCGCTCGAACTGGGAACGAGCGAGGCGGCGGCGCTGCCCACCGATGAGCGCATCGTGAAGTTCGCCGGCGGACGCGACCCCGAACTGGTGGCGTTGCTGTTTCAATACGGCCGCTACCTGCTGATCGGATCGAGCCGCGAGGGCGGCCAGCCCGCGAATCTGCAGGGGCTGTGGAACGAGTCGCTGAGGCCCGCGTGGGACAGCAAGTACACGGTGAACATCAACACGGAGATGAACTACTGGCCGGCGGAGGTGACCAACCTGGCGGAGTGCCACCAGCCGCTGTTCGCCGCCCTGCGCGAAGTGGCCGAAGCGGGCCGCAGCACGGCCAGAGAGCATTACCAGGCCGGCGGCTGGGTGCTGCATCACAACTTCGACCTGTGGCGCGGGACCGCACCCATCAACGACTCCGACCACGGCATCTGGCAGACCGGCGGCGCGTGGCTCGCGCTGCATTTGTGGGAGCACTATCTCTACGGGCGCGACGAGGCGTTTCTCCGCGGTACAGCGTATCCGCTGATGAAGGGCGCGGCGGAGTTCTTCGCGGACACGCTGGTGGAGGACCCGAACGGGAAAGGGCTGATCACCGGGCCGAGCAACTCGCCGGAACAGGGCGGGCTGGTGATGGGTCCCACGATGGATCACCAGATTGTCCGAAGCCTGTTTGAGGCCGTTTCCGCGGCGGCGCGCGTGCTCGGCTTCGACGCGGGGTTCGCGGCCAGATTGGATTCGATGCGCGCGCGAATCGCGCCGAACCAGATCGGCAGGCATGGGCAGTTGCAGGAGTGGTTGGAAGACAAGGACGACCCGAAGAACCAGCACCGTCACGTTTCGCATTTGTGGGGCGTCTATCCGGGCTCGGAGATCACTCCGCGCACGACGCCCGCCCTATTCAAAGCGGCTCGGCAATCGCTCGAGTTTCGAGGCGACGCGGCCACGGGCTGGTCGATGGGCTGGAAGCTGAACCTGTGGGCGCGCTTTCAGGAGGGCGCGCGGGCGTACGGGATCCTGCGCAACCTGATCCGGCCGGCCAGCGGGCGCGAGGCGGGCGTGTATCCGAATCTGTTCGACGCGCATCCGCCGTTCCAGATTGACGGCAACTTCGGCGCGACCGCGGGCATCGCGGAGATGCTGATGCAGAGTCACCAGGGCATCCACCTGCTGCCCGCGCTTCCCGCCGAGTTGCCCGAGGGCCGCGTGACGGGACTACGCGCCCGGGGCGGCTACGAAGTGGACGTGAGTTGGAAGGCGGGACGGCTGGTCTCGGCGACGGTCCGTGCGCGCCGCACGGACCGCGTGACGCTGCGGTACGAGGGCCGGGAAATCGGCCTGCCGGTGAAGGCGGGCGTGCCTTTGTCCGTAGGGCCGGCCGCGTTCGAAAGCGCGCGGGCTGCGCGGTAGTGAACCGGAGCGTTCCGGCTACTGGATGGTGCTGGCGCCTTCGACGCCCAGATCGGTGGTGATCAGATTCTGGTTCTTGTGCCGGTCCAGGTCGATCACGTACGTCTCACTCGCCTCAATCAACACCGGTGAATGAGTGGCGCACACGATCCGGAATTTCTTTTTGTCCACCAGTTCCAGCAGCATCTTCAGGATGCGCCGCTGGTTGGACGCCGATAACGCCATCTCCGGCTCGTCGAGCAGCAGGATGGTCCCGTCCTGCATGGAGGGAAAGGTCTGCTGGAACATGCTCAGCATCACCTGGCCGTGGCTGGAGATCTGGAGGAACTCCTGCATCTCGGGCTGATCGCGGAACAGGTCCAGGTGGGTGCGGGGGTTGTGCGCCTCGGCGTCGAACAGAAACACGTTCGACCACTCGACGCCCTTCTTCTCCAGGCGATACACGTAGCCGTCCGGCTGCTCGCCGCGGAGCGCGTAGTAGATGGAATGCAGCAGCGTCGACTTGCCCGAACCGTTCTCACCCTGGAGCATCACGAGCGGATGAGACAGGTCCACGATCATCGGGGTGTGGAAGTTCAAATTCATCAAGACAGGATGGGCGAGGATCTTCAAAAACATGGGGAAAGAATCAGGATAGCAAGCTACGGCGTGCCCAACACCTTGCGGAAGAAGACCGACGCCAGGGCGGTGTTCAACAGTTGCAGGGCGGGGCTGGCCTCCGGCGCTCCGGGAAAGAGCACGGTCGCGAGCAGCGGCCGGTGGGGCGCGTCCAATTCGGCGGCCACTTCGGGCCCGAGGCCGGCCTCCGCCATGCCCATCAGCAGCCCGCGGTCGGCCTCCGGATCGAGCCCGGCCAGTAGCAGGCTCATCGAGAGCGGCGCGTCCTCGCTTTGAAACGAAGCGAACGCGACGCCGCCCGAGGCCGCCGACCAGGACAGATTCAGATCGCCCCGCTTGAGAAACGGCACGCGTTCCTGAAACTCCGGCGGCTGTCCCTGCAACCATTCCGCGAATAGTCCGCAGATGCGCTCGCCTTCCGGCGCCTTCGGGATCAAGTCGAACTCGCCGTCCTCAACCTGCCCGGATTCCAGGTGGAGCGTCCGCACGTGGAGCATCCCGGCAAGGATATCATCGTGCGCGTACAATCATTCTCTATGGCCCGCTCGCGCTCTCCCTGGTTCGCGCTCTCTCTCACGGTTGTCGTCACCGCCTCGCTGGTGTCACAGCCCGCCGGCAAGCGCCCCCTCCGTCATACGGATTACGACTCCTGGAAGGCGATTGTCGGGCAACGGCTCTCACCCGACGGACGCTTTGCCGTGTACGGTCTCTTTCCGCAGGAGGGCGACGGCGAGATCATCGCCCGTGAGATCGCCACCGGCAAGGAACACCGCATCCCCGCCGGGCAGCGCCCCATCGACCCACCGCCCTCGACCGAGGAGCCCGGCGAAGGCCCTCCGCAGCAACGCGTGCCCCGCATCGCGATCAGCGCCGACAGCCGCACCGTGGCGGCAGAAACGTATCCCGGCAAAGAGGCCCAGGACAAGGCCCGCGGCCAGCGTCCCGACCTGCAACCGAAAAACGGCCTCGCCATTCTCGACCTGGCGACCGGCGCGGTGACGCGCGTGGACAACGTGAAGAGTTTCCAGTTCCCTGAGGACGCGGGAGGGTGGCTCGCTTATCAGAAGGAGCCCGCGGGCCGCGCGGGCGGCGGGAGTGGCGGCGAAGGAGCCGAATCGGGCGGCGCCGGCGCAGGGCAGGGTGCGGGTCGCGGGCCCGGCGCGCGCCGCGGCCCGGTGGCCTCCGACGTAGTCCTTCGCAACCTTGCCACCGGGGCCGAGCGGACGCTCCCGGCGGTGCTGGAATACGATTTCGCACGGGACGGGAAGCGCCTCGCCTATCTCGACGAGAACGGCGCGTTTGTGGCGGATCCCGCCACCGGAGACGCTCCGCGCGCGCTCGCCTCCGGGAAGGCGAAATACTCCAAGCTTGCGTGGAGCCGCGATTCCTCGAAGGCCGCCTTCTATCGCGACCGATCCGTTTTCGTCTGGCACGGCGGCGCGGACGCGGCGGTGGAATCGGTCTCTGCTTCGCCGGCGGGCCTGCCGGCGGGCTTCGTCCCGTCCGACAGCGGCACGCTGAGTTTTTCGCGGGACGGTTCGCGGCTCTTCTTCGGGGCCGGGCCGAAGCGCGCCGACGAAGCCAAGCCCAATGCCGCCGCGCCCCCGCGCGCCGTCTTCGACCTTTGGCACTGGCAGGACGACTTCGCCAAGACGATGCAGAAGGCCCGCGCCGCGCGCGAACGCAACCGCACGTATCGCGCCGTCGTCCACCTGGCGTCGAACCAGGTGGTCCCGCTGGCCGACCTCACGCTTCCCGAAGTCACCCCCGCGGGCGACGGCCGCTACGCCGCCGGCTTCGACGACCGCGCCTACCGGCCCATGGTGGAATACGACACCAGCTACAGCGACGCCTACATCGTCGACACCCAGACCGGCGCCCGCACGCTCTTCCAGCGCAAGCTGCGCGGCGGCGGTGGGGGCGGCGGCGGACAGGGCTTCGGCGGCGGCCCGGTCCAATGGTCGCCCAACGGCCGGCACGCCGTGTTCTTCGATGGCAAGGATTGGAACGCCGTGAGCGCCGTTTCCGGAGTGGTCACCAATCTCACCGCGAAGCTGGGCGTGAACTTCTTCAATGAACTTTCGGACGTCCCGGCCACGCCGGGCTCCTACGGCATCGGCGGTTGGTCCCGCGACGGCGCCTGGGTGTTGATCCATGACCGTCACGATGTGTGGCAGATCGCGCCCGACGGCTCCAAGGCCCTGAATCTGACGGACGGAGAGGGCCGCAAACAGAACGTTCAGTTCCGCGCCGTGCGCGTCGAGAACGATCCCGACGAGCCGGGCATCGATGCGGCAAAGCCGCTCCTGCTGCGGGCCGAACATCTGAAGACGCGCGACTCGGGATTCTTCCGCGACTCGCTGAACGGCGCCGCCGTGCCGCAGCGCCTGCTCATGGGCGCGGCCAACTACAGCAACCCGTCGAAGGCAAAGAACGCCAACGTCTACCTGCTCACGGCGTCCACGTTCTCCGACTTCCCCGACCTTCGCGTTACCGACGACACATTCCGCGACTTGCGCAAGATCACGGACGCGAACCCGCAACAGAAGGGCTTCCTGTGGGGCAAGTCCGAACTGATCGATTTCCGGAACACGGACGGCGTAGGGCTCCAGGCCATGCTCGTCAAGCCGGAGGATTTCGATCCGAAGAAGAAGTACCCGCTGATCGTGTACATCTATGAGCGGCTCTCCGACGGCGTCCACAATTTCTCCGCGCCGCGTCCCGGGCACAGCGTGCTGCCGTCCTTCTATGCGAGCCGCGGCTACCTTGTGCTGATGCCGGACATCGTCTATACGACCGGCTACCCCGGCCAGAGCGCGATGAAGTGCGTGCTGCCCGCGATCCAGCGCGTGGTGGACGGCGGCTTCGTCGACGAGAAGGCGATCGGCATCCAGGGCCACAGTTGGGGCGGCTATCAGATTTCGTACATGGTGACGCAGACCACGCGGTTCCGCGCCGCCGCCGCGGGTGCGCCGGTGGGGAACATGACCAGCGCCTACAACGGCATTCGTTACGGCCCGGGCCTGCCGCGCCAGTTCCAGTATGAGAAGGCCCAGAGCCGCATCGGCGGGAGCCTTTGGCAGTATCCCGAGCGCTTCGTCGAAAACAGTCCGGTCTTTATGGCGGACCGGATCGCGACGCCGCTCCTGCTGCTCCACAACGACAATGACGACGCCGTGCCCTTCACCCAGGGGATCGAGCTGTTCCTATCCATGCGCCGCCTGGGCAAGGAAGCGTACCTGTTCAACTACAACGGCGAGCCGCACGGGTTGCGGAGACGGGCCAACCAGAAGGACTACACCGAGCGCCTGCAGCAGTTCTTCGATCACTACCTGAAGGGCGAGGCGCGCCCCGCGTGGATGGAGAAGCCCTGATCAGGGGTTCAGCGCGCGCCCAGGGGGAAATGCGCCAGCCGGAGCGGGCCCGCGATCGCGATCAGGCGCGCGAAACGCTATCCAAGTGCTGGCGCAGGCTTCGTTCCACTTCAGCTTTGCCACCAATGGTGTTGTCGTAGAACACAACTCGATAGCTGCGAATGTCGAACGGCAGGTCGCATCCACGCTGGGCGAGCAGGATGGTCGGCTTGCCAAGAGCGTGCGCGTACCCAAGCTCATAAAAGACGTTGGGGTTGGCCGGAGTGACCTCCGCGATCAGAACGTCCGCCTGCTGAATCTCGCGTTGCATGTCCTGGAAGATGACACCGGGGCCGGCCTTTTCATCGATACGCACGACGTCGTAGCGGCTCTCTGCCTGCGGCTTGATGACTTCCCGGTAGAAGGTATCAAACGGCTCACGGTACTCCATTGCCACGAAGACCCGCGGCCGGTCGCCGCTCACTGAGAAATCTGAGAAGCGTATGCCACCCGGGCCGGCGGCGATGATCCCTACCTGGCGCCCTTCGAGAGGCTGCGCGAGCAGGTGCTCAAGAACCGGAACATCATTGACTCGCACTCG
>DALYJJ010000195.1:0-9691 GCA_031969915.1 Bryobacteraceae bacterium | reverse complement strand
GAGGGGTGCGCCGCTCACCGCTGGGACGCGAGGAGTTCGAGGGCGGCTTCCAGCACCTCATCCCGGCCGGCGCGAATCCCGGCCACGGTGGGGCGCACGACTACGTCCGGTTGCAGGCCAATCCGATGGAAGCGTTCCCCGCCGGCGCGGCGGACGGCCATGCCGGAGAAGGTCATCCCGATGCCGCCGGGCAGGCGGATGGAGGTTACCTCTCCGTCGGCGCCGGCGGTGGGGCTGCCGACGAGCCTGGCGCCGAGGGCAGCGAGAATCATGGCGGTGTGCTCTCCCTGGCTCTGCGTTCGTTCATCGACGAGGGCGATCCAGCGGCCTTGCACAGCCGAGCCATGGGCGGCGGGGACTTCGTCGGCCACGGGCGCCATGGCCCGCTGGGCATACGGTCCGAGAATCCAAGGCTGGTCGATCCGCGAGATGAGGGGGCGGCCGGTTCGCGCCAGGTGAGCCGCGAGAGCCCAACCGGCGCCGCGGGGGTACGAACGAAGGTCGAAAATCAGGCTGGAAACGCCGGCCAGTTCCCGCATCATCCGGGCGGTGGCGGCGGGCTGCAGGAGTCCGAGGTCCACGAGAGCGGTCTCCGGATTCAGCAGGCGCCAAGCGGGGCCGGAGCGGCTGGGGGGCGGCCCGGCGAGGCGAGGCAACCGGACTTCGCTCAGGGTCCCGCCGGCGCTCCGAACCGTGACGGCTGCGGAGGTTTGCGGAAGCCCGGAGAGCAGGGTGTCGGCGACAAAACGATGGTTGACCTCCGTGCGAGGGTTGGGAAAGAGCGAGCTTCGCTCCTGCGCCAAGCGGTCCGCGGGAACGCCGTCAACGCTCACAATCTCGTCGCCGGCGCGCACGCCGGCGCCGGCGGGGGCCGCGGCGACCAGCCACATGTTCTCAATCCGCCGCAGCTCCAGGTCCGGCTTGGCGGCGAGCGCCTTCCGGACGTCAGGAGGGACAGACCAGACGTGGGCATCGGCAAACAGGCGGGTCATCGCCGCGACCGCCGCGCCGTATTCGGCGGCGTTCGAGGCCTCCAGAAAGGCCGGGGCGAGCGATTGCAGGCGGCGGTTCCATTCGGCGGCGTCCTCGGCTGCGTAGGCTTCGAACCAAACCGCGACGGCCCAGATTCTGGCCGCCGCGAGAAAGCGCCATCCGGGCTCGGGGAACGGCTGCGGAGGGAAGTGCGCGGAGGGCCGGCCGGCGGCGAGCGAGGGAAACGCGTTGTGACGCCGATAGAGCGAGCGGCGGACGCACACCCTGATCCCGTCTTCGAGAACCAGCGATTCCACCGAGCCGCTCACGGTTGGGCCGCCCACGATCCGGATCCGTCCGGCGTGAGCGAGCGCGTAGAGCTCAGCGGGCAAGGCGATGTGGGGCGAGGTCCGGACGGTGACCGGCGCGGGGAGGGGCTCCTCACCACCGGGGACGGCCCCGTCTTTCACGGCGATCCAGACGGGACGGTAGAAGGGCGACGTTCGATTCGGCTGCTCGGAGGGATGGCCTCTCCAGGCCAGGCGCAGATCATGTACTCCTTCCAGAGGGACGGCGGTTAGGGAATCGAAGAAGCCGCTCTCGCGCAGGGTCTCGAAGAGGGCTTCCGCCTCCGCCGCGGTCAAGTGCCGGAGGTCGACGGTGAGGCGGGCTCCCGGCGGGAGCCGGCCGGGCAGGGCGTCCAGGAGGTCGATCAGATCGCTTTCGGCGGGGACCGGCGCCCGCAAGTCAAGAGTGCAAACGAGGCCCGTGCAGCGGAAGCGGTGGCGAGAAGCGGGAGCGGGCTGGGGCTGTTCGTCCAAGCGAGTTACTGGATCGCCGAGTGTTCCCAGGAGCTCGCGCAAGCCCGCGACGTAGTCGTCGTGGCCAGCGTTGAGCAGCAGGGGAAGGCGGCCGGCGAAGGCCCGGTCCCATTGCGGCGCGTGCGAGATCGCGTTCGGGTGGAAGTAGGCGACGGTCCCCCACAGCCGCGCCAGATCCGAGTAGCGGCTGGGAGGCGGGGGAGCGGCGGAGGCGAGGGACAGGGATCCGAGCAGGCAGACGAGGAGGAGATAACGCAGCATGGCTAATTGAGTCAGCGCCGTTTCGGGGATGAACGGATCAGGGGCGGGGCGGCTTTCAACTTGACCGGTGGAAGAGTGACACTCTCCCCTCCTTTTGATAGATTCTGAACACGATTCGGACGTCAGGAGGTGAGCGGTGCACGATCACAGGCTTTCGCGACGGTACTTTTTCTACGGGACGCTGCTGGCAGGCGCGGTACCCACGGCGGGTTTCGGGAGCGCGGCTTCGCTGTCGCGGCTGGGGTACAAGTCGCCGAACGAGAAGTTGAACGTGGGGGCGGTGGGGATCGGCATTCGCGGACCGGCGATCCTGACGGGCGCGGCGGCGACGGAGAACATCGTCGCGCTGTGCGATGTGGACGAGGAGCGGGCGGCGAAGGGATTTGCCGAGTATCCGAAGGCGAAGAAGTACAAAGACTACCGCAAGATGTTCGAGGCCGAGGGCAAGAGCATGGATGCGGTGATGATTGCGACGCCGGACCACATGCACGCGCCGATCGCGCTGCTGGCGATGCAGCAGGGGAAGCACGTCTATTGTGAGAAGCCGCTGACACGGACGGCGTGGGAGTCGCAACTGCTGGCGGACGCGGCGGTGAAGTACAAGGTGGCTACCCAGATGGGCAACCAGGGGTGGAACCACGAGGGGACGAAGACGGCGTGCGAGATTGTGTGGTCGGGCGATATCGGCGAGGTGAAGGAGCTGCATGCGTGGACGGGCGGCATTTATGGAGGCCAGCCGAACCTGCCGGCAACGGGGCCGGAAGCGACGACTGTGCCTGCCACGCTCGATTGGGACCTGTGGCTCGGGAACGCGGAAGCGCGATCGTTCAACCCGCTGATGACGAACCAGTGGCGGGCGTTTATCGACTTTTCGACGGGCGGGTCATTAGGGGACTGGCTGGTGCATAACCTTGGGCCGGCGCACCTGGCGCTGCAGTTGGACAAGGCGAGCCCGACGTCGGTGGAGTGCGTGTATGTGGAGGGTACGAGCCGTTGGGTGTGGCCGCTGCGGGCGCATATCGTGTTCGAGTTTCCGGCGCGCGCGGGGATGCCGCCGGTGACGGTGCACACGTATCAGAACATGCGGGGCGATTTCGAGAATCCGCCGGGGATGGCGGAAGGGGAGCGGCTGTTCCCGCCGATGAACAACCTGGCCGAGCGGGGACGGCCGTTCGTGCAGGGCGGGGACGGGATGATGCTGGTGAGCACGCAGTTGGGGCCGGATGGGAAGCCGATTCCGCGGCAGGGCGGGGGCGGCGGATTTCCGCCGGGTGGATTTCCGCCGGGGGCGCGACGGCCGGGCGGTCCGGGTGGGCCGGGGTTTCCGCCGGGTATGTCGCAGGATCCGAAGATGCGGGCGCCGGGGAACGGTGCGGTGTTTGTGGGGTCGAAGGCGCACATGGCGACGACGATGCGGGGCGAGGGTGTCTGGCTGCTGCCGGCGTCGCGGTGGGCGGAGTACAAGCTGCCGTCGCAAATGCTGCCGCGCGGGGTGAATCACCAACAGGACTGGATTCGGGCGTGTAAGGGTGGGGCACCGGGGGTTTCGGATTTTGCGGTGGCGACGAAGTATATCGAGTGGCTGGCGCTGGGGGCGATTGCGCTGCGGGTGCCGGGGAAGCTGGTGTGGGATGCGAACAAGCGGCGGTTTAGTAACAGTGAGGAAGCGAACAAGTACCTGAAGCCGTACATGCGGAAGGGGTGGGATTTGAAGGTGTAGCTGGGTGGCGGCCGCACCAGGGGGGAGCATCACAGCGCACGGAATGTGCGCTATGCGCCAGTGTCACGCGCGATCGCGCAGACGATCCAATTCGCCGGTGGCGATGTTGCGCAAGGCCTCCAGGTCGTGTGTGACCGTGTGCCAGATCAGAGCCAGATCCACGCCTTCGTACTCGTGACGGTAGATGTTGCCGGCGGCCGCGACCGCGATCCAATCGACTTCCAGGTGCCGTTCCTTAACCTCGGCCGGCAGTCGGCGCGAGGCCTCGGAGATGATTTCGAGCGCACGGACGACGGCATACACCGTCTTTTGATCCGCGCCGAAACCGGCCGAATCCATGTTCGCGGTGAACAAGCGGATGGCATCAATGTTATCGACGATGTCGCGCAGGCGGTGGGCAGGGTTCCTAGAAGGCATTGATTGCATCGCGCAGAATGCTGTCGAGGAGTAGCGGCTTTAGCGTTCTGCGATTCACAACGTCGCCGGCGCCGTCGAGGATCTCGTTGATGTAGATCTTCAGCCTGGCGTATTCGAAGACGCCCAGTGCCCGATCCTGATCGAGATCCACCAGCACGTCGATGTCGCTATCTGGTCCAGCTTCTCCCCGCGCCACGGAACCGAACACCGCGGCATGGGCCACGCCTAGCCGCCGCAACTCGCTTTCGTGAGTGCGCAACGTGTCCAGAACGGTGTCTAGCGTGCCGATCATCTTTCCATCCGGAGTCTACCAAACAGGGCGAACGTTCTTTCGAAGTTCTTTCGAACCTTCTTTCGCACAATCGGGCGGCTGCATCGCATTACTAGTCGATTCTGTGCAAGGAGCGGACTATGCATCGACATCTCGCACTTCTCTTCACGGTCACCGTCCTGAGCGCCGAGACGGCGATTTCCGTGTCGGCCAGCCGGGCCATCGTGGTCCCGGTGACGCAAGCCAGCTTCGCGATCGAGGCGACGCCGTTGGCGCCCAATGTCCCGTTCGCCGATGTGCTCGCCGCCGTCCGGCCGACCGGTGTCGGGATCGGAGATCTGGCTGGCGCGACTAGTCTTCCGGTTTTCAACCCAACCACAAACCGAGTCGAAACCAGTACCGTTTTCACTTTCATTCTGCGCGTCCCTAGTTCTGAACTCAGCAGCACCGCGACCCGCCTGATCGGGCAGGTCAACACGGCCAACTCGAGCGAGAATGCGCGAGTGCGGCTCGGCTCCCTGCTCACGGGGCAATCGCCGACCGCAGCGGATCTCCGGGCGGCGCGGGCCCGGGTGCTGCCGGAACTTTGGGCAGACCTGAAGAGCCGAGCGGAGGCTCTGGCCGCCTCGGCCGATCGTGGACTGGAACGGCTCTCGGTTCTCGGGTACGGACTGTCGGCGGGGCAGTTCAGCGTGGAAGACTTCAACTTGGTGGGCGTCAGTCTCGGACGGGGAGGCTCGGCTCCCAGCCAGTTCCGCCAAACAATGACTATCGCCGCGACATTCTCCGACGTTGGGCCCGCATCGATTCAAGTGGCAAGTTACCTGCCGGATCCCACGCCGGCGCTCCTGGCCGTCCGTCTGACCGTGACCGGCCCACTGAGCCTCACACTGGAACAAGCCATCCAACGGCTGCAAGCGCTCAACGTCACGCAGGACCACCTGGTATCGGCAACCGTGGTCTCGCCGGTATCGGTCTCGACGACCACGGGTGCCCAGACGGTGGGGGCTCCCAATCGGACTTCATGGGTCTTCCAGTTGCTGGTGCCGGAAGCGGACCTGACCGCCACGCTGGCCCGGGCCGACCAGGCCAGCCAAGCGTCGGGTGAGAGCACGGTTGTCTACACGATTGCCGGTGTCGGGTCTGACGCCCAGGCAATTCGCAACGCGGCTCCCGCGGCCTGGTCCGCCATCCTGCAGGATTGCAAGGCTGGCGCCGAGGAGCTAGCGAGCGCGGCTGGCGTTGGCGTGGGAGAACTCCGCGCGATTAACGAAGTATCCAGTGCGCTGACCCTCGCCAGCCTCAGCCAGTCACGATCGCTGGGTTATGCCCTCGCGGTGTCGTTCGAGATGAATCGGTAGGAGGTCTGAAAGCTACAGGCATAGCGGTCTTACAATGTCCAGGAGACCGCCCTGGAGGTCCGAATGACGATTCGCGCTTTTGTTGGCATGGCGTGGCTGCTCACATCGACGTTGGCGTGGCCGCAGCAGGCCAACGTCAACCTGGACTACAACCCGCAGAAGAACGCGGAGAACCTGATCCCGTTCAGCGCCAATCTGAACTCGCCCGACGTTGCCGATGACGGGACCGTCACATTCCGGCTGAGAGCGCCGGCGGCGAAGGAGGTGCTGCTCGCTGGCGTTGCCGTCCTCACTGGCTTGCAGAAGCCGGGGCGAGGTGTCCCGTTCACGAGGGGCGAAGACGGCGTCTGGACCCTCAAGGCCGGCCCGCTCAAGCCCGACATATACGCTTACCACCTGCTGGTGGACGGCGTGCGAATGGCTGATCCCAACAACACCATGGCCGCGTTCACCGCGATGCCGCCGTACAGCCAGCTGATCGTGCACGGGAGCGGGCCGGCGTATTATGACGCCCGCAACGTCCCGCACGGCGCAGTTACGCGACACGTGTACCACTCCAATGTCACGAATGGCGAGCGCGAACTGTACGTGTACACGCCGCCGGGTTACGACCGCTCCAGGCGGTATCCGACCCTCTATCTTCTCGGCGGCAGCGGCGAATTGCCGTCCAACTGGATCTATGACGGCCGCGCGAACTTCATCATGGACAACCTGCTGGCCGAGGGGAAGGCGGTCCCCATGGTGATCGCGATTCCGAATAACCAGGTGGTGCACCGGAACAACCCGAAGCACACGGAGCTGACGTTCAAGATCTTTGAAGCGGATCTGCGGCGGCACGTGATTCCACTGGTCGAGGGCGCGTACAGCGTGCGGCGCGATCCCAAGGGCCGGGCGCTTTCGGGCCTGTCGATGGGCGGGCGTCATACCCAGTTCGTCGGGTTCAACTCGCTCGACCTGTTCGCGAACTTCGGCGTCCTGAGCGCGGGCGATGTCGACAGCGAGAAGACGATCGCCACGTTCCTGAACGACCCCGACGTCAACCGGAAGGTCGATTACCTCTTTGTGGGACAGGGGACGGAGGAAGCGTCCGGCCGTATGGGCGAGCGCGTCGTGGCGCTGCACAAGGCTCTGCTCAACCATAAGATCACCCACGAATACTACGTTGGCGGAAACGGCGGCCACGACTGGGCCACGTGGCGCCACTTGCTTTACGACAAGTTCCTGCCGAACCTGTGGCGGAAGAAGTGAGGTGAGGCGCCCCTGCCGCTGACGTTCGGGTCAGGCGAGCAACAGCTTGCGCGCGTCACCTTCGGGATCATCCATCATCCCGCACTTGTTGTCGAACACCATGGTCCGGCAGCGCGCCGGCTCGAACGGCTCCCACTTCAACCCGGGCTGGCTGGGATTGCCTGTCTTTGCGAAGTTGGCCCAAGCGGTCGCCATCTTCTTTGCCAGTGCCTGAGCTTCCGGGCCGTTCCCCGTCCCCTGATCGCAGCGGCGGGTGTTGTCGAAGCAGAAGGCGAGCTCGGCCGTGTGCCAGGCGCCGGCATCTTCGAGCATCGGCGACGGCCACGAAAAGTACCACGCGTAGGCAGGCGCGGCCTGCTGCTTGTACTTCAAAGTGGCCATGCGAGTCACGCTGTTGCGAATGTTGAGGGTGTTCAACCCGCTCCCGCCGCACATATAAGAAAGCGTTCGTATGCTCTTGGCCGGATGCGCCTTCCTGAGCGCAGCCGCCAGTGCTTTGGCCTTGGCCTCACCATAATTCCTGGTAAGACTGGCCAGCCACTCGGCTTCCGTGGGCCGGGACGACATGCTGTTCCCTTCCTCGCTCACGGAGCCGAACAGGATCGGGATGTCCTTCGAAATCTCGGGCGCGGCATCGAAGAAGGACCGCATGGTGATGATCCGGCCGTCGACAGTTGGTCCGGCACCCACGCGCGGTCTGGCTGTGCCCGGAGGTGCGGTGGGCCCGCCGGGTCCCATCGGTGGATTCATTTTGGCGGCAACGGCATTGTTGGCCGCGTTCAGCTTTGCCCAATCCATCTTCTGAAGAGCCGCGATATCGGTCACGCCGAGCTCGGCAAACACCCGCTTGGCGAATTCTCTTGACTCCTCGGCGCTGGGAGCGTTGCCACCGCCACCGGACTGCGCCGATGGATCAGCCCCTCGGCGGAAGGCATGCCGAGCAGAGTGGTGACCTTGGAGCCACCTCCCGACTGGCCGTAGATCATGACGCAGTTCGGATCGCCACCGAAGTTGCCGATGTTGTCGCGAACCCAGCGGAGCGCGGCGACGAGGTCGGTCATGCCGACGTTCACGGAATCGGCGTAGGCTGGTCCGCCGAGAGAGGACACGTCGAGGAATCCGAGAATGTTGAGGCGGTGATTGACGGTCACCGACACGACATCGTGATGCCGGGCCATCTGCGCGCCATCCTGAGAGGCGAGTTCATAGGCCGAACCGAACGTGAAGCCGCCACCGTGCAGGTAAACCATCACGGGACGCTTGCCAGTGAGGCTGGGCGTCCAGATGTTCAACTTCAGCATGTCCTCGCTCTGCCAACCGTCGGTCCACTGGTAGAGGAACGACTGTTCCGGCGTCCAGTTGTGCAGGCGCTGCGGGCAGTTGGCTCCGTAGATGAGAGCCGGATACTCGCCATCCCAGGGTGCGGGAGGTTTGGCGGGGAGCCACCGGTTCTCGCCTCCTGTGTTGGCTCCGTAGGGGACGCCCTTGAACGTCAGCACGCCGTCGTCGAGATAGCCGCGTATTTTTCCATACTGCGTCTTTGCCACGGCGGACCGTGGCGTGCTGCAGGTTGCCCGGGCCGCCGCGGCTTTCCTGGCGTCCGAGGTGGACGCGGCCGCGGGCGCCGCGGCTAGGCCTGCGGCGGTCGACAGGAGCGCCTGGCGACGATTGACTCCTGCCTCACTCTTCGAACTTGACCTGGACATCTTTTCTCCTATCAGGTCTCCTGTCAGGATGCGCGCGCCGAGGACCGCGAGGGCGGCCTACGGGGCGAAATACCCGCTACAGTCCACAATAAACTTATAACTTTCCAACGGCGCGGTTGAAGACATTCGGAAGGAAACGACTCCCCGAGGTACCAGGGCCTTGCTGAACAGCGCGACGGACGCATCGCTCTGAATGGTGCCCGCGACGCACTCTCGCACTTTCTGCACAGCGGGAAGCAAGAGGCCGATCAATACGGCGATGATCCCGTTGCGTTCCACGATGAGCCATGAGGGGGATCCGCTCTGGGTGGGAATGAAGAGAGCTTCGGTGAGTTTTCCCGGATAGGAGCGGCTCAGGGTGAGGGCAATCTCAGCGAAGGACCCTGCGCCCCTGATCGAGCCGTCGCGCAGGAACAAGAGGTCGATCCCTTGTGAGCTGTACTGGCTCCAGAAGGGGCTGACAGCAATAGTTGTTGCGGTTGTTGTCGCCATGGGTGGCATACCTCCGAGGAAGTGTATACAGCTTATGGCGAGATTAGACAGGCAGGCGGCGCATTCGGGAGAAAAGATGCCATCGGCGCGGACATGGCCGATGGGGTCCGGAGGCGCAGCAGGGGCAGGTGCTGGAGGCGGCGGGCGACCCGAGGACGGCGGTGGTAGCGGCATGCTGGGCTGGTGGCGGCGTTGGCTGGCGGCCTGGCGCCGGGGGCCAAGGCGAGGCTAGCGGGGGACGATCTTGGCATCGAGGAGTTCGATGTCGTGTTCGAGGCGGTGAGGGCTTCGCCCGTTTGGGCTTCGAGTTCCGCGCGCTGGCCGGAAAGGCGGTCCCCGAAGTAGGCGCGGACGCACTTGAGGACGGGGGGCGCGGGTGCGCCAGCGGATTCGAGTTCGTGGAGGGCGGGTGGGGGCGTTTT
>DALYJJ010000194.1:0-9699 GCA_031969915.1 Bryobacteraceae bacterium | reverse complement strand
AACTGCCGCCTCCGCCGGGCGCGTTGGCCGCACCGGGAGCCACGCCGGGTTACTTTCTGCAGGTAGTGGGGAAGACGCCGATGGCCGCGGTCGAGTTGTTTCGCCAGTTACAGGCGCGTGGATTCTACTCAGCCATGCACACCACCGGCGGAGACCGAGAGGTGCGCGTGGTGGTGGGACCGTATTTCGATCTGGCGGGGTTACGCGCGGCCAAGCCGGCGCTGGAGGCGGCCGGGTTCCGGGTTCTCCGCGAGTGGAAGTAGGTGGCGGGGCGGGATCGAGCGAAAAGTTTGCTTTGTCGAAAGCGGGCCCTCAGGGTAGAATCCTGCATCACCTATGAGGCTCTCGATCTCGCTTTCCCTGTTGCAACTGTTAACGGCCGCGGCCTATGCGCAAAGCTCGGATGCGGTTCTTTCGGGTACTGTCACCGATCCCGGCGGGGCGGTGATTCCGAAGGCGAAGATACTCGCCGAGAATGCGCGCACGGGGGTGCGTGCGGAGACCTTTTCCAATGAAACGGGCACGTTCGTCTTCCCTGCCCTGCAGCCCGGCATGTACCGTGTGACGGGCGAGGCGGAAGGCTTCAAGAAGCTGGTCTACAACGATGTGGCGCTCGAAGTGGGCGCGCGGCTCTCGCTGAGTGTGAGGCTGGAAGTGGGCGCGGTGGCGGAGTCGATTGAAGTGCGGGCGGAGGGCGAGTTACTGGGCTACTCGACGGCAAGCGTGGGCGGCATGCTGACCGGACAGAAGGTTCTGGACCTGCCAATTCCGGCGCGCGATGCGCTGAGCCTGGTGCTGACGCAGGCCGGGTTGGTGGGCGATAACTTCTCGGGGAATCGGACCGCGGCGTTGAACATCACGCTGGACGGCGTGAACGTACAGGACCAGAGGAACCACCAGGGGTTGAGTACGCCGGTATTTACAAGCGTGGACCGGGTGGAGGAGTTCCGCGTCATTACCTCGCCCGCGGACGCGGAATTGGGGCGCGGTTCCGGGCAGGTGCAAATGATCACCCGCTCGGGGACGAACGAGTTTCACGGCAGCCTGTTCCAGTTCCATCGGAACACGGTCTTGAACGCGAACACGTGGTTCAACAACCAGCGGGGGACTGATCCGCGGACAGGCGATCCGGTGTCTCCGAGAAACAACCTAATCCGGAACCAGTTCGGCGCGAGGATTGGCGGACCGATCGTGAAGAACAAGACGTTCTTCCATTTCCTCTACGACGCGCAGCGCATCCGGCAGAAATCGGCGGTGACCAGTACGGTCTATACAGAGACGGCGCGCCGGGGGTTGTACCGGTTCTTTCCCGGGGTGAGGAACGGGAATGCGGAGTCCTTGAGTCCGACGGTGGACCTGCTGGGAAATCCAGTGCGCCCGGGAACGGCGACGGGCGACCTGCAAACGGTGAGCCTGTAGGGCCGCGACCCGAACCGGATGGCGGCGGA
Source organism: Bryobacteraceae bacterium (assembly GCA_031969915.1). Lineage (GTDB taxonomy): Bacteria > Acidobacteriota > Terriglobia > Bryobacterales > Bryobacteraceae > DALYJJ01. The sequence continues at coordinate 8,251 of DALYJJ010000194.1, read as the reverse complement.
CCCGACGGGGCTGGTGCAGCGGATGTTCGGCCTGATGCCGATGCCGAACAACTTCCGCTCGGGAGACGGGTTGAACACGGCGGGCTACACGTGGCAGCGGTCGAGCACCGACGACTTCGACGTGTTTAACGTGAAGTTCGATCACCACTTCAACGCGAACCACCGCGTGAGCTACACCTACAACCGGGAAAAGGAGTTCGAGTACAACACACGCTACCAGCAAGCGTATCCGGACGCGCCCGGCGGCACAGTGAGGCGCAACGACCGGTTCCACACCTTGTCGCTCCTGTCGACGATGCGTTCGACGGTGCTGAACGAATTGCGGATCGGCGTGCTGCGGCCCGATTACCGGGCGCGCTACATCTGGGAGATCGAAGGGAACGAGGGGTTCCTGCCGCAGGCCGGCGGGCAGCCTTTCATCCCGGTGTTCAACCTGATCAGCGACGTGGTGGATTCCGCGGACGATCCGGTGCGGCTGTTCTCGCCGCTCTACCAGTTCATCGACAACGTGACCTGGAACCGCGGGCGGCACACGTTCAAGGGAGGCGTGGATGTGCGGTTTTCGAGCACCAACAGCTTCAACTCGAACGACGTCATGCCGAGGGCGAATTTCGGGACCGGCGCATCGCCCGTGCAGGGGCTTTCCACGATCGGAGGCATCGGGCAGAACCTGACGACGGCGGAGAACATGCTGAACGATCTGACGGGATCGCTTTCGAGCGTGGTGCAGGCGCTGAACGCGACCGGCGGGGCGAGGCCGGAGTACCAGCCGGGCCTGTACAAATACCGCCACTGGAAGCGGCCCGAAGTCAGTTTGTTCTTCAAGGACGATTGGAAAGTAACACCGCGGCTGACGCTGAACCTGGGAGTCCGGTGGGAGTATTACGGCGTTCCGTTCGACCCGAACGGGAGGACTGCTTCGCTCGAAGGGGGAACGGGCGGTATCTTCGGCTTGTCGGGGACGACGTTCGCATCGATGTACCGGCCGGGGCTGCAGGAAGGGAGTTTGACGCGCGTGAACCTGATCGGTCCGGGAACGCCGAATCCAGATACTAAGTTGTACGGCGAAGATTACAATAACTTCGCACCGGCGGTGGGGCTGACGTACCAGCTTCCCTGGTTTCGGCGGGCGACGGTAGTGCGGATGGGCTACGGGATGGCGTACGAGCGGCAGGCGCTACGGCTGATCGACGTGATCTCGGGAGACCAACCGGGACTTCGCGAGCGTGTACTGTACCAGGTGGGCGGGCATCTGGACCTGCGCGGCGTCCGGCTGCCGTTGAGTCCGCAGGGAGCGCCCCTGGCGACCATTCCGGTGACCGACCGCTCGCAGACGGTTCGGGTGTTCGATTCCGGGTTGCGGACGCCGTACATCCAGAACTGGAATTTCTCGCTGCAGCGCGAAGTTGCGAAGAACTGGATCGTCGATTTGCGGTACGTCGGGAGCAAGGGCACGAAGCTGATCCGCGGGGCGGACGTGAACGAACGGAACATCTTTGAGAACGGCCTACTGGAGGCTTTCCGGATCACGCAGGAGGGCGGCGACGCCCCCTTGTTCAACCGGATTTTCAGCGGGCTGAACATCGCCGGGTTAGGGACGGTGAATGGTTCGACGATTACCGGCTCCGACGCGGTGCGGGCCCTCAACCTGACGGCGGGGCACCTGGCCGGCCACAACGTGGCGACGTTCGCCGAGTACTTGAACACGAACACGCAATTCACGGGCGTGCGCGGGGGGATCCTGCGGCGGGTGGGGCTGCCCGAGAACTTCGTGATGGCGAATCCCCAGTTTTCGAGCGCGAGACTGATTGGCAATTACGCGAACTCTTCCTTCCACTCGTTTCAGGCCGAGTTACTGAAGCGCTTCTCGAGCGGCTGGACGTTCCAGGGTAACTACACGTGGAGCAAAGCGCTGGGCGAAGAAGACGGGGACGGTGACGACTTGAACCGCAGTTACCGGAGCAGCCGCGACCGCGGGCTCGACAAGCGGATCCTGGGGTTCAGCATCGAGCACGTGTTCCGGACCAGCGGGACGTACGAGTTACCCTTCGGGCCGGGCAAGCGATTTCTTTCGGGCAACAACCGGGTGCTGTCGCGCCTAGTGGAGCGATGGCAGTTTGGCTCGATTGTGAATTACTTCACGGGCTCCCCGATCAGTGTTTTCTCCGGGCGCGCGTCGTTCAATTCGTTCAACGCCGCGAGCACTCCGGCGACGGCGGTGGCGGCACTGGGGCGCGAGATCGGGCAGGTGCAGCGGGTGGGCAACGGAGTGGTGTTCTACGGGAATCTGCGGCAGGTGATCGACCCCTCGGTGGCGAACCTGACCACGCGGGGTAACATTCGCGCGCGGAGCACGCTGCAGGCGATTGCCGACGCTTCCGGGAATCTGATGTTCGTGAATACTCTGCCGGGAAGCCCGGGTGCGCTGGCCCTGGGGCAGTTCACGGGACCCAGCGCGCTACGCTTCGACATCAACGTGATGAAGCGGGTGCGGGTTACCGAGCGGGTGACGGCGGAATTGCGGGCGGACGCGATCAGCGCGCTGAACCGGCCCAACTTCTCCAATCCAACGGGAGACATCAATTCGATCAACTTCGGCCGCATCACGGCGACCGACGACGGCAACCGGATCCTGGTGGTGAGCATGCGGCTGAACTTCTGATCGCCGCACCGGCGATGGAAGGGCGGCGAGGGAGCCGGGCCGCGGTGCGATACTTTGTGGCTGGATGCGCTACCTCACCGCCTTGTTCGCCGTCTGGGCTGTTTCCGCTCAGACGCTGCCGCCTGAGCCAGCGCCCACGAGGCCTCCAGACTGGCTGGTTCGGCCCATCGAGGCGAAGGCGAGGCTCTACCGGGGCTCGCACCCCGAAGAGATTGTGCTTTCCAACGGCCTGATTCGCCGGGCCTGGCGGCTGACGCCGAACGCCGCGACCGTCGCCTTCGACAACCTGATCACCGGCGCGAGCCTGCTGCGCGCGGTGAGACCGGAGGCGATGGTGGAGATCGACGGCCGGATGGTGGCGGCGGGCGGGCTTCAGGGACAACCCGAGCAGGCCTACCTGCGCCGGGAATGGCTGGATGGGATGACGGCCATCCCGGGCGCCCTGCCCTTCACCGGGTATGAGGCGGGCCGCACCGCGGAGCGCTTCGCATGGCGTCAGGTTCGCTACGCGGGCAACACCACGTGGCCGCCGCCTGGCGCTTCGCTGGTATTGATGTTCGAAGCCGGCGGACTGGCGGTCCGCGTTCACTACGAGATGTATGACGGCCTTCCGCTGCTCTCGAAGTGGATCGAAGTAACGAATCGGACGGGGCGTGCTTTTCGGCTGACGCGCTTTGTCGCGGAGTCGCTGGCGGTGGTGGAGTCCGAATCCGTGGTGGAAGATCCGGGCGAATGGCGGCACCCGGACCTACACGTGGACAGCGACTATGCATTCCTGGCGACGCACGCGGGATACCGCACAAACAAGGTCGCGCGCTGGCTGCCCGACCCCGCATACGAAACGCAGGTGAATTACCTGCGGAAGACGCCCGTGCTGCTGGAGTGCGCTCCGCCGATCGGTCCGGACGCGCTCCTGGAGGACGGCGCGGCGTTTGTGTCTTTCCGGGTCTTCGAGCTGGCGCACGACTCCACGGACCGGGAGCGCCAGGGCCTGGCGCTGCGGCGGATGTATCGCACGCTGAGCCCGTGGGCGACCGAGAATCCGATTCTGATGCACGTCCGCCAGTCGGAGCCGGAGGCGGTCCGGCTAGCCATCGACCAGGCGGCCGACGTTGGCTTCGAGATGGTGATCATGAGCTTCGGGAGCGGGTTCAACATGGAGAACGAGGACCCGGCCTACCTGGCCCGCATCCGCGAGTTAGCCGGCTACGCCCGCTCGAAGAAGATCGAACTGGGCGGCTATTCCCTGCTTGCGAGCCGCAAAATCGGCGAGCAGGAGGACGCCATCAACCCCAAGACGGGGAAGCCGGGCGGCGCGATCTTCGAGAACTCTCCCTGCCTGGGCAGTAAGTGGGGACAGTCCTATTTTCGTAAGTTGACTCGTTTCGCGGAGCAGACCGGCATTCGGGTTCTGGAGCATGACGGCAGTTATCCCGGCGACGTGTGCGCGTCGAAGCTGCATCCGGGCCACCGCGGCCTGGAGGATTCGCAGTGGACGCAATGGCGGGCGATTTCCGGGTTCTACCAATGGGCGCGCGGCCAGGGAATCTATCTGAACGTTCCGGACTGGTACTTCCTGGCGGGTTCGAACAAGAGCGCCATGGGATACCGGGAGACCAACTGGAGCCTGCCTCGGGAGCGGCAAATCCTGCTCGCGCGCCAGAACGTTTTCGATGGCACGTGGGAGAAGACGCCGAGCATGGGCTGGATGTTCGTTCCCCTGGTGCAGTATCACGGCGGCGGCGCCGAGGCCAAGCTCGAACCATTGAAGGATCACCTGGAGGCGTACGAACAGCACCTGGCTCAGAACTTCGGAGCGGGGGTGCAGGCCTGCTACCGGGGTCCGCGGCTGTACGATTCGCCCGAGACGCGCGCGGTGGTTAAACGCTGGGTGGATTTCTACAAGGCGCACCGGGCCATTCTGGATTCCGACATCATCCACGTTCGCCGCCCGGACGGGCGCGACATCGACGTAATCCTGCACGTCAACCCGGCACTTGCCGAACGGGGCCTGGCCATGATCCACAACCCTTTGAACCAGGCCGTGACACGGAGCGTCCGCCTCCCGCTCTACTACACCGGCCTCGAAACGCAAGCGCAGGTGCGGGAGAAAGGAGGCGCGCCGAGGACATTCCGGCTCTCGCGCGGGTATGAGATCGAGGTTCCGGTGACGATTCCGGCGCGTTCGTTCACGTGGCTGACGGTCGAGGCGGCAGCCCGCGGCGCACGGCGGTAGGCGGAGGGGTCCTCATCGCACGTAGCCGGCGGCCATGCGGGGGGCGGCGGCGCGGTGCTCCTCTTCGCTCATGGGGTGCACGCCGGAGGCGTCGATCCAGCGGTTGTAGAAGTTGAAGAGCGCGCAGACGGTGAGCGCGTCGTAGATGGCCTCATCCGTCCAGCCTTGTTCATGGAGCGCGGCGATGTCGGGTGGGCCGATGCTTGGCGAATCGCGATTCACCTTCTCGACGAAGGCGAGCAAGGCGCGCTCGGCGGCCGGGAGCGGGGCGTGCTCCAGGCCCTGGTTGACCACGGCGTCCACCAGGCGGTCATCGCTTAACAGGTACGCCGCGACCGCGGCGTGCGCCTTCGTTCAAAACGGGCAGCCGTTGCGGGCCGAGGTCATGGCGGCGATCAGTTCGCGAAATCCGGGCGAGAGGGGAGAGGGACCGCGCATCACCTCCTGGGTGAAGCGCTCCAGGTGCTGGGCCGCCGCGGGCTTGAATGCGAAGAGGTGCCAGATGAGGGGGTATCCTGCGCCGCGGCTCCGGCAGGCGGCGATCAACTTCGAGTACGGGCTCTCCGGCTGGGGCGCGGCCTCGACGCCAGGAAGGAACATGGGCTCCATCACCCCATGCTACGCCGCTTCAAATCAGAGTCAGAAATCAAAAGTTCCAGCGCAGGCCAACGGTGGCGTTACGGCCGGGACTATCGACGCCGGAGCCGAGGAAGCGGTAATTGGCGTCGGTGACGTTGAAGACGGAAAACTGCACGGCGAGGCGCTCGCCGAGAGGGTAGCCGCCGTGGATGTGGAGGGCGGCCCATGCGGGGTTGGCGCGAAAGAGAGGGACGCGGGCGTCGGGGCCGGCGCCCGGGAGGACGCGGTCCTGGATCTGTTGCAGCGTTTCGCCGGTGGGAGTGAACCGTCCGCCGGCAATGTAGGGCGCGGCGAGCGAACCGGCGAAGAAATCGGCGATGTCACGGCGGCGGCGGCTGGCGCCGATGCGTTCGTCGTCCAGGTCGCCGGCGCTGAGCCGCGCCTGCTCCCCGGCGTACACCAGACTGGCTTCGAACCAGGGACGTTTTCCGGTGGGGTTGTACCGCAGGCCGGCCATGCCCTGCTGCGGCGGCAGGCGGCGGACGGGCCGGTTCGGGTTGAGATCGCGGGCGGCGAGCAGTGAATAGTTGCCGGCGGCGGACCAGCGCGCGGACAGGCGCACGCGCCATTGGCTCTCGATGCCGTAGTAGCGGGAGCGGCCGTCGTTGACGAAGGCCTTGACACCGCGCGGGTCAAAGGCGGTGGCCACGGTGACCACTCCGGCGCGCCCTTGTGCGGCGGTGGGCGTGACGGGAGTCACGGGCAAGCCCGCCAGTGTGGAGGGAATTGCGTTGGCGGGAAACAGGAGCGTGCGCCGGACGATGGGATCGTAGAGATCCGCGTCGAATCCATGCACACGGGCGTAGAAGCGGCCGGATTCGAAACGCACGCCGAGTTCGTAGTTCATCAGCCGCTCCGGCGCGAGGGGGCGCAGGCGGCGGCCCGTGGGAAGGGCGCCTTCGCCTGCTGAATCGGCGAGCAGGGCGCCGGCGCCGAGGGATTCCGCGAGCGGGATCTCATAGCCGAGATCGTTCAAGCCGATGGCTCCGAGATCGTTGAGGTTCGGGGCGCGGAAACCGCGGCTGACGATGGCGACAAAGCTGACCGGCTTAGCCGCCTGCCAGAGCGCGCTGGCGTGGAAGGTGAGATCACTGAAGGTTTGCGATGAAGCGGGGACGCGATACTGGGGCGCGGCGGGGGTGGCGAAACGGACGGCGGTCCAGCGCAGGCCGCCCTGCAAACGCAAGCGGCGCGAAGGAATTTCCCAGGTGTCCTGCGCGAACAGCCCGACGGTTGAGTAGCGGGAATCGTCGGGGTAGAGCGGGCGTGCTGCCGCGCCGCGGACGCTTCGGCGGGCGGCGACGCCTTCGTCGTAGAGTTCCGCGCCGGCCACCAAGGCCTGCCGCGCGGGGAGCGCGGCGGTGGCCTGCACGGTGTAGCCGTTGGCGTCGACGCGCACCCGGTCGCCGATCTCCGGATCGGAGTAGTTGAGGTTGCGGCGGTGCGACCCGTCGTACTGGGTGTTGCGCGAGACGGTGGCGCTCAGGGAAGCCAGGGGGCCGAGCGAGAGACGCTCCCAACGCCCATAGAGGAAATGCAAGCGCTGCGGTTCGAAGTCCGACTGGACGCGCCCCAAGCCGCCGTACATATCCTTATAGCCGCGCACGCCCTCCAGGTTGCTGTTCTGATACCAGAAGCTGAGGCTGTTTGCGCGAGGAAGCCGGAGCGACAGGCGGGTGTGTGCGCCGTATTGGGCGAAGCCGGTGTCCTGGAGCGTGGGGCCGAGCAAGTCGCGCACGGCGCGCGGGTGGAGACCGAAGAGGCGACGAAACACGTTGCGCGAATCGAGGCCGCCGCCGGCGCGGAGGTCGTTGTGCCGGCGTCCGCCGACGCCGCCCAGCCAGGCGATGCGCTCGCCGCCGATGCCGAAGCGGCCGAGGAAGCCGCCGGAACGGTCGGCCGAAGCGCCGAAGAGGCTGAGTTCGCCCTGCCGGGAGGCAAAGCCCGCGCGCGGCGTAATGACTTGAATCGCGCCGCCCATGGCATCGCTGCCGTAGGTGACGCCGGCCGGCCCGAGCGCGACCTCCACTTGGCGAGCCTGTCCGGGTTCGACAAAAGCCAGATACTGGTTCGGCCCCGAGCGGAAGGTGGAGTTATTGAAGCGCACGCCGTCGACGAGGTTCAACACCTGGTAGCCGGTCAGGCCGCGCAGGAAAGGCGAGGCCTGGCCGTAGGCGGATTGCTGCACCATGACGCCGGGGAGCGCTTCGAGGGCGTTGCCGAGTGTCGGTGCGGGAATGGCGCCGCCGGCACGGACGGCCACCAGAGAGGCGCTCTCGCGCTCCTCTTCGGCGAAGCCGCGGCTGGCGGTGACGTTGACGGCGGTCGCGAGCGCCGCGGGTTCGAGGACCAGGTGCAGATCTCCGGCGCCGGGCCGGTAGGCCGCCCGCCGCGCCTGAAGGCCGGGAAAGGAAACCTCGACGAGGTAAGAGCCGGAGGGAAGGCTGGGCACCGTGGCGCGACCCTGGTGGTCCGTCCGGGTGGCGGCCAGCGGGGCGCCGAGCGGCGTGGAGACGACGACAACGGCGGAGTGCACAGCGCGGCCTTGAGGGTCCGTCACGGTGAGGGTTCCGGCGGACAAAGCAAGCGGAAGCAGGAGCGCCCAGCGAAGCAACGTCCGATGAAGGAGGCCCACCATGGCAGGCCGATTATAGCGGGCGAGCGTTACAGTCGCTTTTCAACGCTTCTGCCAGGGGCGGGAGGGGACGCCGGCG
>DALYJJ010000193.1:0-9759 GCA_031969915.1 Bryobacteraceae bacterium | reverse complement strand
CGGCAATCGAAGCCGTGCAGCCCCGCGTCTGGAACCGCACCTGCACCGCGCGCCCGCCTTCGAAGAGCACAGACAGGCGCAGCGTATCTCCGCAGGCGGGGTTCGACACCTGGACACACACCGCGGGCGGAGCCAGTTCGCCCACATGACGGGGGTTCTTGAAGTGATCTAATAGCCGCTCGCTGTACATTGCACGCGTGGGCCCGCCCGCCTGTGCTTCAATGCAGAGAGTGGCGGGCTGGCGAGAGTACTTTCCCATCGTAAAGCAGCGCGTGCGGCCGAAGCAGTTCCGGTCGCTGTTTCTCTTTGTCACCTCGCGCTGCAATTCGCTGTGCCGGACCTGTTTCTACTTCGACAAGTTGAACAGCCGCGACGACCTGACGTTCGACCAGATCCGGCGGCTCGCGGAGACCGCGCCGCCCTTTGAGAAGCTCTGGCTCTCCGGCGGCGAGCCCTTCCTGCGCGAGGAACTCGCCGAGATCGTGGGCCTGTTCGCGCGGCATAACGGCGTCCGCAACGTGAACCTTCCCACCAATGGACTGCTGCCGGAGAAGCTCTTCCGGTCCGTGGACCGCATGCTGGAATTGGCGCCCGAGGTCTCGATCGATCTGAACTTTTCTCTGGACGGCCTGGCGAACACGCACGACGCCATCCGGGGCGTGCCGAACAACTTCGCCCGCACCCTCGCCACCATGGAAGCCGCCGAGGCGCGCTATCGCGGCGTCCGCCGTCTGCGCCGCAATGTCCTGACGGTGATCACTCGCGAGAACTATCAGGAGATCGTGCGCCTTGGCCTGCACCTGCTCGGCCGCGGCGGCATCGACGGCCAGTACTTCGAGGTCGTGCGCGGCCAGGCGCCGGATCCGTCGCTCAAGCGCCTGACCGCGGATCAGGTCCGTTCGCTGCATCGCCAACTGATGCCGTTTCACCGCGCGTACGCGAAGAAGCTGTTCGCTCATCTGCCGCCCGGCATCCGCAGGCTGGGCGAGATGTACTATCTCGGCAACCTGCGCTTCCACTTCGAACTGCAAGAGCGTTGCTTCGAAGGCCCGAAGGCCTGGCCCATGCCCTGCACCGCGGGTGAGACTTCGATCGTCGTCGATCACAACGGGGCGTTTCGCGCCTGCGAAATGCGGGGTGTGGTGGGGCGCCTCGCGGACTTCGACTACGACGTGAGCGCGGCGCTCGCCTCCGCGGCCATGCGCTCTGAAGTGGCGGCGATCCCGGAGGCGAACTGCTGGTGCACGCATAGCTGCTTCATTCAGGAGAGTTCGAAATTCTCGCCCCGTGTGCAGCTCTTTGAGATCCCCTGGCTCTGGTACAAGCAACGCTCGGAGCGGTTCGACGAACTGCCCGCGACAGAACTCGAACAGTTCAAGGCGCTTGAGCTTGCGTAAGCCGATTCTGGTGGTTGCCGCGCTGATCGAACGGGACGGCCAGGTGCTCATCGGCCAACGCAAGCGCAATGACCGCCACCCGTTGAAATGGGAGTTTCCGGGCGGCAAGGTGGAGAGCGGCGAATCGCCCCGCGCGGCTCTGGCGCGCGAACTTCAGGAGGAACTCCAGGTGGAAGCCCGCATCGGCCCGGAGGTCGCACGCTACGAACACGCCTATCCGAAACGGGCCCCCATCCTGATCATCTTCTTCCGGGTCGAGGCGTTCAGCGGCGACCCTGTCGCCCACGAATTCGAGCAAATCGCCTGGGTGCCCCCGGAGCGGCTGCCGGAGTACGATTTCCTCGACGGCGACCTGGATTTCGTGCAAAGACTCTCGCGCGGGCGAGTGCGGCTCTAAGCTACCATCGAAGAAGCCGATCAGATGCCTGACACGGTCATCTCTCCAGACATTGAAACGGTAGAGAAGGATAAGCTCACACCTCTCTATCACGTGGTCCTTCTGGACGACGACGAACACACCTACGACTACGTCATCGAGATGCTGCAGAAGGTCTTCTGCCACACCATGGAACAGGCCTACCGGAACGCCGTGGAAGTGGACACCACGGGCCGGACCATCGTGATCACCTGCGAGCTTCCTCAGGCGGAGTTCGGCCGCGACCAGATCCACGCCTACGGTCCGGATTGGCGCATGAAGAACAGCCGCGGTTCCATGAAGGCGATCCTGGAACCGGCGGGCGCGCCGCGGGAAGCCTAGGGAGGGCCTTAGTACGGTACCGCTAGGCCGCTCGTAATCTGTTCAGGCGGGCGCAAACGGGATACGCTACACACATGCAGCGTTCCTCTCCTTCCATTCTCCTGTGGCTCTGAGCGGAGGCGCGGCGCCTATTCGGGCACCGCAGCCATCCAATAGCCGGGCCGGGTGCGAATGATTAAACCAGGGCGGGTTACCTCGACGCGAATCTCGTGGTACCCGCCCTGAATCTTGTTATTCGGGCTGTAACTCAACAGGTACTGCGCGCGAAGCTCCTCGCTGATATCCGCAATCGCCTTCTCCAGATCGTTCTGCCTGAAGAAAGAGTACTCACGGCCGCCCGTGTACTTGGTGAACACTTCCACCGGGTTGTCCACGAAAATGGCCTTCACGCCGAGCATGATCTCCTTGAGCAGCGGCGCGAAGTCGGCGGCCTGGCCAGGCGCGCCGGTCAGGCTCGCCACGGTGTCGGGAGTCACGGCGGCCCCGGGCGGCAGCCGCATCGCGGTGGTGGGGATGGAGGAAGGACGCGGGACCCCGGGGCGCTGCGTCAGATTGGTGACCATGCGGTTCATGTTCACCGAGTAGAGGCTGATGTTCGCCAATTGCAGGTCCGTGATGGCCTCGCGGAGTTTGCCTTCGCTGCCCCCGTCCCGCGTTTCGCTGATTAGGAGAATCACTTTCCGGCGGTTGTCGGGGCGCCGCCGCAGCATCCGCGAAGCGCGGCTCACCGCGTCCACCATGGCGGACGTGTTACTGCCCGCCTTGATGTTCTCGAAGGCCTTCGAAATCAGGTCCGCGTCCGCCGTGAAGTCCTGCCGCACCCGAATCTGGTGATCGAACGAAACCACCGCTACCTCACCGGATTCGCCCAGCAACAACTGGCTGAACAGCGGCCCGATCTTCTGGATCTTCGGCAGCAACGCGTCCACCCGCCAGTTGGCCTGCACCGCCACCACCAGGCTGAGCGGCTGGAAGGCGATGTCTTCGTTGATCTTCTGCAGGGTCTCGTTGTCGTACAGGCGGAAGTCGTGCGGCTCCAGCCCGTTGATATGGCGGCCGTCCTTATCGGTCACGGTCACGGGCGCGACAACCACGTTTACCGTGGTGCGAATAGTGATGTCCTGGTCCGCCGCGCCCGGCGTCGCGCCCGGCGGCGCTTTCGGAACGGGCGACGAGGATGGTTGCTGGGCGGCCAAGGCCAGACAGCAGGCGGCAATCAAGATCGGTTGTGCAGCACGCATGGACTTCTTTATTAGGACGTCAGCCCGGGGTTTCGAGTTTCGGTCCGTGGCTGGTGCGCCCATGCAACAGATCGACGACATGGGGCGCCAGATCCAAAATAGCATCCAGCGACTCGATGGCACCTTTCGGGGAGCCGGGCAGGTTCACGATCAGGCACATCCCCCGGGTACCGGCGACGGCCCGCGAGAGCGCGGCGAGCGGTGTCATCTTGCGCCCCTCGGCGCGCATCGCTTCCGCCATGCCGGGGATTTCGCGATCGATCACACCCCGGGTCGCCTCCGGCGTCACGTCGCGAAACGCCAAGCCCGTGCCGCCAGTCGTGAAAATCGCGTGGACTGCGCCGGAATCCGCCAGCGCCACCAGGTGCGCGGCGATGGATTCCTGCTCGTCGGCGATGGCATCGAGCAACGGCACGTCCCAGCCGTGCTGCTCGAGCCGCGTTTTGACCGCCGGGCCGCTCAGGTCCTCGCGCGTCCCCGCCACCACGGAATCGCTGATGGTCAGCACCGCCGCCCGCCTCACGAGCCGGCCCTCCGGTACCCGCCGCTCTTGCCCCCGGTCTTTTCGAGCAGATAGAGATCCTGGATCTCGATCGCCTTGTCGAGCGCCTTGGTCATGTCGTAGACGGTCAGCGCCGCAACAGCGGCCGCCGTGAGCGCTTCCATCTCCACTCCGGTGGGCGCGGTTGTCGCCGCGGTAGCGACGATGCGAATGCCGCCCGCCTCCACGGCCATCGCCACGTCGGCATGCGCCAGCGGCAGCGGGTGGCACAGAGGAATCAGCTCCGCGGTGCGCTTCGCGGCCATGACGCCGGCGATCCGGGCGACTTCGAGTGGATCGCCCTTCGGGTTCTCGCCGAGCTTAGCCAATACCGCGCCGCTCATGCGCACAAACGCATGCGCGCGGGCGGTGCGCCTGGTTTCCGCTTTCCCGGACACATCCACCATGCGGGCACTTCCGCCTTCGTCGTAGTGAGATAAGCCTTTCATGGAACCAGCACTCCGATGGTATCGCCCGCGGCGTACTCGGCGCGGTCCGGGTCCGCCACCAGCCACGCATTGGCGCGCGCCATGGCCGCGATGTCTCCGGAACCGGCCCAGCCGGTGGGCGTCAGGCTGCCGCCGTCCGCGCTCAATCGCGCGGGCAGGAATCGCGTGAGCCCCGGCTTGTGACGGAAGGGCGCGGCCAGCCTGGTTTGCAGGATCGGCAAGCCGACGTCCCGCTGCCCGCCCAAGCGCTCCACGGCGGCGCGGGCAAAGACCTCAAAGGTCACCATGGTGGACGCCGGATTCCCCGGCAGGCCGAAGAAGAACTTCTCTGCGGCGCGTCCGAAGACCAGCGGCTGCCCCGGCTGAATCAGAACGCGGTCGAAAAAGAACTCCGCGCCGAGTTCGGCGAGCACCCGTTCGACCACGTCGTACTTGCCCGCCGAGACGCCTCCCGACAGCAGCAGCAACTCGCAGCCCGCGAGTCCCTCGAGAATCCGCGCCCGGGTGTCGCCGGCTTCGTCGCGCGCCACCGGCAGCACCACCGGGACTCCGCCCGCGCGCGCCACTTGCACGGCGAGAGACCAGGCGTTCGAATTCCGAATCTGGTGATCGAGCGGAGGCGCCTCCACGGGTACGATCTCGTCGCCCGTGGAGAGAATCGCCACGCGCGGCCGCTCGAACACCGGGGTCTCCGTCATTCCGATGGAGGCCAGCAGCGCCACGTCCGCGAAGCCGAGCCGCCGGCCCGGTTCCAGCAGAGTATCGCCGCGCCGCGCCTCCGCGCCGCGCGGATTGACGAAGTCTCCCGCGGCCACTTCGCGATCTGTCCGGATCGCCGCCCCGTCGCGCGTGACGTGCTCCACCATGATCACCGCATCCGCGCCTTCGGGCACGGGCGCGCCGGTCATGATCTCCACTGCCTCCCCGTCGCCCACCACCCCGGCAAACACCTCGCCCGCGCGGACCTCTCCCACCACCTGCGCCGATCCGCGGAAACCCGCGGCGCGCACCGCGAAGCCGTCTCGCACGCTGCGAGCCAGCGGCGGGTAGTCGCGATCGGCCAAGGCCGGGGCGGCCAGCACGCGCCCGGCGGCATCCTCCAGCCGCACCCGTTCCACGCGCGGAACGGCGCACCCAACCGTGCTCTCCACGCACGTCCGCGCCTCGCGAAAACCCATCGTCGGCATTGGATTCAGTCTAGCGAACGGTCGTGATACGCTCGGTACAGCGCGTTTCCCATGACTCCCACCCGCGAGAAATCCCAGTTGATGAGCGCCTCGGAAATCGACCGCACACTGGTCCGCCTGGCGCACGAAATCCTCGAGAAGAATTCGGCTCTCGACAAGCTCGCTTTCATCGGCATCCGCCGGCGCGGCGTACCGCTGGCGCAACGGTTGGCCCGCAAGATCGGCGAACTGGAGCGCATCGAAGTTCCCGTCGGAATCCTGGATATCAACCTCTATCGCGACGACCTCTCAACGGTCGGCGAGCGCCCCGTCCTCAACGCCACGGAGATCAACTTCTCCATCGCCGGCAAGCACATCATCCTCACCGATGACGTGCTCTACACGGGCCGCACGATCCGTGCGGCGCTCGACGCGCTGTTCGAACGCGGGCGCCCGGCCAGCGTGCAACTGCTGGTGCTCATCGACCGCGGCCACCGCGAACTGCCGATTGAAGCGCGCTATGTGGGCCGCATGGTCCAGACCACGGACATCGAAATCATCGAGGTCAAGTTCAAGGAGATCGACGACCAGGAGAAAGTGCTCCTGGTCGAGAAAGTCGCAGCCTGACATGCCCGCCGGACTCCTCGACATCGAAACCCTGCGGCGTGAGGAGATCGAGGCCGTCCTCGGCCGGGCACGCGATTTCCAGACCGCCCCGGACGGGGCCTTCCAGAAGCTGGACATTCTGCGCGGCAGGACCATCGTCAATCTGTTCTTCGAGGCCTCCACCCGAACCCGCACGAGCTTTGAAATCGCCGCCCGGCGCCTGGGCGCGGAGACCATTTCCATCACCGCTTCGGGCTCCAGCGTGTCGAAGGGCGAGAGCCTGGTGGACACGCTGAACACGCTGGTGGCCATGCGGCCGCACGCGATCGTGATGCGGCATGCCGCCTCCGGCGCACCGCATTTCCTCTCGCGCCACCTGGGCATCCCGATCGTCAACGCGGGCGACGGGGCGCATGAGCATCCCACGCAGGCGCTGCTCGACGCCAGGACCATTCTGGATTGCAAGGGAACGCTGGAGGGCTTGCGCGTGGCGATCATCGGCGACATCTCGCACAGCCGCGTGGCGCGCTCCAACATCCACCTGCTGTCGAAGTTCGGCTCGGAGATTGTGCTTTGCGGACCGGCGCCGCTGCTGCCGCGCGAACTGCAGGCCGTCGCACCCGGCGTGCAACTGAGCTACGACATCGAAGAGGCGATCTCCGGCGCCGACGTGATCATGATGCTGCGCGTTCAGCTCGAGCGCCAGCACGAGCCTCCCATGCCGGCGGGCGAGTACTTCCGCTTTTATGGGCTGCGCCTCGAACACCTGGAACGCGCCAAGGAAGACGTCATCGTCATGCACCCCGGCCCCATCAACCGGGGCCGCGAGATCGCCTCCGAGGTCGCCGACTCGCAGCGGTCCATGATTTTGAACCAGGTGGAGAACGGAATCGCCGTCCGCATGGCCGTGCTGGAACGCGTTCTCGCACCGTCGAGGAACTGAAGATGGCGAAACTGGTGATCAAGAACGGCCGGGTGGTGGACCCCGCCTCGCGCCACGACGCGATCGCCGACGTGGCGATCGAGGACGGCCGTTTCGTGGCCGTGGAAAAGGACATCGACGCAACCGGCTGCGAGGTGTTCGATGCCGGCGGACTGGTGGTCGCCCCCGGGTTCATCGACATGCATGTCCATCTGCGCGAACCCGGCTTCGAGCACGCCGAGACCATCGAGACCGGAGCCCGCGCCGCCGCCGCCGGCGGATTTACCTCGATCTGCTGCATGCCCAACACGCAGCCGGTGAACGACAACGCCACCGTCACCAGTTACATCGTGGAGCGGGCCCGGCGGCACGCCGATGTCAACGTCTTCCCGATCGGCGCGATTACCAAGGGTAGTGCGGGTGAAGAACTCGCCGCGATCGGCTCCATGAAGCTCGCCGGAGCGGTGGCGATCTCCGACGACGGGCGGCCGGTGATGAACGCCCGCGTGATGCGCCGCGCCATGGAGACCGCACGCTCCTTCGGCCTGCCGGTGATCAACCACTGTGAAGACCTGCATCTGAGCGCGGGCGGAGACATGCACGAGGGTCTGGAATCCGTGCGGCTCGGGCTCCGCGGGATCCCCTCCGCCAGCGAAGACGTGATGGTGGCCCGCGACATCATCCTTGCCGAGATCACCGGCGCGCGCTACCACGTGGCCCACATTTCCTCGCGGAACGCCGTGCACATGGTGGCCTTCGCCAAGTCGCGCAACCTGCCCGTGACCTGCGAGACCACGCCCCATCATTTCGCCCTCACGGACGAGGACATGCGGCCCTATGACAGCCATTTCAAGATGAAGCCGCCGTTGCGTGGCCGTTGCGACACCGCGGGCGTGGTGGACGGCATCGTGAGCGGCGCCGTGGACGTGATCGCCACCGATCATGCGCCCCACGCCGGCGACGACAAGATGCAGGAGTTCGAGAAGTGTCCGTTCGGCATCACGGGCCTGGAAACAGCCATCGGCCTGTCGCTCGAACTATTGGTGCACACACGCAGGATCGGTCTGGCCCGGATGATCGAGCTCTACACCGTGAACCCGGCTCGCATTACGGGTCTGAAAGACCGCGGCCGCATCGCGCCCGGTCTGCCCGCCGACGTTACCATCCTCGATACCGAATTGCATTGGACCTTCGACGTGGCCCAGTCTTTCTCGAAAAGCCATAATTCGCCCTTCGACGGCCGCCAGTTCCGCGGCGGTGCGGTGGCGACCCTCGTCGGCGGCCAGTACGTCTGGAGACGCGACCACTAACATGCACATCCCCGAGTTCGACGAACGGCCAAAGCGTACAAGCGGCGGCGGCCGGCTCTGGATCGTAGGCGCCCTGCTTGCCCTGCTGATCTTCGCCCGCTCCATCGCCAGCTACGTGGTGGAGGTGGAGTGGTGGCGCGAAGTCGGCCAACTGCAAACCTGGTTCAGCCTGATTCTGTACGGTGTCGCTCCCGTCGCCATTGCCGCGCTCTTCTCCTTCGCCGTTCTCTGGCTCACGCACGCGCGGGCGCTCCGGTTCGCGGACGTGCGGCTGCGCGACTACCCCTGGTATCTCAAACTCGCCTCACTCGCCCTCCTGGTGCTCGGCGTGGTCCTGGCCTTGGGCACGGTCGACACCTGGACCGTCGTCCGCTACTTCGGCGGGCGCGCCTTGCCCGTCGAGGCCGCTTCCTGGCGCGACCCGGTCTTCGGCCGCCCCCTGGGCTTCTACTTCTTCCAGTTGCCGTTTTACCAGTTGCTGCTGCGGCTGGTGCTCGCCCTTTCACTCGTCTCCGCGATTCTGTTCTGGGTGGCCGCCCGCTTCTGGCAACTGCGCCGGCAGTTCGGCGGTTTCCGCGGACCGGTGGAAATCGACTTCCGCGATTTAGGCCTCGCCGGCGCTCTGGAATCCAAGCTGCTTCGCGGAGCGCTGGCCGTCTTCCTCCTCGGTCTGGCAGTGAGCAATTACCTGGACCGGTACGACCTCCTGGCCACCGATCACGGCTTCATGGTGGGTGTCGACTACGTTGCCGAGACCATCACTCTTCCGCTGCTCTGGGTCACGATGGCCTCGTATGCCATCGCCGCCGTCGCCGCGCTGTTCGGCAAACTACGCGTTCTGCTGTTGGTGGTTGCGGTGCTCGCCGTCAAGGCGATCGTCCCATCGGTGGTGAACCGCGTCTACGTCCGGCCGAATGAAATCTCCATTCAACGGCCCTACATTGAACGCCACATCGCCGCGACGCGCGCCGCCTACGGTCTCACCGCCCGCACGCGCGAGATCGAGTTTCCCGCCGTTCTCGAAGGTAAGATCGATCCCGCGGCGCACACGCCGCTGCTCGAAAACGTGCGCCTGTGGGATTGGCGCGCCTTCCACGACACGGTCACGCAGATTCAGGCGCTGCGCCCGTACTACGTTTTTGCCGACACCGACGTCGACCGGTATGTGATCGACGGCCGCCTCCGCCAGGTAATGCTCACGCCGCGCGAGTTGGACGTGCGCCAACTGGGCGACGCGCGCACGCGTTGGATCAACTCGCACTTCATCTACACACACGGCTACGGGCTGGTGATGGCGGAGGCGAACCGGATCACCGCCGAAGGCCTGCCCGTCACCCTGATTCAGGACGCGCCGCCCAAGATCCAGACCA